>NZ_FMCI01000171.1 GCF_900091845.1 Streptomyces sp. SolWspMP-5a-2
CCGCCTTGCGCATCGACCGCAGCGCGCCGCGCAGCTTGTCCCCGGCCTCCTCGCCGCGCCTGCCGGACCGCTCACCCGGCTGCGCGGGCAGCGGCACCACGCGGGTCGCGTCCAGCGGCTCGGGCTCGGCCCGCCCGCGGTCGGGCGCGTGGAGCACCGCGTTGAGCATGGAGCGCGCACCGGCGTCGTCGAGCCGCTGCGCCGGGTCCTTGGTGAGCAGGCCGTAGATGACGTCCCGCAGCGGGCCCGCGTTCTTCGGCTCCTCCAGCGGCTCGGTCATCACCGCGGTGAGCGTCGCGATCGCGGAGCCCTTGTCGTACGGCGGGGCGCCCTCCACCGCCGCGTACAGCAGCCCGCCGAGCGACCAGAGGTCGGCCGCCGGTCCCGGCTTGTGCCCGCGCGCCCGCTCCGGCGAGATGTAGGACGGCGCGCCGACCAGCATCCCGGTCGAGGTGATCGACGGGTCGCCCTCGACCTGCGCGATACCGAAGTCGGTGAGCACCACCCGGTCGCTGCCGGACTCCAGCAGCACGTTGGACGGCTTCACGTCCCGGTGCAGGATGCCCTCACGGTGCGCCGAGCGCAGCACGTCGAGTATCGCGAGCCCGACCTGGGCGGCCCGCCTGGGTTCGAGCAGGCCGTCCTCCCGGATCACCTCGGCGAGCGACTTGCCCTCGACCAGCTCCATCACGATCCACGGCCGGTCGTCCTCCTCGACCACGTCGAAGACCGTCACCGCGCTGTTGTTGCGGATCCGCGCGATCGCCTTGGCCTCGCGCAGCGTCCGGGTGATCAGCCGGCGCTTCTCCTCGTCGTCGATGTTGGTCGGGAACCGCAGCTCCTTCACGGCGACCGTGCGGCCCAGGGTCTCGTCCTCGGCCCGCCAGACGGTGCCCATGCCGCCGCGGCCGAGCACTTCTCCCAACCGGTACCGCCCGGCGAGGAGACGTTCGCTCTTGTCCTGACGGGATGTCCCCGCCCGCTCCGCCTCCGACATGCGTCCCCTCATGCAACCCGCCCTGACAGAGCCTTCATTGTCTCTCACCCGACAAGTGCCCAACGCCCAGGGTGCCTCTGACGACGTCCCAGGCTCCGCGTGCCGCTCCCCGGCGCCCGGGAACCGGCGGACACCGCCCCGCGCTCCGGGGTATCGAACCCGGGTACCCCCCGATCGCTCCTGACACTCGCCCTGCATGATGGGCGCCACGAGGGAGGGGGCGCGATGACATCGTTTCGGACACTGCTGACTCTGGCCATGGCCTGCGCTCTGCTCGCGCTGACCCCCACCGCCTCGTCCGCCCCTGCCTCCCCGGCCGCGGACGCCCTCCTTCCGCTTCTCGTCGCACGCGGCGGCGCACGCGCCTCGGCCCTGCTTGCCCGCGAGGAGAGCGGCACGCACTACGCCCACGCCGGGCAGGGCATCGCGCGCGCCGACCACTTCCGCGCCGGGAGCATCACCAAGACGTTCATCGCCACCGTCGTCCTGCAACTGGCCGACGAACACCGGCTGTCGCTGTCCGACACCGTGGAGCGGCATCTGCCGGGGCTGGTGCGGGGAACGGGCAACGACGGCCGCGCGCTGACCCTGCGCGCCCTGCTCACCCACACCAGCGGGCTGCACGACTTCACCGCGGACACCGGTGGCCTCGTGCCCCTCACTCCGCTCCAGGCCGTCCGCCTGGCACTCACCCACCCTCCGGCCGACCGAGGCCGCTTCTCGTACTCGAACACCAACTACGTGCTGCTCGGCATGGTGATCCGGGCGGTCACCGGCGAGTCGTACGCCACCGAGGCCGAGCGCCGCATCATCGCTCCGCTGGGTCTGACGGGCACCTCCTTCCCCGGCTCCCGTACCGCGCTGCCCTCTCCGCACGGCCGTGCCTACGCCTCCGACGGGACCGACGTCACCGCTCTCGACCCGCGGGTGGCCGGGGCCGCGGGCGAGATGGTGACCACCCTCGCCGACCTGGACCGCTTCTACGCGGCGCTGCTCGGCGGTGAGCTGCTGACCCCGCACGGGCTGCGCGAGATGCGGGACACCCGGACCGCACACGGCGCGTACGGCATGGGCCTGTTCCCCGTGCGGCTCCCGTGCGGGGTCACGGTGTGGGGGCACAACGGCCGGATCACCGGCAGCTACGTGCGCACCGCGGCCACCGGGGACGGACGGCGTGTCCTCACCTTCCGGGTGAACACGGACGCGCTCGCAGACCCCGACCTCGAACCCCGGCTGCTCGCCGCCGAGTTCTGCCCTCGCAATCCGTAGAACGGCCGGGCCTCGCACGGAGATCCCGCTCCACGACACTCGTTCGAGTGATGTGCGGGGAGGGGGACGGAGGGGGAGGAGACGAAGCCCTGACCCGCGACCGGGCCCACCGGCCGAGCCGACCTTCTGACCGGGCCCACCGGCCCGCCCCTCCGTGCGGCGGGGACCCCTCCGAGGAACGCGTCGCGCGGCCCGGCCCTCCGTACAGCGCTCCCTCAAGTAGCGCGCCTTTCCGTGCAGCGGGTCGACTCGCGCAGCCCGCCCCTCCGTGCGGCGGGCCCCTCCACGCAGCCGCCCTTCCGCACGGCGGGCCCCTGTGCGGGAGGAGCCCGCCCGTCCCGCACAGGAGCCCCACCCACACAGGGGCCCCTCCCCCCGCCCGCTCCGTCCCGCGTCAGAGCGGCACGATGTCCGGTGCTCCCAGCCGGGCCGCGTCGGCCGTCAGGTCGTCCGGCTGGCGCTGGGACTCCCGCTCCGCCTCGACCCGCTTCTCGTAGTGCTCGACCTCGCGCTCGATCTGGTCCTTGTCCCAGCCCAGCACCGGTGCCATCAGTTCGGCCGCCTCACGGGCGCTGCGGGTGCCGCGGTCGAAGGTCTCGATGGAGATGCGGGTGCGCCGGGTCAGGACGTCGTCCAGGTGCCTGGCCCCCTCGTGCGAGGCGGCGTAGACGATCTCGGCCCGCAGATAGTCGTCCGCGGCGTGCAGCGGCTCGCCGAGCGCGGGGTCGGCGACGATCAGGTCGAGGACCTCCTCGGCCATCGAGCCGTACCGGTTCAACAGGTGCTCCACGCGCACCACATGGAGGCCGGTGCGGGCGGCGATCCGGGCCCGCGCGTTCCACAGCGCCCGGTACCCCTCGGCGCCGAGCAGCGGGACGTCCTCGGTGACGCACTCGGCGACCCGGGCGTCGAGCCCGTGCACCGCCTCGTCCACCGCGTCCTTGGCCATCACCCGGTACGTCGTGTACTTGCCGCCCGCCACCACGACCAGGCCGGGGACCGGGTGGGCGACGGTGTGCTCGCGCGACAGCTTGCTGGTGGCGTCGGACTCCCCGGCCAGCAGCGGACGCAGTCCGGCGTAGACGCCCTGCACGTCGTCGCGGGTGAGCGGCACGGAGAGCACGGCGTTCACGTGCTCCAGGAGGTAGTCGATGTCGGCGCTCGACGCGGCCGGGTGCGCCTTGTCGAGGTCCCAGTCGGTGTCGGTGGTGCCGACGATCCAGTGCCGCCCCCACGGGATGACGAAGAGGACGGACTTCTCGGTGCGCAGGATCAGACCGGTCGAGGAGTGGATGCGGTCCTTCGGGACGACCAGGTGGATGCCCTTGGAGGCACGGACGTGGAACTGGCCCCGTTCGCCGACCATGGCCTGGGTGTCGTCGGTCCACACCCCGGTCGCGTTGACGACCTGCCGGGCGCGGATCTCGTACTCGCCGCCCGCCTCGACGTCCTGCACGCGCGCGCCGACGACCCGCTCGCCCTCGCGCAGGAACCCGGTGACCCGGGCCCGGTTGGCGACCCTCGCGCCATAGGACGCCGCCGTGCGCACCAGGGTGGCGACGTAGCGGGCGTCGTCCATCTGCGCGTCGTAGTACTGGAGGGCACCGACCAGGGCGTCCTTCTTCAACGCGGGTGCGACCCGCAGCGCGTGACGGCGGCTCAGGTGCCGGTGCGTCGGCAGTCCGCGCCCGTGTCCGCGGGCCATGGACATGGCGTCGTAGAGGGCGACGCCGGAACCGGCGTAGAGGCGTTCCCAGCCCTTGTGCTGGAGCGGGTAGAGGAACGGGACCGGCTTGACCAGGTGCGGGGCGAGCCGTTCCAGGAGCAGCCCGCGCTCCTTGAGCGCCTCGCGGACGAGGGTGAAGTCCAGCATCTCCAGGTAGCGCAGGCCGCCGTGGATCAGCTTGCTCGACCTGCTGGAGGTGCCCGACGCCCAGTCGCGGGCCTCGACGAGCCCGGTCGACAGGCCGCGGGTCACCGCGTCCAGCGCGGTGCCCGCGCCGACCACGCCCGCGCCGACCACCAGCACGTCCAGTTCGCGCTCGGCCATGTCCGCCAAGGACTCGGCCCGCTGCTCCGGCCCCAGAGTCGCTGTCCTCACCGCTGCCTCCCGCTGTCGGTCGTGCCGGCCACGCCCGTCGGACGAGGCCCGGTCCCTCTCCCCCCTGCCCAGAATCTGACCTTCATGCGCCGCCGGGACCGGCCGCCACGCCCGCACCGTCCCGACACCACGACCCGCGCGCCCGCGCCCCGCACGACCGCCCACCACCACGGGCACCACCCGGCGCCCGAGCGCCCGAGCGCCACGGCCCCATCCCGCCGCCCGACCGCACCGCGCCACCCGCCGCGCCGCCGTGACCACCGCGCCGCCACCCGCCGCCCGACCGCGACGGCACACCGCCGCCCGCCCGGCCACGACCACAGCGCCGCAACCGAGCGCCCGGACATCACCGCGACGCATCCGCAACCGACCGCCCGGACATCACCGCGACGCACTCGCACCCGGACGGCCCGGCCGCCAGGGCCCGCACCCGGCCGCACCGACCCGCGCACCGCGTCCGTCCCAGTCTGACCTTCGTGCCCCGCTTCGGCCACCAGTCGCCCCCGGCCTGTGGACGACATTCGCGAGCCGCACGGAAAACACAGCCGACCAATCCCGCATATCGGTCATATTTACTCCTAGTCTGACATTGCGCTCGCTCGTTCTGTCCACACGGCTTGCGCACCCGCCCCGCTTCGGTTACTGGGAAGGACGGCCCACGCCATGCCCGCAGATCTCGCCGTCATCGGACTCGGCCCGTTCGGCCTGCCGCTGGCCCAGGCCGCCGTCGCAGCCGGCATCTCCACCCTCGGCTACCGGACCGGCCCCGAGCCCGGCTCGCTCAGCCCCGCCGAGCTGCGCCGCATGCTCTCGGGCGGCTTCCGGCACGCCACCGGACCCGCCGAACTGGGCCGGGTGCGGACGGCGGTCATCTGCGCGCCCACCCCGCGCGCGGCGGACGGCACGCTCGACCTGAGCCAGGTGGAGACCGCCGCGCGCACCCTCGCCGAGCGGATGCGCCCGCACACCACGGTGATCCTGGAGTCGCCGGTCCACCCCGGCACCACCGAGAACTTCCTGCGCCCCCTCCTGGAGGCGGGCTCGGGGCTCGTCGCGGGCCGCGACTTCCACCTCGCCTACTCGCCCAACCGGGTGGATCCGGGCAACCGGGAGTTCACCCCGGGCAACACGCCCAAGGTGATCGGCGGCCTCACCCCCGCCTGCACGGAGTCGGCCGCCGCCTTCTACGGACGGCTCACCGACAAGGTCGTCCGCGCGCGCGGACTGCGCGAGGCCGAGACCGTGCAGCTCCTGGAGACCAACTTCCGGCACGTCAACATCGCCCTGGTCAACGAGATGGCGGTGCTCTGCCACGACCTCGGCGTCGACCTCTGGGACGTCATCCGCTGCGCGGAGACCAAGCCGTTCGGCTTCCAGGCGTTCCGGCCGGGCCCCGGCGTCGGCGGCCACGGCGTCCCGCAGAACCTCACCGGCGGCCCCGGCCGCTCCCTGCGCATGGTCGAACTGGCCGAGCAGGTCAACAGCCAGATGCCCCGCTACGTCGTCCAGCGCGCCGCCGCCCTGCTGAACGAGCACGGCAAGTCGGCCCGGGGCGCGCGCGTGCTGCTCCTCGGCGTGACCTACAAGCCCGACCTCGGCGACCAGCGCGGCACGCCCGCGCGGGAGATCGCCGTCCGGCTGACGGAACTCGGCGCCGCGGTCAGCTACCACGACCCGCACGTGCCGTCCTGGAGCGTGCTGGAGCGCCCCGTGCCGCGCGTGGACTCGCTCTACGAGGCGGCGGCCGACGCGGACCTCACGATCCTGCTCCAGCACCACCGCACGTACGACCTCCAGGGCCTCTCGGTGAAGGCGCAGCTCCTCCTGGACACCCGGGGCACCACCCCGACCGGCGCGGCCCACCGCCTCTGACGGCGCCCGCCCCTCCCGGACAGCACGAAGGGCCCGTCCACCGACCGTGGACGGGCCCTTCGGCCGCCGTCTCCCCCGGACCGTCGCCCGTCCGGGGGGGGCAGGGTGCTGCTGCTACCGCATGTGGTGGCTGTCCGCGACGGTCACCTCGACCCGCTGGAACTCCTTCAGCTCGCTGTAGCCCGTGGTGGCCATGGCGCGGCGCAGGGCCCCGAAGAAGTTCATCGAGCCGTCCGGGGTGTGGGACGGGCCCGCGAGGACCTCCTCTATGGTCCCGACGGTGCCCAGGTCGACCTTCTTGCCGCGCGGCAGCTCCTCGTTGACGGCCTCCATGCCCCAGTGGTGCCCCTTGCCCGGCGCGTCCGTCGCGCGGGCCAGCGGGGAGCCCATCATGATGGCGTCCGCGCCGCAGGCGATGGCCTTGGGCAGGTCGCCGGACCAGCCGACCCCGCCGTCCGCGATCACGTGCACGTAGCGGCCGCCGGACTCGTCCATGTAGTCGCGGCGGGCCGCCGCGACGTCGGCGACGGCGGTGGCCATCGGCACCCGGATGCCCAGGACGTTGCGCGTGGTGTGCGCGGCGCCGCCGCCGAAGCCGACCAGGACACCGGCCGCGCCGGTCCGCATCAGGTGCAGGGCGGCGGTGTAGGTGGCGCAGCCGCCGACGATCACCGGGACGTCCAGCTCGTAGATGAACTGCTTGAGGTTCAGCGGCTCGTGCGCGCCGGAGACGTGCTCGGCGGAGACCGTCGTCCCGCGGATGACGAAGATGTCCACGCCCGCGTCGACGACGGCCTTGGAGAACTGGGCGGTGCGCTGCGGGGAGAGCGCGGCGGCCGTGACCACGCCGGAGTCGCGCACCTCCTTGATGCGCGCGCCGATCAGCTCCTCCTTGATGGGAGCCGCGTAGATCTCCTGGAGGCGGCGGGTGGCGGCCTCGGTGGGGAGCTCGGCGATCTCGTCGAGGAGCGGCTGCGGGTCCTCGTACCGGGTCCAGAGCCCTTCGAGGTTGAGCACGCCGAGGCCGCCCAGCTCGCCGATGCGGATGGCGGTGGCCGGGGAGACAACCGAGTCCATGGGGGCGGCCAGGAAGGGCAGGTCGAATCGGTAGGCGTCGATCTGCCAGGCGATCGAGACCTCCTTCGGGTCCCGCGTACGGCGGCTGGGGACGACGGCGATGTCGTCGAAGGCGTACGCCCGCCGCCCGCGCTTGCCGCGCCCGATCTCGATCTCAGTCACGTCTGTGGCCTTTCCCTGTTGCGTTTCAGCGTCTTCCAGTATTGCCGACGGGTACGACAAAGGCGGCCCCGGTGCCCCGGGGCCGCCCTCGGACGGGCCTCACGCGCGCGTACCCGCCGCCCTCCGGGTGACCGCGCGGGTCACCCGGCTCGCCTCCGCCGTCGGCAGGTTCGCCTCGTCGTGCGGGTGAGCGCGCGGATCACTTGTTGCTGTAGTTGGGCGCCTCGACCGTCATCTGGATGTCGTGCGGGTGGCTCTCCTTGAGACCGGCCGAGGTGATGCGCACGAAGCGGCCCTTGGACTCCATCTCCTCGATGGTGGCCGCGCCCACGTACCCCATGGTCTGGCGCAGACCGCCGACGAGCTGGTGCAGGACGTTGGCCAGCGGGCCGCGGTAGGGCACCTGGCCCTCGACGCCCTCGGGCACGAGCTTGTCGTCGGAGGCGACGTCGGCCTGGAAGTAGCGGTCCTTGGAGAAGGAGCGCCCCTGGCCGCGGGACTGCATCGCGCCGAGCGAGCCCATGCCGCGGTACGACTTGAACTGCTTGCCGTTGATGAACATCAGCTCGCCGGGCGACTCCTCGCAGCCGGCCAGGAGGCTGCCCAGCATCACGGTGTCGGCGCCGGCCGCGAGGGCCTTGCCGATGTCGCCCGAGTACTGCAGGCCGCCGTCGCCGATCAGCGGGATGCCGGCGGCGCGGGCCGCGAGGGACGCCTCGTAGATGGCGGTGACCTGCGGGACGCCGATCCCGGCCACCACGCGCGTGGTGCAGATCGAGCCGGGTCCGACGCCCACCTTGATGCCGTCGACACCGGCGTCGATGAGCGCCTGGGCGCCGTCCCGGGTGGCGACGTTGCCGCCGATCACGTCGACGGAGACGCTCGACTTGATCTTCGCCATCCAGCTGAGGGCGTTGCTGTTGTGGCCGTGCGAGGTGTCGACGACGAGGAAGTCGACGCCCGCCTCGGCCAGCGCCTGGGCGCGCTCCAGCGCCTCGGGGCTGGCGCCGACGGCCGCGCCGACCAGGAGCCGTCCCTCGGCGTCCTTGGCGGCGTTGGGGTACTTCTCCGCCTTGACGAAGTCCTTGACGGTGATCAGGCCCTTGAGGACCCCGGCCTCGTCGACCAGCGGGAGCTTCTCGATCTTGTGCTTGCGCAGCAGCTCCATCGCCTCGACGCCGGAGATGCCGACCTTGCCGGTGACCAGCGGCATCGGCGTCATGACCTCGCGGACCTGGCGCGAGCGGTCGCTCTCGAAGGCCATGTCGCGGTTGGTGACGATGCCCAGGAGCTTGCCCGCCGGGTCGGTGACCGGGACGCCGCTGATGCGGAACTTGGCGCAGAGCGCGTCGGCCTCGGCGAGGGTGGCCTCGGGGTGCACGGTGATCGGGTCGGTGACCATGCCGGACTCGGACCGCTTGACCAGGTCGACCTGGTTGACCTGGTCCTCGACCGAGAGGTTGCGGTGCAGCACGCCGACGCCGCCGAGGCGGGCCATCGCGATCGCCATGCGGGACTCGGTGACCTTGTCCATCGCCGCGGAGAGCAGCGGGATGTTGACCCGGACGTTGCGCGAGATGCGGGACGAGGTGTCGACCGCGTTGGGGAGCACCTCGGACGCTCCCGGCAGCAGCAGCACGTCGTCGTAGGTCAGCCCGAGTGTCGCGAATTTCCCGGGCACTCCGTCGACGTTTGCAGTCATGACACCTTCCCCAAATGGCCTTGATCGGTGCGGATGTCCATGCTAACGGGAAGCACGGTCGGCTCATTCCACGGTTCGGGACGGCCGACGGCTTCGTATCTTCGTACGGGAACGGCGCGCGGAGTGTTCACACCGGGGCGGTCGGCGCCTGTCCGGCGGGCCGACGGGGGCGCCGCGCGGCCGGGTTCACTGCTCGGCGAGGGCCCGCAGACGGCTCAGCGCGCGGTGCTGCGCGACCCGGACGGCGCCGGGTGACATTCCCAACATCTGGCCGGTCTCCTCGGCGGTGAGGCCGACGGCGATGCGCAGCAGCAGCAGCTCGCGCTGGTTCTCGGGGAGGTTGGCCAGGAGCTTCTTGGCCCACTCGGCGTCGCTGCTGAGCAGCGCGCGCTCCTCGGGGCCGAGCGAGTCGTCGGGCCGCTCGGGCATCTCGTCGGACGGCACCGCGGTGGAGCCGGGGTGGCGCATCGCGGCCCGCTGGAGGTCGGCGACCTTGTGCGCGGCGATGGCGAAGACGAACGCCTCGAAGGGGCGGCCGGTGTCCTTGTAGCGCGGCAGCGCGAGCAGGACGGCGACGCAGACCTCCTGCGCGAGGTCCTCCACGAAGTGGCGGGCGTCGCCCGGCAGCCGGGAGAGCCGGGTGCGGCAGTAGCGCAGCGCCAGGGGGTGGACGTGGGCCAGCAGATCGTGGGTGGCCTGCTCGTCTCCGTCGACGGCGCGGTGGACGAGTGCACCGATGGCCCCTGCGGCTCTGGCCGCCTCGTCGTCGCGCATCGGTCCATGGTGCCTTGCGGCGGCGGGCTCCGCGGCACCGCGCCCGTTGTTGTGCACCGAAGCGTTATGAGCAGGTGCGCCGGCACTCATCCCCTGCGCCCTCCCCTTCCGCTCGACCGACTCGTCCCCGAGAGACTCCACGACTCAAGGATGCGGCATCCGCGGCGAAACGAGCAGCGGGCGCCCGGCGGGACCGCTCACGGATCCCGCCAACCGGATGACGGGCGGGGGTGCAGGCACCCCCGCCACCGTGCGTCTGACGACGTCAGCGGACCAGGCCCCAGCGGAAGCCGAGCGCGACCGCGTGGGCGCGGTCCGACGCGCCCAGCTTCTTGAACAGGCGTCGCGCGTGGGTCTTCACGGTGTCCTCGGAGAGGAACAGTTCACGGCCGATCTCCGCGTTGGAGCGGCCGTGGCTCATCCCTTCGAGGACCTGGATCTCGCGCGCCGTGAGGGTGGGCGCGGCGCCCATCTCGGCGGAGCGCAGGCGGCGCGGGGCGAGCCGCCAGGTCGGGTCGGCGAGGGCCTGCGTGACGGTCGCGCGCAGTTCCGCGCGCGAGGCGTCCTTGTGCAGGTAGCCCCGGGCCCCGGCGGCGACCGCGAGGGCCACTCCGTCGAGGTCCTCGGCGACCGTGAGCATGATGATGCGCGCACCGGGGTCCGCGGACAGCAGGCGCCGGACGGTCTCGACGCCGCCCAGTCCGGGCATGCGTACGTCCATCAGAATCAGGTCCGAGCGGTCGGCCCCCCAGCGGCGGAGGACTTCCTCGCCGTTGGCCGCGGTCGTCACGCGCTCGACGCCGGGCACGGTCGCGACAGCGCGGCGGAGCGCTTCTCGGGCAAGCGGGGAGTCGTCGCAGACGAGGACGGATGTCATGGCCGCCCTCCGCAGCTGATGCACGTCACCTTGAGCCTCCAGGCTGGTACGGAATCGTCACCTGTGCGGTCGACCGTCTCGGACGCCTGCCCGAGCGCTTTGCTGATTCAACCGCCTCGGCACTCTCAACGACGGTCACTCGAAAGAGTTACGGGGCCGTGAGCCATCTTCGGCACTCTACGTGAGGGGGCGGACACGGTGGAGTCACGAGCGGCCAACCCTCAACGTTTCATCACAACCATGCCCCATTTAGACCCTTTTCTTCCCATCTGCGGGTGTCTGAGGCTAGATTCGCTATGAGTCATATTTTCATCTCCTTAGATAGTAGATATACGGTCGTGGGCACCGTATCCGCTCAGCACGGCTACAAGGGGTCACGTAATGGCAGATTTCTCCCGCCTTCCAGGGCCGAACGCGGACCTGTGGGACTGGCAGCTCCTGGCTGCCTGCCGTGGAGTGGACAGCTCGCTCTTCTTCCATCCCGAGGGTGAGCGCGGCGCGGCCCGGAGCGCTCGCGAGAACTCGGCCAAGGAGGTCTGCATGAGGTGCCCGGTCCGCGCGCAGTGCGCGGCGCACGCGCTGGCGGTCAGGGAGCCGTACGGCGTGTGGGGCGGCCTGACCGAGGACGAGCGCGAGGAACTCATGGGACGGGCGCGCAACCGCCTGGTGACCGCGTCGGCCCCGACGGGCGACACCGTCTCGAACAACTGAAGGAACGTTTCTTCACACACGGTGCGCGGCGCCTTCACCACCCCGCCCGCGCTCCCCCGCCCTCCGCTGCCCCGCTCACCCGCTCCCCCGGCTCACCGGTCCGCGGCGTGTCCCAGCTCCCGCAGGGTCGCCGCGACCGCCGGGACCTGGGCCAGGTCGGGCAGGGTCAGGGCGACGATCTCGCGCCGCACGGCCGGCTCCAGGGCCAGGACGCGCGCGTGCCGGGGCCGCACCGACTCCAGGGCGAGCTGCGGCAGGACGGCGACGCCGAGACCGGCGCCGACCAGGCCGACCACGGCCGGGTAGTCGTCGGTCGCGAAGTCGATGCGCGGGGTGAACCCGGCCTCCGCGCAGACCTCCACGAGGCGGCCGCGGCAGCGCGGGCACCCGGCGATCCACGGCTCCTCGGCGAGTTCCCCGATGGCGACGGGGCCGGACCGCGCGGCGAGCCGGTGCCGCTCGGGCACCAGTCCCACCAGGCGGTCGGTCAGCAGCGGCCGCACCACCAGGTCGTCCCACTCCTCGGCGCCCGGCGCGCCCGGGTACCGGAAGGCCAGCGCCACGTCGCACTCGCCCTCGCGGAGCATCTCGACGGAGGCCGGGGGCTCGGCCTCCTCCAGGGAGACCCGGGTGCCGGGGTGCGCGGCGCGCAGAGCGGCGAGCGCGGCGGGCACCAGCGCGGAGCTGCCGCTCGGGAACGACACCAGGCGCACCCGTCCGGCGCGCAGGCCCGCGATGGCGGCGACCTCCTCCTCGGCCGCGGTGAGCCCGGCGAGGATGCCGCCCGCGTGCCGCACCAGGGCCTCGCCCGCCTGCGTCAGCCGCATCTCGCGCCCGCCGCGCACCAGCAGCGGGGTGCCCACGGAGGCTTCGAGCGCCTTCATCTGCTGGCTGACGGCGGGCTGGGTGCAGCCGAGCCTGCGCCCGGCCGCCGAGAAGGAACCGGTGGCGGCGACGGCCCGCAGGACCCGCAGATGGCGTGCTTCGATCATTCTGGAAGGGTACTGAAGATAAGAGATCCTTTGACGCGACGATGATAAACGCGTCGACACTTTGACCTCTGGTCGCCTACCGTGCCCTCATGAAGCTGCTGTCCGTGAACCTCGGCCGCGCCCGGCACCTCCCCTACACCGACCCCGCGGTGGGCGTGTCCGGCATCGACAAGCGCCCGGTGGAGGGCCCGGTGCGGGTCGCCGCGCCCGGCGCGAAGGGCGTCGCGGGCAGCGGACTCGCCGGGGACGCGGTGTGCGACCTGCGCCACCACGGCGGGGACGACCAGGCGGTGTACGCCATGGCCCGCGAGGACCTGGACGACTGGGAGCGCGAGCTGGGACGCACCCTGCCCAACGGCGTCTTCGGGGAGAACCTCACCACCGCGGGCGTCGAGGTGTCCGGCGCGCTGATCGGCGAGCGCTGGCGGATCGGCTCCGCGGTGCTCCTGGAGGTGACGAGCGGGCGCATCCCGTGCCGCACCTTCCAGGGCCACGTGGGGGAACAGGGCTGGGTGCGGCGCTTCACGCGGAAGGGGGCGCCGGGGGCGTACCTGCGGGTGATCGAGCCGGGCGAGATCCGCGCGGGCGATCCCGTCGAGGTCGTGGAGCGGCCGGGCCACGACGTCACCGTGGCGCTCCAGTTCCGCGCGTCGACGACCGAACGCGAGCTGCTGCCGCGGCTGTTGGCGGCCGGTGCGGCACTGCACCCGGAGGCCGCGCTGGCGGCGCGGACCTACCTGGAGAAGCACGGCCGCTGACCGCGCGTCAGGGATGAGACGGGAGCGGGGCCGACCGGTCCGGTAACTACGCTTGGGCCATGACAACGGCTCTGATTACGGGATCGACCGCGGGCATCGGCGCCGCGTTCGCACGGCGGCTGGCGGCCGACGGGCACAACCTGGTGCTCGTCGCCCGGGACACCGGGCGGCTGCGGGACCAGGCGACCGAGCTGCACGACCGGCACGGCATCGAGGCGGAGGTGCTGACCGCCGACCTGGCCACGGACGAGGGCATCGAGTCCGTCGCCGCCCGGGTGTCGGACCGCAGGAGCCCGGTCGACCTGCTGATCAACAACGCGGGCTTCGGCAACAGGGGCCGCTATCTCGACGTCCCGATGGCCGACGAGCTGCGGATGCTCAAGGTGCACTGCGAGGCGGTGCTGCGGCTGACCTCGGCGGCGACGGAGGCGATGCGCGAGCGCGGGCGCGGGGGCGTGGTGAACGTCTCCTCGGTCTCCGCGTTCGTGCCGCGCGGGACGTACGGCGCCTCCAAGGCGTGGGTCGTGCAGTTCACGCAGGGCGCGGCGAAGGACCTCGCGGGCAGCGGGGTGCGGCTGATGGCGCTCTGTCCGGGCTTCGTGCGCACCGAGTTCCACGAGCGGGCCGGGATGGGCACCGACAACATCCCGGGCTGGATGTGGCTGGACGCGGACAAGGTCGTCGCGGCGGGGCTCCAGGACCTGGCGCGGGGCAGATCGCTGTCGATCCCGGACCCGCGGTACAAGGCGCTGATGGGGATGGTGAAGGTGACGCCCAACGCCCTGCTGGGCGGGATCACCTCACGGACGGGCCGCAAGTACGGGCCGCAGTGACGGCGTCGTCGTCCGCCGGGGAGCGGACGGGCCCCGGCGGACCCGGGGAAGCGGTCGGGCGCGGCGGCGACCGCGACGACCCGCACAGCCCGAAGGCCCGGCACCCTCGTGGGGTGCCGGGCCTTCGGCGCTGACGCTCGGGTCAGTGGGAGTGACCGTGGCCGTGACCGGCCGCGGCGGGCTCCTCCTCTTCCTTCTTCTCGACGACCAGGGTCTCGGTCGTCAGCAGCAGGGAGGCGATGGAGGCCGCGTTCTCCAGGGCGGAGCGGGTGACCTTGACCGGGTCGATGACACCGGCCTTGACCAGGTCGCCGTACTCGCCGGTGGCCGCGTTGAAGCCCTGGCCCTTGTCCAGCTCGGCGACCTTGGAGGTGATGACGTAACCCTCGAGGCCGGCGTTCTCGGCGATCCAGCGCAGCGGCTCGACGGCGGCCCTGCGGACCACGGCGACACCGGTGGCCTCGTCGCCGGACTTGCCGAGGTTGTCCTCCAGGACCTTCACGGCGTGGACGAGCGCGGAGCCACCGCCGGAGACGATGCCCTCCTCGACCGCGGCGCGGGTGGCGGAGATGGCGTCCTCGAGGCGGTGCTTCTTCTCCTTCAGCTCCACCTCGGTGGCGGCGCCGACCCGGATCACGCACACGCCGCCGGCCAGCTTCGCGAGGCGCTCCTGGAGCTTCTCGCGGTCCCAGTCGGAGTCCGTGTTCTCGATCTCGGCCTTGATCTGCTTGACGCGGCCGGAGACCTCGTCGGAGTCGCCGCCACCGTCGACGATGGTGGTGTCGTCCTTGGTGATGGTGACGCGGCGGGCGGTGCCGAGCACGTCGAGACCGACCTGGTCGAGCTTGAGGCCGACCTCCTCGGCGATGACCTGACCACCGGTGAGGGTGGCGATGTCGCCGAGCATGGCCTTGCGGCGGTCGCCGAAGCCGGGGGCCTTGACCGCGACGGCGTTGAACGTGCCGCGGATCTTGTTCACGACCAGGGTCGACAGGGCCTCGCCCTCGACGTCCTCGGCGATGATCAGCAGCGGCTTCGAGGCGCCGGACTGGATGACCTTCTCCAGGAGCGGCAGCAGGTCCTGGATCGAGGAGATCTTGCCCTGGTGGATCAGGATGTACGGGTCGTCGAGGACGGCCTCCATACGCTCCTGGTCGGTCACCATGTACGGGGACAGGTAGCCCTTGTCGAAGGCCATGCCCTCGGTGAAGTCCAGGTCGAGCCCGAAGGTGTTGGACTCCTCGACGGTGATGACACCGTCCTTGCCGACCTTGTCCATCGCCTCGGCGATCAGCTCGCCGACCTGGGCGTCCTGCGCGGAGAGCGCGGCCACGGCGGCGATGTCGGACTTGTCGTCGATCGGGCGGGCGGTCGCGAGGAGCTCCTCGGAGACGGCCTTGACCGCGGCGTCGATGCCCTTCTTCAGGAGGGCGGGCGACGCGCCGGCGGCGACGTTCTTCAGGCCCTCGCGGACCAGCGCCTGGGCGAGCACGGTGGCGGTGGTGGTGCCGTCACCCGCGATGTCGTTGGTCTTGGTCGCCACCTCCTTCACGAGCTGCGCGCCGAGGTTCTCGTACGGGTCCTCGACCTCGACCTCACGGGCGATGGTGACGCCGTCGTTGGTGATGGTGGGGGCGCCGAACTTCTTGTCGATGACGACGTTGCGGCCCTTGGGGCCGATCGTCACCTTGACCGTGTCGGCAAGCTTGTTGACGCCGCGCTCGAGGGCGCGACGGGCGTCCTCGTCGAACTTCAGGATCTTCGCCATGACAGCGTGAGCCCTCTCGAAAAATGGGGTTTATGTGACTGCGCCCCCGGCGCCCGGCTGATTGGTGATCGCGGGATCCGGGGGCGCAGCGGTGAGCAACTGTTCAGTGCTCGGGGTGAACTACTTCTCGATGATCGCGAGCACGTCGCGGGCCGAGAGGACGAGGTACTCCTCGCCGCTGTACTTCACCTCGGTGCCGCCGTACTTGCTGTACAGCACGATGTCGCCGGTCTTGACGTCGAGCGGCAGGCGCTCGCCGTTCTCGAAGCGCCCGGGGCCAACGGCCAGGACGACGCCCTCCTGGGGCTTCTCCTTGGCGGTGTCCGGGATGACCAGGCCAGAGGCCGTGGTCTGCTCGGCGTCCAGCGGCTGGACCACAATGCGGTCCTCGAGCGGCTTGATGGCAACCTTGGAGCTGGTGGTCGTCACGATCCGACCTCCCCCTTCGGAGATCTCACGGGGTTAACTGTCTGAGGTGGCGACCAGGTCGATCCGTCGTCGCGGGTGCCGGACCTGCCCGTCGCTTCTTGGCACTCTCCAGTGGGGAGTGCCAGGCCCGAGACTATGACCGCGATTAGCACTCGGTCAAGCGGAGTGCCAATTACGTCCGATGGGCGCGGCGTCGGCGGCCGTCCGGAGCGGGTCCCGGCGGGCTACAGGTAGTCCTCCAGGCGCCCCACGGCCAGCCGCCGCCGCTGGGCCTCGCGCAGGACCCGCGTGGTGCGTTCGCGCAGGGTCAGGGCTGCGGTCTCGCCGGAGGCGAGGGAGACGACGTCGCCGGGGCGCAGCCGGTGCCCGCCCCCGCCGTAGGTGAGGCTGCCGTCGCCCTCGGCGGCGGCCCGCCACAGGACCAGCGCGGCGACCCCGCAGCGGGCGGCGGCCCGCAGGGTGGTGCGGTCGAAGGCGCCGTAGGGCGGGCGGAAGAGGCGCGGGCGCTGGCCGAAGCGGGAGCGGAGCTTGTCCTGCTGGCCGCAGATCTCGGCGCGCTGACCGGCGTAGGGCAGTCCGCGCAGGGCGGGGTGGTCGAGGGTGTGGTTCTGGATGGAGGCGCCGACCGCCTGGAGGCGGGCGAAGTGGCCGTAGCCGGGTCCGACGACGCTGTCGGTGAGGAACATGCTGACGGGCAGCCGCAGTTCGCGGACCATGTCGACGAAGCGCGGGTCCTTCTCGGCGCCGTCGTCGTAGGTCAGGAAGACGACCCGGTCGCGGGTCCGGACGCGGGAGACGACCGGGGGCAGGCCGAGGCCCGCCGCG
>NZ_FMCI01000175.1 GCF_900091845.1 Streptomyces sp. SolWspMP-5a-2
GCGCGGTCTCCCGCGCGGCCCACCCCCATCCGACGCCGGGCGGCGGCCGCCGCCTCCCCCCTCGGTGTGGTCGAGGAAACCAGGTGCTCCAGATGTGAAGCTCTTATGGAGGAGATTTGAGCATAAGTCAGTGACCGGCCGCAATGGTGCGGATGGTCAAATTCCGATTGTGCACATCACGGAGTTGGGGCGGACCGCGCCGTCAACCCCGGCCCACGTACGGCATCGTGGTGGCCAGCACCGTCGCGAACTGCACGTTCGCCTCCAGCGGCAGCTCCGCCATGTGCCGGACCGTGCGCGCCACGTCGGCGACGTCCATCACCGGCTCCACCGCCACCCGCCCGTCGGCCTGGAGCGCGCCGGTCCGCATCCCCTCGGTCATGTCGGTCGCCGCGTTGCCGATGTCGATCTGCCCGACCGCGATCCCGTACGCCCGCCCGTCCAGCGCCAGCGACTTGGTGAGACCGGTCAGCGCGTGCTTGGTCGCCGTGTAGGCCACCGAGTGCGGCCGGGGCGCGTGCGCGGAGACCGACCCGTTGTTGATGATCCGCCCGCCGCGCGGGTCCTGCTCCTTCATCCGCCGGTAGGCGGCCTGCGCGCACAGGAACGCCCCGTGCAGGTTGGTGTCCACCACGTGCCGCCACGCCTCGTACGGCAGGTCCTCCACCGGCACCCCGCCGGGCCCGAACGTCCCCGCGTTGTTGAACAGCAGGTCCACCCGCCCGAACCGGTCCGCGGTGGCGGCGAACAGCGCGGCCACCTCCTCCGGCCGGGAGACGTCCGTGCGGACGGCGGCCGAGGCGCCGTCCGGCACCAGGGCCGCCGTCTCCTCCAGCGCACCGGCCCGCCGTCCGGCCAGCGCCACCGACCAGCCCGCGCGCAGCAGTTCCACGGCGACCGCGCGGCCGATCCCGGATCCCGCGCCGGTCACCACCGCGACCTTCGATTGCTTCGCATCCATGGGGCCGCAGCCTAGGCTCACGCCTCGTTCGGGTAGCGCACCCCGATCCGCTCCCGGACCGCGTCCAGCGTGCGCATCACGGCGAGGCTGCCGTCCAGCGGCACCAGCGGCGACTCCCGCTCGCCCGCCCGCAGCGCGCGCATCACCTCGCCCGCCTCGTGGCGCAGCGTGTCCCGGGGACCGTCCGCCGGGTCCGCGGTGAACTCCTGCGGGTCGCGGCCGTCCCGGTGCAGCACGAACCGCTCCGGGAAGAAGAAACCGTCCGGGACGTCGATGCGGCCCGCCGAGCCGGTGACCGACGCGGCGACCGGCGTGCCCCCGGTGAGCGAGCAGTGCACCGTGGCCAGCGCACCGCTGTCGAAGGACAGCACCGCGCCCGTCTGGAGATCCACGCCCTCCTCCGAGAGCACCGCCCGCGCCGCCACCTCCGACGGCTCCCCGAGCAGCAACTGCGCGAACGACACCGGGTAGACGCCGAGGTCGAGCAGCGCGCCCCCGCCCTGCGCCGGGTCGCGCAGCCGGTGCGACGGCGGGAAGGGGCCCGCGAGCCCGAAGTCCGCCTGCACCGTGCGGATCTCGCCGATCGCGCCGTCGTCGACCAGCGCCTTCAGCCGCCGCACCAGCGGATGGCAGTACATCCACATGGCCTCCATCAGGAAGCGGTCGTGCGCGCGTGCCAGCGCCACCAGCTCCCCGGCCTCGCGCGCGTTCAGCGTGAACGCCTTCTCGCACAGCACGTCGCGCCCGGCCTCCAGGCAGAGCCCGGCGGCGGCCCGGTGCGCCGAGTGCGGAGTGGCGACGTACACCACGTCGACGTCCTCGTCCGCGGCCAGCGAGGCCCAGTCGCCGTACGCCCGCGGGATGCCGAACCGTTCCGCGAACCCCTTCGCGGACGCCTCCGTGCGCGAGGCGACCGCCACGACCTCCGCGTCCGGCAGGTCCACCAGCGCTCCCGTGAACGCGGCGGCGATCCCGCCCGTCGCGAGGATCCCCCACCGCACGCTCTGAGCCGTCATCCCTGCTCCCACCCCTCGCTCATGTGACCCTCGGCACTCCGTACGAGCTGAGAGCATAGGTGGCGCAGCACTCGCAGAGGGAGGGGCACATGCCCGACCAGGGGGCATCCATGCAGGACCGCAGCCGCACGCCGATACCGACGACCACCGCGCAGACGACCGACGCCGCGGGCGTACCCGGCCCCGACCCGACGGCGGCGCCACCGCTCGCCGCCCGCCGGGCCGGACTCCTCGTCACCCTCATCCTGGGCGGGCTCACCGCCACACCACCGCTGGCGATGGACATGTACCTCCCGTCGCTGCCGCAGGTCACCCGCGCCCTGCACGCGCCCGCCGCCACCGTGCAGCTCACCCTCACCGCCTGCCTGCTGGGCATGGCCCTCGGGCAGCTGGTGGTCGGCCCGATGAGCGACCGCTGGGGCCGCCGCCGCCCGCTGCTCGCCGGGCTCGGCGTCTACGTCGTCGCCACCGCGCTCTGCGCCGTCGCGCCCACCGTCGAACTCCTCGTCGCCTGCCGCCTCGTGCAGGGGCTCGCGGGCGCGGCCGGCATCGTCATCGCCCGCGCCGTCGTCCGCGACCTGTACGACGGCATGGAGATGGCCCGCTTCTTCTCCACCCTGATGCTGATCTCCGGCGTCGCCCCGATCGTCGCGCCGCTGATCGGCGGGCAGATCCTGCGGATCACCGACTGGCGGGGCGTGTTCGTCGTCCTCACCGGGGTCGGCGTCCTGCTCACCGCCGTCGTCTGGACGCGGCTGCCCGAGACCCTCCCGGCCGCCGACCGGCACGCGGGCGGGGTCGGCGACGCGCTGCGGGCCATGCGCGGGCTCCTCGCCGACCTCCCCTTCACCGGCTTCATGCTGGCGGGCGGCTTCACCTTCGCCGCGCTCTTCGCGTACGTGGCCGCCTCCCCGTTCGTCATCCAGGAGATCTACGGCGCCTCCCCGCAGACCTTCAGCCTGCTCTTCGGCGTCAACTCCATCGGCCTGGTCCTGGTGGGCCAGTTCAACGGCAAGGTGCTGGTCGGCCGGGCCCGCCTGGACCGGGTCTTCGGCGTGGGCCTGCTCGTCGTCATCGCCGCCGCGGCCGCCCTGCTCCTCATGACCACCGGCGTCTTCGGCGAGGCGGGCCTCCTGCCCGTCGCCGCCGCGCTCTTCGTGCTGATGTCCGCGATGGGCGTCACCCTGCCCAACGCGCAGGCCCTCGCCCTGATGCGGACCCGGCAGGCCGCCGGTTCGGCCTCCGCGCTGCTCGGCACGTCGTCGTTCCTCATCGGCGCGGTCGCCTCCCCGCTCGTCGGCGTCGCGGGCGAGCACACCGCCGTCCCGATGGCCGTCGTCCAACTGGCGGCCGCACTGGTGGCACTGGCCTTCTTCGTGGGAATGTGCCGTCCCTGGAACAAACGTGCGGGTGTGGAGGGAGCGGGGAGCTGAGCGCACCGAGACTGAGGGGCGACACGGCGGAGCGGGCGGGGCTCGACCCCGCTGAGCTGCGCCTGCTCGTCGAGGAGGTCCACGACCTCACCGTCGGCGAGCGCCCCTGGGCCGCGGCCACCGTCGTGGTGGCCGGACGCGGCCCGGTGATCGCCGTGGAACGGGCGGCGGGCTGGGCCGTGCGCTACTCCGGCTACGACCCGGACACCGACAACGGTGTCGAACTCCCGCACCGGGCCCGGGTCCCGGCGACCACCGCCACCCCCTTCGACCTGGCGTCCCTCACCAAGCTGTTCACGGCCGTCGCCGCCGTGCAGCAGCTCGAACGGGGGACCCTCGGCATCGACGCCCGGGTCGGCGACTACCTCCCCGACTTCCGGGCCGCCGCCCGGCACGGCACCACCGTCCGCGAACTCCTCACCCACACCTCGGGCCTGCGCCCCGAACTCCCGCTGCACGCCTGCGCCGACGACGCCGAACGCCTCGCCCTGCTGCGCGCCGAGGCCCCCGCCACCGCGCCCGGCACCCACACCTACTCCGACCTCAACCTGCTGCTCCTCCAGCACGTCCTGGAACGGGTCACCGGCCGCCCCCTCGACGTCCTGATCCGCGACGGCATCACCCGCCCGCTCGGCATGACCGCCACCCACTTCGGACCCTGTCCGGGCGCGGCCGCCACCGAGGACCAGCGGCTGCCCTGGGCCAAGGCCCACCGGGGCATGCTGCGGGGCGTCGTGCACGACGAGAACGCCTGGTCGCTCGGGGGCGTCGCGGGCCACGCCGGACTCTTCGGCACCGCCCGCGACCTCGCCGTCCTGTGCCGGACCCTGCTGGCGGGCGGCTCCTACGGCCCGGCCCGCATCCTCGGCCCCGACTTCGTGGACCTCCTGCTCACCCCGCCCGGCCTCGGCTTCGCGCTCGACCAGCCCTGGTTCATGGGCGAGCTGGCGGGCGGCGGCGCGGCCGGGCACACCGGCTTCACCGGCACGTCCCTGGTCCTCGACCCGGCGACGGACACCTTCCTGGTCCTGCTGGCCAACACCGTCCACCCGCGCCGCCGCCCCCCGGACAACGCCCCCAGGGCCCAGGCCGCGACCCGCCTGGCACGGGCCGTGCGCGCGGCCCCGCACCGGCCCGGGGGCCCCCGGGACACCGCGGCCGAGGGCCTGACCGGACGGGGCCAGGGGGCGGGGAAACGGTCGTCCGCCCCCTTCCAGGGCCTGACCTAGTGCCCTGACCGGAAAGGTACGCCGGCGTACCTTTCCGGTCAGGGCACTAGGATCGGCGGGTGAACGACGCCGCCCCGGCCGAGACCCTCCGCCGCACGCTCGCCGACGTCCTGGACGGCCTCCCGCCCCGCCAGGCCGCGCAGGCGGTCGACCGCCTGATCGCCACCTATCGCGGCGCGACGCCCACGGACGCCCCCATCCTGCGCGACCGCGCCGACGTGGCGGCCTACGCGGCCTACCGGATGCCGGCCACCTTCGAGGCCGTCAGGGCCGCCCTCGCCGCGTTCGCCGACGCCGTCCCCGACTGGACGCCCGAGCGGCACACCGACGTCGGCGGCGGCACCGGCGCCGCCACCTGGGCCGCCGCCGCCACCTGGGACGGCGCCCGGGAGACCACCGTCCTCGACTGGGCCGAGCCCGCCCTCGCCCTCGGCCGCGAACTCGCCGCCGCCCACCCCGCGCTGCGCGGCGCCCGCTGGCAGCGCGCCCGCATCGGCACCGCCCTCGCCCTCGACCCCACCGACCTCGTCACCGTCTCCTACGTCCTGAACGAACTCACCGAGGCGGACCGCGCCGCCCTCGTCGACGCCGCCGCGGGCGCCGCACGGGCCGTCGTCGTCGTGGAGGCGGGCACCCCCGACGGCTACGCCCGGATCATCGAGGCCCGCACCCGCCTGCTGGCCGCCGGGTTCCGGATCGCCGCGCCCTGCCCGCACGGCGACACCTGCCCGATCGTGCCGGGCGAGGACTGGTGCCACTTCTCCGCCCGGGTCAGCCGCTCCTCCCTGCACCGCCAGGTCAAGGGCGGCTCCCTCGCCTACGAGGACGAGAAGTTCAGCTACGTCGCCGCCACCCGGACGCCGCTCGCCCCGGCCGCCGCCCGCGTGGTGCGCCGCCCGCAGATCCGCAAGGGCCAGGTCCTGCTCGACCTGTGCGGGAGCGGCCCCGCGCTGCGCCGGGACACCGTCACCAAGCGCCACGGCGACCTGTACAAGGCGGCCAGGGACGCGGTCTGGGGCGACCCCTGGCCGCCGTACGACGAGGGGCAGCGGGCGCCGTAGCGGGCACGGGAGCCGACGGCCGCCCGGTCGGCGATACCGTCGACCCATGGTCAAGAAGCCCGCCCCCAGCACCCCCCGCCGCAGCGAGAGGTCCCGTCGCGCCATCTACGACGCCGCCCTCGCCCTCGTCGCGGAGGTCGGCTACCCGAGGACCACGATCGAGGGCATCGCCGCCCGCGCCGGGGTCGGCAAGCAGACCATCTACCGCTGGTGGTCCTCGAAGGCGGACGTCCTGCTGGAGGCGTTCCTCGACCTGAGCGCCCGCACGGGCGGGGACGGCGGCCGGGAACCGCGCGCCATCCCGGACACCGGCGACCTCGCCGCCGACCTCAAGGCGGTGCTGCGGGCCACCGTCGACCAGCTCAAGGACCCCCGGTTCGAGATCCCCTCCCGGGCGCTGGCCGCCGAGGGCGTCGTCAACGAACAGGTCGGCCGCGAGTACATGACCACGCTGCTGAAACCGGCCATCCTCCTCTACGTCGACCGGCTGCGCGCCGCGCAGGAGGCCGGACAGGTACGGGCCGACATCGACCCCCGCATCGCCCTGGAGTTCTTCATCGCCCCGCTCGCCCAGCGCTGGCTCCAGTACACCGGTCCCATCTCCTACGCCTACACGGACACCCTCGTCGACTACGCGCTCGGCGGACTCGCCCCCCGTACCCCGGATGTCCCTTCTGGCACCCCGGGGCACGGGTCGGTGGGACCATGAGGCATGCTGTTCCGCACGACAGCGAGGTGAGGGGTAGATGAGCGGGGAGAACACGGCGCACGACGGCCGCGGCGGACGTCAGGGCAGGCTCTCCCAGTGGCTGCGCGGACGCCGCCCGAAGGAGGCCGCCGACCCCGCGGGCCGGGAGGCGCTGCTGCTGGCCGCGGCCGGAGCGGGGCTGCCGCTCGCGCCCGCCGCCCACCCGGCCCCCGGCTACCGCTGCTCCTGCGACCGCGTCGGCTGTCCCACCCCCGCCCGCCACCCCGTCTCGTTCGCCTGGCAGACGCAGTCCACCACCGACCGCGCCCAGATCGAGCGCTGGGCCCGCCACCAGCCGCAGGCCAACTTCATCACCGCGACCGGCATGGTCCACGACGTCCTCGACGTGCCCCTCGCGGCCGGTCGCGAGGCGCTGGAGCGGCTCCTGGACGCGGGCGTCGAGGTCGGCCCGGTCGCCGAGAGCGACGACGGCAGGCTCCTGTTCTTCACCCTCACCCGCGGCACCCCCGAGGACGAGGACGAGTGGTGGCCGTGCGAGCTGGACTGCCACCCCGAGACGATGGACGAGCACCCCGGCCTGCGCTGGCACTGCCGCGGCTCCTACGTCCTGGTGCCGCCCGCCCGGCTGCCCGGCGACGAGGGCCGCAGCGTGCACTGGGTGCGCGGCCCGGAACACGAGCTGCCCGACCCGCTGAGCCTGCTGGAGGTCCTCACCGACGTCGGCACCCGGCACGCGGGCCGGGAGGACGCGGGCCAGGTCGGCGCGGGCTGGCCGCCCCGGCACTGAGCCCGGTCAGCCGCCCTGGGCCGAGATCAGGCCCTCCAGCCGGGAGACGACGGTCACGTCGGTGCCGCCCGCCGCACCCCGCGCCGGGTCCACGGCCACGCCGTTCGACATGAACTCCATCGTCAGCGACTGCCGCACCTCACCCTCGGTCAGCGCCTTCACGTTCGGGTTCGGCTCCGGGATCGAGGTGCCCGCGAACGCCGTCTGCTTCTCGTAGCGGCGGTGCGTGAAGAACACCAGCGCCCCGCCGTCCACCGTGCGCAGCGCCAGCGGCGCGTGACCGCCGCCGGTCACCGGCTCGTCGATGTACTGGGTGGCGAGCCCCGGCCGCTTCGCCGCCTTCGCGCGCTGCGCCCGCCAGCCGCTGGTGTGCGCGTTCGCCGTGAAGCCCGCGCCGCCGTCCTTCAGATAGGCCGCGTACCGCGTGCTCAAGTCGTCCGGCGCGACGGCCAGTTCGGTGGAGTTCGCGGGCACCGTCTCGGCCCAGCCGTCGGCGTTCTTGCGGATCTCGGGCAGCGCGCCGGGCGCCACCAGCGTCAGATAGGCGGCCCGCCAGGTCCCGGCGGCGCCGTCCCGGGTGAACACCAGCAGCCAGTGCCGGTCGCCGCCCCGGTTGCCCTGCGCCTCCACCACGAACCAGCGCGGCCAGCCCGCCTTCTGCGGGATGGTGTAGACGGCGTCGCTGAACTCCAGGTCCCGGTGGGCCGAGTTGCCGCCCGGGTTGTTCACCCGGCCGGCCTTCAGGCGCGCCGCGTCGATGTCCCCGAAGGCGCCGGTGACGTGGTCGGCGTCCAGCGAACTGTCGTACGCGGCATCGGCCTTGTTGTACGCGGCCGTGAACTCCCGCAGCGCGACGGCGGCTTCGGCACGCGTGGTGGCGGGGAGCACCTCGCGCTCCCCGTGGACCACCACGCACCCGCTCGCCGTCAGCGACAAAGCGGTCACCGAGGCCGCCACCAGGACGCGTCGGTCAAGCCTGCGGGGCCTTCGAGGGCCGAGATCCCTGCTCATCAGGTGTCGTCACCTTCCCCTTCCCGGAGGCGAACCCTACCGGGGCGAAGAACAGGGCGAGCGTCGGGACCAGGTACAGCAGCCACACCGTGACCTGGAGAACCGTCGGGTCCGGCTGGAAGTTGAGGACGCCCTTCAGGAGGGTGCCGTACCAGCTGTCGGGCGGGATCGTGTCGCTGATGTCGAAGGCCAGGTCCGTCAGGCCCGGCAGCCAGCCCGCCTCCTGGAGGTCGTGGAAGCCGTACGCGAGCACGCCCGCCGCGACGACCACCAGCATGCCGCCGGTCCAGGTGAAGAACCTGGCCAGGTTGATGCGCAGCGCGCCCCGGTAGAACAGCCAGCCCAGGAGCACCGCCGTGGCCAGCCCGAGCGCCACCCCGATGAGCGGGCGCGGGGTGCCGTCACCGGCCGCGTGCACCGACGCCCACACGAACAGGGCCGTCTCCAGGCCCTCCCGGCCCACCGCGAGGAACGCGGTGGCGACCAGCGCGCCGGTGCCCATCGCCAGGGCCGCGTCGAGCCGCCCGTGCAGTTCGGTGCGCAGGTGCCGCGCGGTGCGCCGCATCCAGAACACCATCCACGTCACCAGGCCCACCGCGATCACCGACAGCGAGCCGCCGAGGGCCTCCTGCGCCTGGAACGTCAGCTCCTGGGAGCCGAATTCGAGGGCGCAGCCGAAGCCCATCGCGATCAGCACGGCGACGGCGATCCCCGTCCACACCGGGCGCAGGGCGTCCCGGCGCCCGGTCTTGACCAGGTAGGCGATCAGGATGCAGACGACGAGGCTGGCCTCCAGGCCCTCCCGCAGACCGATCAGATAGTTGGAGAACACGGTTACGCCTCCTTGGCGAAGAGCGTGCGGCCCCACCAGTCGTCCGCGTCGCGGACGCCCGGCGGGACGGCGAAGACCGCCGAACCGACGTGCTGGATGTACTCGTTGAGTGCGTCGCGGGCCGACAGGGAACGCTGGAGCGGCACGAACCCCTCGCGGACGTCGCGCTGGTAGGCGAGGAAGAACAGGCCCGCGTCCAGCCGCCCGAGGCCGTCGGTGCCGTCGGTGAAGGAGTAGCCCCGGCGCAGGATGGTGATCCCGTGGTTGGAGTCGGGGTGCGCCAGCCGGACGTGCGCGTCCGGCTTCATCGCCTTGAGGAACGGCGCGTCGTGCTCACGGGCCTTGCCGACCGGGGCGCCCTCGCCCTTGTCGCGGCCGAAGACGTCCTCCTGCTCCTGGAGCGAGGCGCGGTCCCAGGTCTCGATGTTCATGCGGATGCGGCGGGCGACGAGGTAGGAGCCGCCGGTCATCCAGGCGGGCCCGTCGCCGTCGCCGACCCACACGAACTTCCCCAGCCGTCCGGTCTCGGTGCCCGCGATGTTGCGGGTGCCGTCCTTGAACCCCATGAGGTTGCGCGGGGTCTGGGCGTCGGGGGTGGTCGACGACGTCTTCCCGAAGCCGAGTTGGGACCAGCGGACGGCGACGGTGCCGAAGCCGATGCGGGCCAGGTTGCGGATGGCGTGCACGGCGACCTGCGGGTCGTCGGCGCACGCCTGCACGCACAGGTCGCCGCCGGTGCGGGCGGCGTCCAGGTTGTCGCCGGGGAAGTGCGGCAGGTCGACGAGCGCGGCCGGACGCCGGTCCGCCAGCCCGAACTTCGCGAACAGGGACGGCCCGAAGCCGATGGTCAGGGTCAGCCGGGACGCCCGCAGACCCAGGGCCTCGCCGGTGTCGTCGGGCGGCGCCTCGGGGAGCCCGCCGTGGGCGCCGTCGCCGACCTCCTCGCCCGCCGTCATCCGGCGGGCCGCGGCCGTCCACTCCTTCAGCAGCCGGACGAACGCGGCGCGGTCGTCGGTGCGCACGTCGAACGCGGCGAAGTGCAGCCGGTCCTGCACCGCGGTGGCGATGCCCGCCTGGTGGGGGCCGTGGAAGTCCACCGCGTCGGGCGCCGACCGGCCGTCGCCGGTGGTCGCGAGGGCCATCGCGCCGCCGGTCGCGGCGGCGCCGAGCGCGAGCCCGGCACCGCCCCAGCCGATCAGCGCCCGCCGCGACGGACGGGCGGTGCCCGCCGCCGGGTCCTGGGTCTCGGTCATGTCCGCCGCTACTTCACGACGGCGGCGGCCAGCTTGGAGAGCGGCTCCGCCAGCGCGTTGACCGCGTCCGACAGCTCCTTGCGCTGCTCCTTGGTCACCTTGTCGTAGGCCGTGTAGCCGTTCTGCGCGGCGTCGTCGGTGGAACGGTGGGTGTCCAGCAGGGCGTCGAGCGCGGCGAACTGCTTGTCGAGTTCGGTGGTGAGGGCGGCGTCGTTCTTCGCGGCGACCGGCTTCAGCAGCTCGTACGCCTTCTGCGCGCCCTCGACGTTGGCGCGGAAGTCGCTGAGGTCGGTATGCGAGTAGCGGTCCTCCTCGCCGGTGACCTTGCCGGTGGCGACCTCGTCGAGCAGCTCCTTGGCGCCGTTGGCCATCGAGGTGGGGGTGATCTCGGCCCTGCCGACCCGCCGCTGCCAGTCCTTCAGGTCGGTGACGAGCTGCGCGGCCAGCGTCTTCTGCTCGGCGCCGATCTTCTTGTCCTGCCACAGCGCCTTCTCCAGCGCGTGCCAGCCGGTCCACTTCTGGCCCTTCTCCAGGCCGTCGGCGCGGGTGTCGGTCTTCGGGTCGATGTCGCCGAAGGACTCGGCGATCGGCTCGGTGCGCTCCCAGCCGACGCGCGAGGGGGCGTAGGCGTTCCTGGCCGCTTCGAGGTCACCGGCGTCGACCGCCTTGGCGAACGTCTCGACCGCGGGGATCGTCGCGTCGGCCTGCTCCTGCGCGTACTCGCGGTAGGCGGCGACCGCCTTGTCGAGCTTCGGGTCGCGGGCGGCGGCCTTGCCGCCGCCGGTGACGGTGAGCTTCTGCCGGACGCCGAGGCCCTTCATGCCGGGGCGGCAGGCGATCTCGTACGCGCCGGCCTTCACCTCGGCGGTCAGCGTGTACTTGGTGCCGGGGCCGATGTTCTCCTTCTCGGAGACGATCCGGTCGTCCGGGAAGAGGATCTCGACCTCGGTCGCCCGGGAGCCCTTGTTGGCTATCTTCAGCGTGACCTGACCGGCCGGGACCGAGGTGGTCGACGTCTCGCAGGTGGAGTCGGCGGCGGTCACCTGGATGACGCCGTCGCCGTCGGCCGCGCTTTTCTCGGTGCAGCCGGTGACCGCGGTCAGGGCCGCGGCGGTCGCGGCGGCGGTCACGAACGAGACTCTGACGGCTCGCATGCAGGCTCCAAAGGGGCGACAGGGATGGCGAGAAAACGCCGGTCCAGGCTCACGCGGGGTTGGTGAGGCTCGCCTAACTTATCCAAGCCTCACCTCGGTGATACCCACGCATGCGGTGATTCAGCTCTCATGTGTGACAGGTGGGCACGAGTCGATCACGGTGGCTCAAAATGCTCACCAAGTCGGGGTCAAAGGGAATTCAAAGGTTCCGCTGAGGGGTGATCAGAAGGGCGTCCGTGCGCGGGTGCGGGAACACCTCGACCGGCTGGTCGTACACCCGCGACAGCAGCGTCTCGGCGAACACCTCGGCCGGCGGCCCGTCCGCGGCCACCCGGCCCGCCGCCAGGACGGCCACCCGGTGCGCGTAGGCGGCGGCGAGCCCCAGGTCGTGCAGGACGACCACCACGGCGTCCCCCGCCCCCGCCCGCTCCCGGCACAGCCGCAGCACCAGCTCCTGATGTCTCAGGTCCAGCGCGGCGGTCGGCTCGTCGAGCAGCAGCAGGGGCGCCCGCTGGGCGAGCACCCGGGCCAGCGCCACCCGCGCCCGTTCCCCGCCGCTCAGCGCGGAGAAGGGGCGGGCCGCGAACGCGGTCACCTCGGTCGCGGCCATCGCGTCGGCCACCGCGCGATCGTCCTCGGCGGGGGAGGAGGCGTGCGGGGCGCGGCCCATCCGGACCACGTCCTCGACCGTGAACGGGAAGGAGAGCACCGCCGACTGCGGCAACACCGCCCGCCGCAGGGCGAGTTCCGGCGCGGAGAACCCGGTGACCGGGCGGCCGTGCATCCGCACCTCCCCGGCGGAGACCGGGAGATCGGCCGCCAGCACCCCCAACAGGGTGGATTTCCCGGCGCCGTTGGGGCCGACCAGTGCCAGCACCTCACCGGCCCTGACCGTGACGCTCACGCCGTCGAGGACCGGCCGCCCGCCGAGGGCGACCCGCACCGACGCGGCCTCGGCGACCGTGCCGCCGGGCGCGACGGGGGCGGGGGGAGCGGGGCGGGTGCGCGGAAACCGCATGCGACGGGTCCTCGGGGTAGGGGGTGCCGGGTCGGGATGGGCGGGCCGGAGTGGACGCGGGGCGGCGGCGCTCACGCCCAGCCTCCCTGCCTGCGGCGCGTCCTGCGCAGCAGCCAGAAGAAGAACGGGCTGCCCAGCAGCGCGGTCAGGACGCCCAGCGGGAGTTCGGCGGGGGCCGCGACGGTACGGGCGGTCAGATCGGCGGCCAGCAGCACGAGGGCGCCCAGCAGCGCGCTCGCCGGGACCAGGAAGCGGTGCCCGGGGCCCGCCAGCATCCGCAGCAGGTGCGGGACGACCAGGCCGACGAAACCGATGATGCCGGAGACGCTCACCGCGGCCGCCGTCAGCAGGGCGATCACCAGGACCAGGACGAGCCGCAGCCGCTCCACGTCCACGCCCAGGTGCCTGGCCGGGCGTTCGCCGAGCGCCAGCAGGTCGAGCCGCCGCGCGTACAGCGGCGCCACGGCCAGGCCGAGCACCGCGCACGGCAGCACCGCGAGCACCTTGGGCCAGGTGGCCGCCGAGAGCGAGCCGAGCTGCCAGAAGGTGATCTGGTTGACCGCCGCGGTGTCCGCGAAGAAGAGGAACAGGCCGATCAGGGCGCCGCCGAAGGCGTTCACCGCGATGCCGGTCAGGATCAGGGTCACCACCTCCGTGCGCCCCCCCGACCTGGACATCGTGTAGACGAGCAGCGAGGTGGCGAGCCCGGAGCCGAACGCGAACAGGGTCACCGTCCAGGTGCCGAGGAAGGTGAGGTCGAAGGCGATCGCCCCGACCGCGCCCACCGCAGCCCCGGACGAGACGCCGATCACACCCGGCTCGGCGAGCGGGTTGCCGAAGACACCCTGCATGAGCGCGCCCGCGCAGCCGAGGGAGGCGCCGACCAGCAGCGCGAGCACGATCCTCGGGAACCGCACGTTCCACAGCACGGACTCCGCGACCCGGTCGAGTCCGGTGCCGCCGAGCCCGATCCGGTGCTGCGCCGAGGCGAGGACGTCACCGACCGGCACCGGGTAGGCGCCCAGCGAGGCGGCGACCGGGATCAGCGCGAGGAGGGCGAGGGCGAGCCCGGCGGTGAGCAGCCCGGTGGTGGAGCGGCGGCGCCTCGGGGGCGCGGCGGCGTCCGTCCCGGTCCCGGAGGGGCGGTCGAGCACGGTCACTTCGCGCCGTCCTCGCCGTAGAGCTGCGTCACCACGGAGGTCAGCACCTGGTCGGTGCGCGGCCCGTAGTTGAGGAGCACCCCGTCCTCGACGGAGACGATCCGGCGGTCCATGCCCGCCGGGGTCTCGGCCACGCCGGGGATCTTCACCAGGCCGTCGATCCCGCCGACGGACTCGAGTCCCTTGGTCATGACCAGGATCGCGTCCGGGGCGGCCTTCACCAGGGCCTCGCTGGTGATGGCGGTGAAGTCCTTGGTCAGGCCCGACTCGGCGCCCGCGTCGACGCCGCCCGCCGCCTCGATGAGGGACCCGGCGCCCGAGCCCTCGCCGCCGATCAGATAGACCGAGGCGGAGCCGCGCAGGTAGAGGAAGGCCACCCGGGGCTTCTTCTTCTGGTGCGGAACTCCCTTGCGCACGGCGGCGATCCGGCCCTCGGAGCGGGCGGTGAGCCGCTTGCCCGCGTCGGGCACGCCGAGCGCCCCGGCGACCGCGCCGATCCGGCGGCCCACGTCGTCGAGGCCCCGCGCGGCGGCGACGGTCAGGACCGGGACCCCGGCGGCCCGGATCTGGTCCATGGCCTCCTCGGGCCCGGAGGTGGACTCGGCGATCACCAGGTCGGGCCGGAGGGAGAGCACGCTCTCGGCGGAGACGTCGTGGCCGCGGGTCACCACGGGCAGTCCGGACGCCTGCTGGAAGGTGGCGGTGATGTCCCGGGCGACGACGCGGTCGCCGAGGCCGAGCGTGAAGACGATCTCGCTGAGGCTGCCGGAGAGCGGCACGATCCGCTCGGCCTCGCGGACGGTCACCTTCCGCCCGTCGGCCGATCCGACGGTCACGGGGAGGGCGGGGGTGACGGTGCCGGTCAGCGGCTCGACCCGGTTCGCGGCCGCCGTGGAGGCGGTGGGCGAGGGGGACTCGGCGTCCGCCGCCGGGCCGCAGGCGGTCGCGGTCAGGGTGAGGGCGAGCACGGACACCAGTGCTCCCGCCAGTCGTGTGCGCAAGCGTCGCACTGTCTGGTCCGTTCCTTTCTTTCGGCCACTGCCGGTATGGCTCCGGCAAAGCTTAGGTTAGCCTTACCTTCGCTCGCTACCGGCTGTCGTATCCGGAGGACCTTTCATGCCCGCGCGCCTACGTGCCCTGGTGACCGTGCTCTGCGCGGCCGTCCTCGGCGCCCTCCTTCCCGCGGCGACGGCCCACGCCGCGAGCCGCACCGTGCAGGGCGGCAGGCTCGACTGGGGCATCAAGGCGTCCTTCCAGTCCTACGTCACCGGGCCGATAGCCAAGGGGAGTTACTCCCTCACCGGCGGCGCGGCCACCATCGGCGGCGGCTTCCGCTTCCACTCGGCGAGCGGCTCCTACGACGGCGCGACGGGCGCGTTCCGGGCCGGGTTCTCGGGCGGGGTCCGCTTCCTCGGCCACCGCACCGACTCCGGCGCCTACCAGCTCGACCTCACCCTCAGCCGTCCCACGGTGAGCGTCTCCGGCTCCTCCGGCACGCTCTACCTGGACGTCGTCAGCAAGGCGAAGGACACCGGGGCGGTCACGACGTCCCGTCAGGTGCCCTTCGCCACGCTGTCCCTGGGCGGGATCGACATGCGCGGCGACGGCGACGAGGTCGTCCTCAACAACCTGCCCGCCACCCTCACCGCACAGGGCGCCACCTCCTTCGCCGGGTACTACACGGCCGGTACCGCGCTCGACCCGGTGAGCCTGTCGGCGGACGTCAGGCCCGCGGCGGTGGCGGCGTCCCCGAAGCCGACCACGACCCCCGAGGCGTCCAAGTCGCCCGCGCAGAAGAAGAGTTCGGGCGGCGAGCTGAAGAACGGCGCCGTCGACTGGGGGGTGCGCCGCACCTTCCGCGAGTACGTCACCGGCGACATCGCGCGGGGCGGCTGGAAGCTCTCCGCCGGGGCCCAGGACGGCGGCGCCCTCTTCCGCTTCCCGAAGGGCGAGGGCACCTTCGAGAAGGGCGACCTGCACGCGTCGTTCGCCGGGACCGTCGCCTTCACTGGCGAGAACGGCCTCGATCTGCGGCTCGGCGGCGTCCGCGCGGTCGTCGAGGACGGCAGGGGCACCCTCTACGCCGACGTCACCAGCCCCGACTTCACCGGCAAGAAGGTCCCGCTGGTCACGTTCGCGGCCAAGGGCCTGAAGGCGAAGGACGGCCTCGCGAAGGTCACCGAGGCACCGGCGAAGCTCACCTCCAGGGGCGCGGCGGCCTTCGGCGGCATGTACCAGGCGGGCACCGAGATGGACCCGGTCTCGCTGGCCGTGGCCCTCACCGCGTCCGCCGCCCTGCCCGCCCTCCCCGACCTGGGCAGCACCCCCACCGCGAGCGCGTCGCCCAGCGCCTCCCCTTCGGCCGCGCGGGAGTCCGCCGAGCCGGTGGCGAGCAGCACCGGTGACGGCGGCGGTTTCCCCGCCCTGCCCGTCGGCCTCGGCGCCGGGGCGCTGCTGCTGGCCGGGGCCGCCTACGCGGTCGTCCGGGCCCGCCGCACCCGTCTCGCCGTCGAGACCGCACCCGACAAGGCCACCGGCCCCGCGGCGGAGGGCGGCCCCGGCACGGGCGCAGGCCCCGGACCGCGGGGCTGATCCCCCCACGCACTTCACCGCATCCGCCGGACGGCGGACCACACGAGGAGAACCACCGACATGCCCGTCAGACGACGACGTTCCACCGCTCTCGCCGCCGCCGTGGCCACGGCCGCCGCGCTCGGCGCCACCGCGCTCGCCACGGCCGGCGCGACCACCGCGTCCGCCGCCGAAGTACCCCTCAGCGGCTACGAGTTGACGTGGGGCATCAAGCAGTCCTACCGCACCTACGTGGCGACCTACGCCCAGGGCAGCTTCACCCCGTCGGCCGGTGCGACGCAGGCCGCGGGCAACGGCGCGTTCACCTTCGTGGACGGCGCCGGCAGCTACGACTCCACCGGCCACACCCTCGCCCTCGCCTTCAAGGGCGGCCTGAAGATCGAGTCCAAGGCCCACGGGTTCGAGATAGCCCTGTCGGACATCAAGTTCGACAGCAAGGACGCCGAGATCACCGCCGACGTCACCCGCAACGGCACGACCACGGACGACGTCCCGCTCGCCACCGTCACCGTCACCCGTGACATGAAGGAGATGGCGACCACCCTCACCGAGGAGGCCGCGGACGTCTTCGGCAGCGCGAGCTACGCCAACGCCGCGGGTGACCCGCTGACCGTCGTCCAGACGACGCCGCCGACCTCCGAGCCGCCCGCCTCCGGGTCGCCGTCGCCCACCGGCGAGCCCTCCCCGTCGACCGGCCCGAGCGACCCGGAGACGTCCCCCTCGCCGACCGGCTCCCCGAGCGCCTCCGCCTCGCCGACCGGCAGCGCCGCACCGAGCACCGGCCCGAGCCCCTCGGCGTCCGCCACCGAGCCCGCCACCAAGGGCGACATCGTCGACGGCCGCCTCGGCTGGGGCGTGAAGGAGTCCTTCCGCAGCTACGTCGTCGGCACCGTCGCCCACGGGAAGATCTCCGCCTCCGGCGGCGCCACCCAGGCCACCGGCAACGGCGCGTTCACCTTCGTCAAGGCGACCGGCACCTACGACACCGACGCGGGCAGCCTCTCCGCCGCCTTCGAGGGCGCCGTGAACTTCAAGGGCCACGAGACCAACGGCACCTACGCCCTCGACCTGACCCTCAGCGACCTGCACGTCAGCCTCGACGGCGGCGCGGGCGAGCTGACCGCGGACGTCACCAGCCTCGGCAAGAAGACCGAGGACGTCGTCCTGGCCGACCTCAAGGCCCCCTCCGCCGGACTGACCGCCGAGGGTGACGTCATCACCGTCGACGACGTCACCGCCACCCTCACCGAGGCGGGCGCCGGCGCGTTCAGCGGCTACTACCAGGCGGGCGCCGTGCTCGACCCGGTCGCCCTGTCGGTGGCCCTGAGCGACGACGCCGACCTCCCGGAGGACGGCGGCTCCGGCTCGACCGGCGGCTCGGGCTCCACCGGGGGCACCGGCACGACCGGCGGCACCGGCGGCACCGGCTCGGTCTCCGGCGGAGTCACCGGCTCCACCACGGGAGGCATCACCGGCGGCCTCGCCGCCACCGGCTCCGACGTCCCGGTCGCCGCGCTCGGCACGGCCGCCGCGGTGGCCGTCGCGGCGGGCGCGGGCGTCGTCGTCGCGATGCGCCGCCGCCGTACCGCGCAGTAGCGCGCGCACGGCGGGAGGGCGGGAGCGCACGCGGCTCCCGCCCTCCCGCCGTGATGCTTAAATGCCCGCGTGAGCGACTACGACGTACTGCGTGTCTTCTGCGGCCCGAGGGGCGGTTACGGCAACGAACTGGGCGTGATCCGCGAGGGCTCGGTGCTGCCGGAGCGCGCCGGACGCCAGGAACTCGCCGCCAAACTCGGCTTCAGCGAGACGGTGTTCGTGGACGACCCGGAGCGCGGGGTCATCGACATCTACACGCCCACCACGCGGCTGCCGTTCGCCGGGCACCCCTGCGTCGGCACCGCCTGGCTGCTCGACGTGCCCGAACTGGTCACGCCCGCCGGGGTGGTGGGGGTGCGCCTGGACGGCGAGTTCAGCTGGATCGAGGCGCGCGCCGACTGGATCCCGCCGCGCACCCTGCGCCGGTACGCCACGGCCGCCGAGGTGGACGCCCTCCCGGTGCCGCCGCCGGGGGAGTGGATCTACGCCTGGGCGTGGGAGGACGAGGCCGCGGGACGCGTCCGCGCCCGCGCCTTCCCCGGCCGGGACGACGGCATCGACGAGGACGAGGCGACGGGCGCGGCGGCGATCCTGCTCACCGACCGGCTCGGCCGGGCGCTCAACATCACCCAGGGAGCGGGCTCCCAGCTCCTGACCGCCCCGCAGCCGGGCGGCTGGGTGGAGGTCGGCGGCCGGGTCCGTCTGGAGCGGTAGGAGGGGACGGCGACGGCCCGGCGGACGGTGTGCCGCCGGGCCCCGGACGGGGGAGCGCTCACGCGGAGAGCGGGAACTCCTCGCCCAGCGCGGCGAAGACGCCGGTGTTGAGCGCGAACGCCCTCTTGCACTCGGCCACGATCCGCTGCTTCTCCAGGTCGTCGGCCTCGACGGCGTCCAGCAGCTCGCGGTAGCCGCGCTTGAACGCCGCCGGGTTGTCGATGCCCTCGAAGACGTAGAAGCGCACGCCGTCGCCCTTGCGCTCGAAGCCCCAGGTCTTCTCCGCCTTGTCGCGGATGATCTGGCCGCCGGAGAGGTCGCCGAGGTAGCGGGTGTAGTGGTGGGCGATGTACCCGGCGGGCCACCGCTCGGCGCACTCGCGCACCCGGTCCGCGTAGGCGCGGGTGGCGGGCAGGGCGGTCAGACCGCCGCGCCAGCCGTCGCCGCGCAGATGGGCCAGGTCGCGCTCCAGGGCCTCGGTGCGGAACAGCTCGGGTCTGATGAAGGGGCCGGCCACCGGGTCGGACGCCAGCCGCCCGGCGCCCTCCTCCAGTGCCTGGTACACGAACCACAGCTGCTCGGTGTAGCGCGCGTACGCGTCCACGCCGAGCCGGCCGCCGAGCAGGTCGCTCATGAACGTCGAGGTCTCCGCCTCGACGTGCTGCTCGTGGGACGCGGTGCGGATGACTGTCGAGAAGGACTCCATGGGACGAATCATCTAAGGTAAGCCTTACCTAAGTCAATGCTTTCCCGACGTCCTGTCGGTAAAAGCGTACAAGAAAAGACCCGCCCCCAGCAGGGGGGCGGGTCCACGGGCTCGCGCCGGGGCTACGGCAGGGTCAGGATCTCCGCGCCGGTCTCCGTGACCACCAGGGTCTCCTCGAACTGCGCGGTGCGCCTGCGATCCTTGGTGACGACCGTCCAGCCGTCGTCCCACAGGTCGTACTCGTGGGTGCCGAGCGTCAGCATCGGCTCGATCGTGAAGGTCATCCCGGGCTGGATGACCGTCGTCGCGTGCGGGCTGTCGTAGTGCGGCACGATCAGGCCCGAGTGGAACGACGAGTTGATGCCGTGCCCGGTGAAGTCGCGGACCACGCCGTACCCGAACCGCTTGGCGTACGACTCGATGACCCGGCCGATGATGTTGATCTGCCGGCCGGGCCTGACCGCCTTGATCGCCCGGTCCAGGGCCTCCCGGGTCCGCTCCACCAGCAGGCGGCTCTCCTCGTCGACGTCCCCCACCAGGTACGTCGCGTTGTTGTCGCCGTGCACCCCGCCGATGTACGCCGTCACGTCCAGATTGACGATGTCGCCGTCGCGCAGCACCGTCGAGTCCGGGATGCCGTGGCAGATCACCTCGTTGACGGAGGTGCACAGCGACTTGGGGAAGCCCCGGTAGCCCAGCGTCGACGGGTAGGCGCCGTGGTCGCACATGTAGGTGTGCGCCACCTCGTCCAGCGCGTCCGTGGTGACCCCCGGCGCGATCAGCTTCGCGGCCTCCGCCATCGCGCGGGCGGCGATCCGCCCGGCCCGGCGCATCGCCTCGACGGTCTCCGGGGTCTGCACCTCCGGCCCGGTGTACGGGGTCGGCGCGGGCCTGCCGACGTACTCGGGACGGCGGATGTTCCCGGGCACCGGGCGGGTGGGAGAGAGCTCCCCTGGTACGAGCAGCGACTGGCCAGACATGTCAGGGAGTCTAACCAGCGGGCTTGGGGGAACATGTGGGTGGCGAGAGGAGCAGATCATGGCGCTGTTCAAGAAGCGGACCGTCGGCAAACCGGGCGAGTGGTACTACTGCCTGGAGCACAAGAAGGTCGAGGAGGGGCCCGAGTGCCCCGCGAAGGACCGCTTCGGTCCCTACGCCTCCCGGTCGGAGGCGCAGCACGCGATGGAGACCGCCCGCGAGCGGAACCAGGAGTGGGAGACCGACCCCAAGTGGCACGACGCCCCCGCCGGCGGCGGGGACGACTGAGCCGCGCCGCCGTGCCGCGTCCCGGGCGCTACGCCTGGGCCGGGGCCCCGGCGGCCGGCGGGACGGCGTCCTGGGCGGCGGCCCGCCGGTCGCGCATCCGCACCGCGTGCTCGTTCGTGCGCACGTCGTACCGCATCAGCTGCGGCAGGCACAGCGCCAGCAGCCCGACCGCCCCCGCGCACAGCAGCCCGCCCGACCAGACCGAGGCGCGCACGCCGTAGAGCGCGGCGAGACCGCCGGAGCGGACCTGCCCGACGGTCGGACCCACCGAGTACGACAGCAGTTCGATCCCGGCGAGCCGCCCGCGCAGCTCGTCCGGGATCGTCTGGTTCCACATGGCGCCCCGGAAGATCCCGCTGACCATGTCGCAGCCACCGGCCACCGCCAGGAACAGCAGCACCAGCCAGACGTTGCCGACGACCCCCGCCGCCGCGATCGCCAGCCCCCACAGCGCGGCCGAGAGCACCACCATCCGGCCGTGCCGGTCGACCCGTGAGGTCCAGCCGCTGGTCAGGCTCACCACCAGGGCACCGGCCGGGACGGCCGCGTACATCAGGCCGAGCGACCAGGCGGCGTCCAGCTCGTCCGCGAGGAACGGCAGCACCGCCAGCGGCATCGCCAGGAACATCGCGGCGAGGTCCACCGCGTAGGTGCCCAGCAGCTCCTTGCGCCGCCACGCGTACCGCGCGCCCTCGGCGATCGCCCGCAGCGACGGCTTCACCGCCTCGTGGGAGGCGGGCGCGGCGGCGAGCCTGAGGATCAGCAGCACCGAGAGGAAGAACGTCAGCAGATCGGCGCCGTACGCCCAGCCGAGACCCGCGTACGCCACCACCACACCGGCCAGCGCCGGGCCCGCGACCCCGCCGACGGTCCAGCGCAGCGAGTTCAGCGCGGCGGCCGCCGGGAGGTGCTCGTGCGCGACCAGCCGCGGGAAGAGCGAGTCGAGCGCCGGGCGCTGCACCGAGACCAGCGCGGAGGAGAGCGCGGCGACCACGTACAGCGGCCAGACGACGGGACGCGGCAGCAGCGCGTTGACCAGCAGCGCCACGCTCAGCACCCCCTGCCCCGCCTCCGTCCAGACGATCAGCTTCCGCTTGTCCATGGCGTCGGCGAGGGCTCCGCCGTAGAGCCCGAACACGAGCAGCGGCACCAGCTCCACCGCCCCGATCGCGCCGACCGCGGCCGCCGAGCCGGTCAGCTCCTTGATCTGCACCGGCAGCGCGACGAAGGTCAGGAAGCTGCCGAACGTCGAGATCGCCCCGGAGATCCACAGCCGCCGGAAGTCGGCGGAGGCCCGCCACGGGGTGAGATCGGGCAGCAGGGCGCGCAGACGGGAGGAGGGGGCGTCATCGGTCACAACAGGTCATGATCAGCCGGAACCGCCGCCGCGGGCAAACACTTTTTCCGCCGGGACCGGCCGGGGCTGCGCCGTCCGCGCGGCACCGCTCACCAGCGGGCCGGGGGCGGTGACGTCAACTGCTCGGCGAGGCGGGAGAGCCGGTCGCGCAGCCCGCGGCGGCCGCGCGGCGCGGGCAGCGGCTGCTCACCGACCGCCGCGCTCACCAGATGCTGCACGGTGTCCAGGTCCAGCTCGGCGCCCTCGGGCACGGCCAGCGTCTCGTGCGCCATCGAGGCCAGGTCGGCGTCCTCGGGCCCCTCACCCGGACCCAGCGCCAGCACCGTCGCCCCGGCCCGCCGCGCGTCGTGCACCCGCTCCAGGAGCGGCGCCCCCGGCCCGCCCGCCGACACCACCAGCAGCGTCTCCCCGCGCCTGGCCGCCGCCAGCCGTCCGAGCCCCACCGCCAGATGCGCCGGGTCCGCCGCCCGCGCCCCGTGCCGCACCAGCGTCGGTGTCAGCTCGGGCGTCCCCGACCAGGCCGCCTCGTCCACCAGATGGGCCGCCAGGTGCCACGGCTCGTACCCCGGTGTCCCGACGAGCAGCAGCCCGCCCCCGTGCGACACCACCGACCCGCGCAGGGCCCCGGCGAACCCCCGGGTGGCCCCCAACCACTCGGTCCCGGCGAGCACTTCACGCAGCAGCGCGACCCGTACGGCGTCCATGTCCGCGCATCCTGCCCCAAACCCCGCCCCGGCACCGGCCGTTCGCGGACGGTTCCCCCGTCCCGGTGACGAGCGGCCGCCCGCGCGCCGACCGTGACGCGCCTCACCTGCCCCACGGCCGCCCGCCGCCCCCACGTGCCCGGACGTACAGTCGGCCCATGACCTCTAGCGACAGTGCACAGACCCCCGCGAAGGCCCCCGCCAAGGACCCCTGGGACCTGCCCGACGTCTCCGGGCTCGTCGTCGGGGTGCTCGGCGGGACCGGCCCGCAGGGCAAGGGACTCGCCTACCGGCTCGCCCTGGCCGGACAGCGGGTGATCATCGGCTCCCGGGCCGCCGACCGCGCGCGGACCGCCGCCGCCGAGCTCGGCCACGGCGTCGAGGGCGCCGACAACGCCGAGACCGCCCGGCGCAGCGACGTCGTGATCGTCGCGGTGCCCTGGGAGGGCCACGGCAAGACCCTCGAATCGCTGCGCGAGGAACTGACGGGCAAGCTCGTCGTCGACTGCGTCAACCCGCTCGGCTTCGACAAGAAGGGCGCCTACGCCCTCAAGCCGGAGGAGGGCAGCGCCGCCGAGCAGGCCGCCGCCCTGCTGCCCGGCTCCCGGGTCGCCGCCGCCTTCCACCACCTGTCGGCCGTGCTGCTCCAGGACCCGGAGATCGCGGAGATCGACACCGACGTCATGGTGCTCGGCGAGGAGCGCGCCGACGTCGAGATCGTGCAGGCCCTGGCCGGGCGCATCGCCGGGATGCGGGGCGTCTTCGCGGGCCGCCTGCGCAACGCCCACCAGGTGGAGTCGCTGGTCGCCAACCTGATCTCGGTCAACCGCCGCTACAAGGCGCACGCCGGGCTCCGGGTCACCGACGTCTGAGCCGATGGGGGACACTGGTGGCCGCCAGCAGTGTCCCCCGACAGGAGCCGACCGCCATGCCCCGCCTCGCCCTCTGCACCCTCGTCCTGTGCGTGCTCGCCGTGGCCGCCGCGGTCGTCTCGTTCGTCCAGGGAAGCTGGCTCGGCGTCGTGTGGGTGCTGCTGGCCGGGCTGACCAGCAACATGTGCTGGTACTACGTCAAGCGCGAGAAGGTCCGCCGGTCCGTCACCGGATGATCCGGCAGTACTCGTTCGTCTCCTGCCAGAACTGGTACAGCGACCGCCCGCAGTAGGTGTCCGGCTCCTGGACGCCCAGGCCGCAGAGCACGGTGTGGACGAGGTCGAAGAACGCCGTGTTGACCGACGGCACCCACAGCAGCGCGAACACGAACAGCAGGCCGAACGGCGCGAACGGCTCGACCTGGCGCTTGACCCCGTGGGACAGCCACGGCTCCAGCACGCCGTAGCCGTCAAGGCCCGGCACCGGCAGGAAGTTCAGGATCGCGGCCGTGACCTGGAGCAGCGCGAGGAAGGCCAGCGCGAACCGGAAGTCCGCCGGCACGCCGTCCAGCGCGTCCAGCCAGAACGGGGCCGTGCACACGAGCGCGAAGAGGACGTTCGTCAGCGGCCCCGCCGCCGAGACCAGGCTGTTGCGCCAGCGCCCCCTGATCCGGCCCCGCTCGATGAACACGGCCCCACCGGGCAGACCGATGCCGCCCATGATCAGGAACACCACCGGCAGGACGATGCTCAGCAGCGCGTGCGTGTACTTCAGCGGGTTCAGCGTGAGATACCCCTTGGCGCCGACCGTGATGTCCCCGCTGTGCAGCGCGGTGCGGGCGTGGGCGTACTCGTGCAGGGACAGCGAGACGATCCAGGCCGCCGTCACGAACAGGAACACGGCCACACCGGGCTGCTCGGCGAACCCCGTCCAGGTGGCCCAGCCCGTGACCGCCGTCACGGCCAGGATGCCGAGGAAGACGGGACTGACCCGCCGCTCGCTGCGGCGGGAGGTGGCGGTGGTCATGGGGCTCCCTGACTCTCGTACGCGCGGTGGGACGCCCGACCGTACCGCCCCCGCCCGGGGAACGCCTCGCCCCGCCCCGGGGTTCCGGGACCCGGCCGTCCCTGACGGCGGCCCGGCCGACCGCCGTCGCCGCCCCCGCCCCGCCGACCCTCGGCAACCCCGTGACCCGTTCCCGCGTCACCGGAGAGAATGGATCCCGTGCGCTACCGCATCCTCGGCACCACCCAGGCACTCCGGCCCGACGGCAGCCCCGTCCCGGTCGGCGGGGCGCGGCTGCGCGCGCTGCTGACCGTGCTCGCCCTGCGGGCCGGCCGCGCCCTGCCCGTCGGCCTGCTGGTCGAGGAGGTGTGGGACGGCGCCCCGCCCGCCGACGCCCCGGCCGCCGTGCAGGCTCTGGTCGGACGGCTGCGCCGGGTCCTCGGCGCCGACGCCGTCGCCTCCGCCGAGGGCGGCTACCGGCTCGCCGCCGCCCCCGACGACATCGACCTGCACCGGTTCGAGCGGCTCACCGGCGAGGGCACCCGCGCGCTCGCCGACGGCGACCCCGCCAAGGCCGCCGTCGTCCTCGACGACGCCCTCGCCCTGTGGCGCGGCCCCGCCCTCGCCGACCTGCCCGACCGCACCGCCGAGGCGGCCCGCTGGGAGGCCAGGCGCCTGGACGCCCTGCGCGCCCGGCACACCGCCGCCCTCGCCCTCGGCCACGCCGAGCAGGCGCTGCCCGAGCTGACCGCCCTGTGCGACAGCCACCCGCTCGACGAACCCCTCCAGGCGCTGCGGCTGCGCGCGCTGCGCGAGGCGGGCCGCTCCGCCGAGGCGCTGGCCGCCTACGACGAGGTGCGCAGGCTCCTCGCCGACCGGCTCGGCTCCGACCCGGGGCCCGAACTGCGCGCCCTGCACGCGGAGCTGCTCGACACCGGCGCCGCGCCCCCGGCCGGGGCGCCGGGCGCCGGGCCCGTCCCCGGCAACCTCCGCGCCCGTCTCACCTCCTTCGTCGGACGCGAGGCCGACATCGAGACCATCGGGCAGGACCTCGCCGCGGCCCGCCTGGTCACGCTGCTGGGGCCCGGTGGCGCAGGGAAGACCCGGCTCTCCCAGGAGGCCGCCGAGAGCGCCCGGCGGACCGCGCGGGACGGCCTGTGGTTCGCCGAACTGGCACCCGTCGACGACCCGGCCGCCGTCCCCGAGGCGGTGCTCACCGCCGTCGGCGCCCGCGAGACGGTCCTGTACGGCGCGGGCGCCGACGCGCTGCGGGCCGGTGGCGACCGGCACGACGACCCGGTGGACCGGCTCGCCGAGCACTGCGGACGGCGCCGGATGCTGCTCGTCCTCGACAACTGCGAGCACGTCGTCGACGCGGCCGCCCGGCTCGTCGAGGAGCTGCTGGAACGCTGCCCCGAGCTGACCGTCCTCGCCACCAGCCGCGAACCCCTGGGAGTGCCGGGGGAGTTGCTGCGTCCGGTGGAACCACTGCCCGAGCCGGTCGCGCTGCGGCTGCTCGCCGACCGGGGCGCCGCCGCCCGCCCCGGCTTCCGCGTCGACGCCGACGAGGAGACCGCCCGCGCCTGCGCGGAGATCTGCCGCCGTCTCGACGGCCTGCCGCTCGCCATCGAACTGGCCGCGGCCCGGCTGCGGATGCTCACCCCCCGCCAGATCGCCGACCGCCTCGACGACCGCTTCCGCCTGCTGACCTCCGGCAGCCGCACCGTGCTGCCGCGCCAGCAGACCCTGCGCGCCGTCGTCGACTGGTCCTGGGACCTCCTGGACGCGGACGAACGGGCCGTGCTCTGCGGCCTTTCGGTGTTCGCGGGCGGCTGCGACCTGCCCGCGGCCGAGGCCGTCCGCGGCCCGGCCGCCCTGGAGTCGCTGGGCACGCTCGTCGACAAGTCCCTGGTGGTGGCGGCCCCTTCGGACGACGGCGCGATGCGCTACCGGCTCCTGGAGACCGTCGCCGAGTACGCGGGCGAACGGCTCGACGAGTCCGGGGGCCGGGCCGAGGCGGAGCGCGCCCACCTGGTCTACTACCGCGAACTGGCCCGCACCACCGACGCGGCGCTGCGCGGCGCCGGGCAGCTCGCCGCCGTCAGGACGCTGGAGCGGGAGTACGAGAACCTGCGCACCGCGCTGCGGCACGCCGTCGTCACCGGGTCCGAGCAGGACGCGATCTGCCTCGTCCTGTCGCTCGCCTGGTACTGGCAGATGCGCGACCTGCGGATCGAGGCCCGCAACTGGTCCCAGGACATCATCACGCTCGGCCCCGACCCCTTCGACGGCACCGCGGGCCGCGCCGAGCCGCTCTGGGAGCGCTGCACGGACACCGCGCCGCCCTGGAGCGGCGCGGTCCTCGCGGAGGCCAGGCGCGGTCTGCACCTCGTCCATCTCGCCTGCATGGACACCGAGTTGGACGCCTGGCAGAGCGACGCCGCCCGGGACAGGCTGGCCGCGATCGCCGCGACCTACGAGCCGGGCATGCCGCAGACCTGCCGCATCCCGGGCTCGTACTGGTTCTTCGCCGTCATGCTCACCCGCGACATGGCGGGCGTGCGCGAGATCGTCGACGCCACCGTCCGCACCTGCCGCGCCACCCCCGGGTACGAGTGGGAGCTGGCCGCCGGTCTCCAGATGCGGGCCAACATCCTCGCCAACCGCTCCGACTGGGCGGGCAGCGCGACCCGGGACGCCGACGAGGCGCTGGAGATCTACCGGCGCCTGGGCGACCGCTGGGGCACCGCGGAGGCGCTCTCGGCGCGCGGTGAGTCCCACGAGCGCAAGGGGGAGTGGGCGCGGGCCGCCGCCGACTACCGGTCCGCCATGGAGCACGCCGAGCACCTCGGTGCCCGCGCCCAGATCGCGGTCCTGGAGTCCCGGCTGGGCAGCGCGCTGCTGGAGGGCGGCGACATCGAGCGGGGCGAGCGGATGCTGCGGGAGGTGATCGACCGGAGCGACGGGTTCGCCAACCAGGCGATGCCCGCGGCCCGGCTGTTCCTCGCGGGCTGGCTCGGCATGACCGGCCGCATCGGCGAGGCCCGCGAGCAACTGCGGCTGCTGCGCAACGAGTTCGGCATCGCCCACTTCGTCGTCTTCGACGCCCTGATCCTCGGCGCGGAGTCCTGCCTGGAGATCGCCGACGAGCGCTGGGAACCGGCCCTGGAGAAGGCGCGGGCGGCGCTCGCCGGTTCGGAGGACCCGCTCTCCATGACGCTCGCCCCCCAGATGCCCGCCTTCTACCTGACCGTCGCGGCCTCCGCGCTCGCGGCGCTCGACGGCGGCGGCCGGGCCGGGGACGCCGCCCGCTGCCTGGGCGCGGCCGACGCGGACCTTCAGCCGGGGCACGTCAGGAACAGCCTGGAACGGGACGTCTACGAGCGGGCGGTGCGCCGCACCCGGGCGGTCCTGGGCGAGGCGGAGTACGCGGCCGGGTACGCCGAGGGCGGCGGCCTCTCCGTCCGGGAGGCCGCCGCCCTGGTCTGACGAGCCGTCAGGGTCAACTCTTGGTGCGGAATTTGTGGATCGCGATCGGCGCCATCACCGCGGTGATCGCCACCGACCAGCCGAGGGTGATCCACAGGTCGTGGGCGACCGGGCCGCCCACCATCAGACCGCGCGCCGCGTCGGCCAGCGTGGAGAGCGGGTTGTAGTCGGTGAAGTGCTGGAGCCAGCCCGGCATCGACTGGGTCGGCGCGAAGATCGACGAGCCGAACTGGAGCGGGAACAGCACCAGGAAGCCCATCGCCTGCACGGACTGCGCGCTCTTCAGGACCACGCCCAGGGTGAGGAACACCCACATGATCGACGAGGCGAACACGGTGGAGAGCGCGACCGCGCCGAGCAGCCCGGTCCAGCTCGTGATGTGGAAGCCGACCAGCACGGCGACGATCATCAGCACGGCCGTCGCGAAGAGCATCCGCGTCAGCTCCACCGAGATCTTCGCGAACAGCACCGAGCCGCGTCCGATCGGCAGCGACCGGAACCGGTCCATGACACCGGAGTTGAAGTCCTGGCTGAACCCGGTGCCGACGCCCTGCGACAGCGTCATGCTCATCATCGCGATCATGCCGGGGATGACGTACTGCACGTAGCCGTCCTGGCCGCCGCCCAGGGCCTGTCCGATCGAGCCGCCGAAGACGTACACGAACAGCAGGGTGAAGACGATCGGCATCAGCAGCGCGTCGAACATCGACTCGGGGTCCTGCCGGATCCACAGCAGGTTGCGGCGGATCAGGGCGCCGGTGTGGCGCAGGTGCCCGCGCAGCGGGATGCGGGCGTCGGCGGTGCCGGGCGGGGTGACGGTGGCGGCGCTCATACGGCGACCTCCTCGCGGGTCTCGGCGGGCACGGTGTCCTGCGGGGCACTGGCGCGGTGGCCGGTGAGCGACAGGAACACCTCGTCCAGGCTGGGCAGTTCGGTGGTGATGGAGCCGATCGTGACGCCGAGCGCGGTGACCGCGCCGACCACCGCGGTGAGCTGGTCGTCGCTGAGGATCGGGACCAGGCAGCTCCCGGTCTCGGTGTCGACGACGGTGCTGGCGAGCCCGGTGATGCCGAGGCCGTCGAGGTGGGCGGCGAGCGCGCGCAGCCGCAGCGGATCGGCGGGCCGCACCCGCAGGGTCCGGCCGCCGACCTTCGCCTTCAGGTCGTCGATGGCGCCGCCCGCGATGACCTTGCCGCGGTCCACGACGGTCAGCTCGGAGGCGAGCTGCTCGGCCTCCTCCATGTACTGGGTGGTCAGCAGCACGGTGACGCCCTCGCCGACCATCGACGTGACCTCGGCCCACACCTCGTTGCGGGTGCGCGGGTCGAGACCGGTGGTGGGCTCGTCGAGGAAGAGGACCTGGGGGCGCCCGATCATCGAGGCGGCGAGGTCGAGGCGGCGCCGCATGCCGCCGGAGTAGGTGGACGTCGGGCGCTTGGCGGCCTCGGTGAGGGAGAACCGCTCCAGCAGCTCGTCGGCGCGGGCCCGCGCGGTCTTGCGGGGCAGATCGAGCAGCCGCCCGATCATGTACAGGTTCTCCCAGCCGGGCAGCTTCTCGTCGACCGAGGCGTACTGCCCGGTCAGACCTATCACCCGGCGCAGCTGCCGCGGCTGTCGCAGCACGTCGTACCCGGCCACGGTGGCCGAGCCGGTGTCCGGGGTGATCAGGGTGGAGAGGATGCGCACCAGGGTGGTCTTGCCCGCCCCGTTGGGTCCGAGCACACCCATCACGGTGCCCTCGCGCACGTCCAGGTCGACACCGTCCAGCGCCCTGGTCTCGCCGTAGTGCTTGACCAGCCCCCGTACGGTGACAGCGCTCCCCGCGCCGCTGGGGTTGTCGTCGATTCGCGTCATGGGGCACAGACTGGCAGCGCCGACCGACAAACGACCGACAGCGGACCTACAGCGACCCGCCGGCCACCGACAGGGGGGCGGACGGCGGCGCGGCCCGCCGGTGGGGGAAGTCCGGCGGGCCGCTCCGTGCCGCAGTGGATCAGTGGACGGAGTTCTCCTCCGCCGGGAACGCGCCGCCGACCACGTCGTCGGCGAAGGCGCGCACCGCGTCGCCCATCACCTCGCGCAGCCCGGCGTACTTCTTGACGAACTTCGGCACCCGGCCCGGGGTCAGCCCCATCATGTCGGTCCAGACCAGGACCTGGGCGTCGGTGTCGGGGCCCGCGCCGATCCCGACGGTCGGGATGTGCAGCACCGAGGTGACCTCGGCCGCCAGCTCGGCGGGCACCAGCTCAAGGACGACCGCGAACGCGCCCGCGTCCTGCACGGCCTTCGCGTCCCGCAGGAGTTGCTGCGCGGCCTCCTCGCCGCGGCCCTGCACCCGGTAGCCCATGGCGTTCACGGACTGCGGGGTGAGGCCGATGTGCGCCATGACCGGGATGCCGGACTCGACGAGCAGCTCGATCTGCCGGTGCGAGCGCTCACCGCCCTCCAGCTTGACGGCGCCCACCCCGGCCTCCTTGACCAGCCGGGTCGCCGAGCGCAGCGCCTGCACCGGGCCCTCCTGGTAGGAGCCGAAGGGGAGGTCGCCGACGATCAGCGAGCGCCGGGTGCCGCGGACCACCGCGGCGGCCAGCATCGTCATCTCGTCGAGGGTGACGGGCACGGTGCTCTCGTACCCGAGGTGGCAGTTGCCCGCCGAGTCGCCGACGAGCAGGACCGGGATGCCGGTCTCGTCGAAGACGGACGCGGTCATCGCGTCGTAGGCGGTGAGCATGGGCCACTTCTCGCCGCGCTCCTTGGCGAGGGTGATGTCGCGCACGGTGATGCGACGTGTGCCCTTGCCCCCGTACAGCGCCTTGCCGCTGTCGGAGGGCTTGTCGTGGGCAGCCGAAAGCTGCGTCATCGCAACGGCTCCTTCAAGTCATCTCGAGGCACCCTGACGGCGTCCCCGGATCTCCTCCATGGTGGCATCCCGGGTGGCGCGCTGCCAGACCGGTGCGCGCGAGGTCGGTCACCCCGGGGCCTACGACCGGCGGCCTAGGTCCGATTCCAAGGATCGGGCAAAGGTTCGACGGCACTCCGTAAAGGATTTCCAATACGAGACGGTTCCGTATTGGAATTGCTTCTAGGGTCGTGCCCATGACTACTCCTGCCGACCGGGTCGGCGAAGCCCCCCGGATACCCGAGGCGGTGCACCGGCGCCGCTGGGCGATCCTCGGCGTGCTGATGCTGAGCCTGCTGATCGTGGTGCTCGACAACTCGATCCTGAACGTCGCCGTCAAGACGATCTCCACCCCCGCGCCCACCGGACTGGGCGCCACCCAGAGCCAGTTGGAGTGGGCGATCAACGCCTACACCCTCGTCTTCGCGGGCCTGCTGTTCAGCGCCGGGCTCCTCGGCGACCGGCTCGGCCGCAAGAAGATCCTGCTCGGCGGCCTCGTCGTGTTCGGCCTCGGCTCCGCCCTCGCCGCCGAGTCCGGCACGCCCGCCCAGCTCATCGCGTTCCGCGCGGTCATGGGCCTGGGCGCCGCGTTCGTGATGCCGGCGACCCTCGCCGTCCTCATGAACGTCTTCGAGCGCGAGGAGCAGCCCAAGGCCATCGGCATCTGGGCGGGCGGCGTCGGCCTCGCCATCGCCATCGGCCCGATCACCGGCGGCGTCCTCCTCGACCACTTCTGGTGGGGCTCGGTCTTCCTCATCAACGTGCCGATCGTGCTGATCGCGCTCGTCCTGATGGTGTGGCTGGTGCCCGACTCCCGCGACCCGCGCCCCGGCCGGATCGACCCGGTCGGCGTCGTGCTCTCCGTCGTCGGCCTGGTCCTGCTCGTCTACGGCATCATCAAGGGCGGCGAACTCGCCGACTTCACCGACGCCAAGGTGCTGTCGACCATCGGCGCGGGCATCGCCGTCCTCATCGCCTTCGTGGTGTTCGAGAAGCGCAGCGACCACCCCTCGCTGGACGTCACCTACTTCCGCAACAAGGTCTTCTCGGCCGCCATGGCCGCCATCGCGCTGGTCTTCTTCGCGCTGATGGGCGTCACCTTCTTCGCCGTCTTCTACACCCAGAGCGTGCGCGGCTACACGCCGTTGCAGACCGGCCTGCTGATGCTCCCGCTGGCCGTCGCGCAGCTCATCTTCGCGCCGCGCGCCCGGCTGGTCGTCGACCGGTTCGGCAACCGGGCCACCACCACCGCCGGAATGCTGATCATCGCCGCGATGCTGGCCGCCTTCGCCACCCTCGACGCGAAGACCCCGATCTGGCTCCTGGAGGTCATCTTCTTCCTCATGGGCACCGGCATGGCGCACATCATGACGCCGACCAGCGTCGTCATCATGCAGGCCCTGCCCCGCGAGAAGGCGGGCTCCGCGTCCGCGCTCAGCAACACCTTCCGGCAGGTCGGCGGCGCGCTCGGCATCGCCGTCCTCGGCTCGGTGCTCTCCACCGCCTACCGCAACGGCATCGAGGGCAGCCTCGGCGCCCTCCCGGCCGGGCTGCGCGGCACCGCGGGCGAGTCCATCGAGGCCACCCTCGGCATCGCCGAGAAGCTCGGCCCGCGCGGCGCGGCCCTGGTCACCCCGGCCCACGACGCCTTCCTGCACGCGATGCACGTCACCGCCGTCTGGGGCGCGGGCGTCGCGCTCGTCGGCGCCGTCGTGGTGGCCCTCTTCCTGCCCGGCAGGCCGCAGGCCCGCCCGCAGGACGCCGACGAGAAGGAGCTGGCCGCCGCCCGGGAGTGACGGTTCGCCGGCACCGGCGCACGGGGGACAATCGCTCCACGTCGAGGAAGGGACGCAAGGGTGAGCCTGGCCGACAGCGCAGCCGAATCCGGTGGCCCCGCACGCGGACGCCCCCGCAGCGAGGCAGCCGAACGGGCCATCGTCGAGGGCGTGATGAAGCTCCTGGAGGACGGCGTCCCGCTCGCCGAGCTGTCCATCGAGCGCATCGCCAGGACCGCGGGCGTCGGCAAGGCCACCATCTACCGGCGCTGGCCGGGCAAGGAGGAACTCTTCGTCGACGTCGTCCGGTGCGCCGAGCCCGCCGACCCGGAGCTGCCCGGCACCTCGATGCGGGACGACCTCGTCGCCGTCCTCGAACAACTGCGCAGACGGGGTCTGGTGAGCCGCTCCTCGGTCCTGCTGCACAACGTGTTCGCGCAGATGAAGAGCAGCCCCAAGGTCTGGAAGGCCTACCACGCGGCGGTCGTCGACCCGCGGCGCAGACTCCAGCTGGAGATCCTGCGCCGCGGCCAGGCGGCCGGTGAACTCCGCGCCGACGTCGACATCGACCTCCTCAACGACTGCTTCGTCGGTCCCATGCTGGTGCGCACGGTGATGCGCCCGGACGCCGAACTGCCCGCCGGACTCTCCGAGCAGATCGTCGACACCCTGCTCGCCGGACTACGCCCCGTCAGTTCGCCCAGCGCGTAGCGCCGCTGTGAGCGTTGTGTCACAGAGCGCTGTTTCCCCGCCGCGGACGGAACTCCCGGCACCCGTCCGTTCGTCCTTTGCCCGTACGGCCGTCATGGGACGGCGGAACGGACCCGATCATCCCCTAGGGTCTTCAGGACACGGGGGGACGGACGGCATGCACGGCAGGCAGTGAGGCGACGGTATGGCGCAACAGGCGTACGTGACGGAGACGGACGACGGCGGCTCGGGTCCCGAGCGCCGGGTGACCCGGTTCCGGCGCCTGGTGTCCCGCGGGGTGTCCGGCTGGCGCGGCGACCCCCGGATCTGGCGGCGCGGCCTGGTGCTCGCGGCGATCGCGGCGGTCCTCGCGCTGGTGATGGTGCTGCACGCGCAGATCCCCAACCGGATCGGCAACCTCGGCAGCCTCACCGAGACGTTCCTGCCCTGGATCGGCGTACTCGTGGTGCTGCTGCTCCTGCTCGCCCTGGTGCGCAGGTCGGCGACGGCGCTGATCGCCGTGGTGCTGCCCGGGGCGGTCTGGCTGAACCTCTTCGGCGGGCTCCTGTTCGACAAGGCCGAGGGCGCGGGCACCTCCGGCGACCTCACGGTGGCCACCCACAACGTCAACGCCGACAACGCCGACCCGTCCGGCACCGCCCGCGACGTGGCCGCCTCCGGCGCCGACGTGGTCGCCCTGGAGGAACTCTCCACCTCGGCCGCCCCGGTCTACGTGAAGGCCCTCGCCTCCACCTACCGCTACCACTCGGTGCAGGGCACCGTCGGGCTCTGGAGCAAGTACCCGATGACCGGCGTGAAGTCCGTCGACATCAAGCTCGGCTGGACCCGCGCGATGCGCGCCGCCGTGGACACCCCCGAGGGCGCCGTCGCCGTCTACGTCGCCCACCTGCCCTCGGTGCGGGTGAAGCTGGAGGCCGGGTTCACCGCCCGGCAGCGCGACACCAGCGCCGACGCCCTGGGCGAGGCGATCGCCGACGAGCCGCTCTCCCGGAAAATCCTCCTCGGCGACCTGAACGGCACCATGAACGACCGCTCCCTCAACGGCGTCACCTCGCAGCTCCGCTCCACCCAGGGCGCCGCGGGCAACGGGTTCGGGTTCAGCTGGCCCGCCGCGTTCCCGATGGCCAGGATCGACCAGATCATGGTCAAGGACGTGGAGCCCATCACCTCCTGGACGCTGCCGAGGACCGGGAGCGACCACCTCCCGGTGGCTGCCCGTGTGAAGCTCGACACGGACTCGTAACCCGCCGGAATACTGAGCCTGGGAGGCTTTGTTCCGTCCCTGAACATACAGAGACGGAACGCACTACCGGAAAGGCTCAGGCACTTCATGCCCCTGGCCCTGCTCGCCCTCGCCGTGGGCGCCTTCGGCATCGGCACCACCGAATTCGTCATGATGGGGCTGCTGCCGGACGTCGCGGACGACCTGCACACCTCCCTCCCCACCGCGGGACACCTGGTCTCGGCCTACGCGCTCGGCGTCGTCATCGGCGCGCCGCTGCTCGCCGCCGTCACCGCGCGGATGTCCCGCCGCACGGTTCTCATCGGCCTGATGGTCCTGTTCGTCGTGGGCAACGCGCTCTCCGCGCTCGCGCCCGACCAGCACACCCTGCTCGCCGCCCGCTTCCTCAGCGGTCTCCCGCACGGCGCCTTCTTCGGCGTCGGCGCGGTCGTCGCCACCGGCCTGGTGGCACCGGAACGCCGGGCCCGCTCGGTCTCCCTGATGTTCCTCGGCCTGACGATCGCCAACATCGCCGGAGTCCCCGCGGCCACCCTGGTCGGCCAGCACCTCGGCTGGCGGGCCGCCTTCCTCGGCGTCGGCGCGATCGGCCTGCTCGCCATCACGGCGCTCGCCCTGCTCATCCCGCACGACCGCGCGCACGCCCCCGCCGCCGGCCTGCGCGGCGAACTCGCCGCGCTGCGCTCGCTGCCGGTCTGGCTCGCGCTCGGCACCACGGTCGCCGGGTTCGGCGCGCTCTTCGCCGCCTACAGCTACATCGCGCCGATGCTCACCGACGCGGCCGGGTTCGCCGCGGGCAGCGTCACCGTGCTGCTCGCCCTCTTCGGCGTCGGCGCGACCATCGGCAACCTGGCGGGCGGACGCCTCGCCGACCACGCCGTGCGCGGCACCCTCTTCGGCGGCCTGACGTCCCTCGTGGTCGTCCTCGCCCTGTTCCCGGTCCTGATGCGGGCCGAGTGGAGCGCGGCGCTCGCCGTGGTGCTGCTGGGCGCGGCGGCCTTCGTCACCGGCTCGCCCCTGCAGCTCATGGTGATGGAGAAGGCCGCGACGGCGCCCTCCCTCGCCTCCTCCGCCAACCAGGCGGCCTTCAACCTCGCCAACGCGGGCGGCGCCTGGATCGGCGGCCTGGCCCTCGCGGCGGGCTTCGGGACGACGTCCCCGGCCCTGGCGGGCGCGGCCCTCGCGGTGCTCGGCCTCGCGGTGGCGGCGACGGCGGCGGTCGTGGACCGGCGGAGGGCCGTACCGGGCCGCGAACGCGTGGTGGCCGCGCACCTGCCGCACCACCAGGAACGAACCCACCAGCCCAACTGACCGCCCGCGCACAACCGGTGAGGCCGGGGACATCCGCTCCCCGGCCTCATGTGCTGCCCGGGGCACCTGCTACCTGACCGCACCCTCCGTGGCCCCGCCCCACCCCGCGCCCATCCAGCGGACCCCCCGGTCCATCGGGTGGGCGCTCGGGCTTACGGCAGTCCATTTGGACTGATACGTTTCGACCATGTCGCGTCGCGCCCTCGACAACCCCATCGTCCTCGCGGTGCTGGGCCTGCTGCTCGAAGGGCCCGCGCACCCGCACCGGATGCTCGCCGCACTGCGCGAACGCAGCGACCACCACGCGGCCGCGATCACCCGGGGCACCCTCTACAACACCGTCGCCGCCCTGACCGGGGCGGGCTGGCTCGCCCCACGGGCCAGGGAACGCTCGGGGAACCGCCCGGAGCGGACCGTCTACGCCCTCACGGAGGACGGCCGGCGCGAACTCGTCCGGCGGCTCGACTCCCAGATCCGCACCCCGGAACGGGAGTTCCCCCGTTTCCTGGGCGCGGTCGCCCACCTCGGCGCCCTCGGCACGGACGGCGCCGCGGACGCCCTCACCGAGCGGCTGCGGCGGCTGCGCTCGCGCACGGCCGCCGACGAGGAGCGCCTAGCGGCGGCCCTGGCGGCCGGGGTGCCCCGCCTGCACGTCATCGAGGCCGAGTACGCGCTCAGCCTCGCGCGCGCCGAGGCGGCCTGGATCGCGTCGGTCGTCGAGGAGCTGCGCACCGGCTCCCTGGCGCCGCCCACCGGCCCGGCGCCGACCTCCACACCCCCGTGACGCCGTACCGAAAGGAATCGGACGAGTGACACCGACCACGCATGACGGCCTCCTCTTCGGGATCTACCCGGGCGGAGCCGCCGGTGACGACACCGGGGGCCTGGCCCAGGGCCCGCCCGACGACCCGGCCCGGGTGTCGTACCTGCTCGACCGCCTCCAGGGCAGGCCGGGCCGCCCGTTCCTGGTCCGCGCCTACACCGCCTTCGACGACATCACCCGCCCCGGCGGACCGCACGCCACCGCGGCCCCGGCCGACGCCGCCCGGTACGCCGTCCGCGGCCGCCGTCTCGACCTGGTGGCGCAGTACCGGTCCCTGACCGGTGACGTCGACGGCTACTGCGCCTTCCTGTGCGAGCTGGTCGAGCAGTACGGCGCGGTCACCGACACGCTCCAGGTGGCCGAGGAACCCGACGTCACGTCCAACCCGGTGCTGGACGGCTGCTACCCGCGGGTGCGCGAGGCGATCGTGCGCGGGGTGCCCGCCGCGCGTGCCCGCGCCCGCGAACTCGGCCACACGCACCTGCGGTTCGGCTTCAACACCACCCCGCTCCTCGGCCCCGCGGCCTCCTTCGTCACCGAGCTGACCGGCCTCGGCGGAGCGGAGTTCACCGACGCCCTGGACTATGTCGGCCTGGACTTCTTCCCCGACGTCTTCCACCCCGTCGCCGCGTCCGACCTCGCGGGCGCCGTCGAGGGGCTGCTGCGCCACCACCGGGAGGCGGTGCTCGCGCCCGCGGGGCTCGGGCGGCTGCCGCTGCACATCACCGAGCACGGCTGGCCGACCGGACCCGGGCGCCCCGAGCACCGGCAGGCCGACGTCGTCGAGACCGTCGTCGAGGCGCTCGCCGCCCAGCGCGAGCGCCTCCACCTGAGCGGCTACACGCACTTCGCGCTCCGCGACGCCGACACCGCCAGGGCCGGTCTCTTCCACCGCTTCGGGCTCACCACCGACGACTACACGCCCAAGCCCGCCTTCGACTGCGTGCGGATGCTCGTCGAACGGTTCGGCGCCCCCGTGCCGGACCCGGTCTGAGCCGCCCCGGGCTCAGAGCGACTCGCGCCAGCCGTTGGTGATCGGCAGGCGGCGGTCCTTGCCGAACCCCTTCGGCGAGATCTTCGTGCCCGGCGGGTACTGGCGCCGCTTGTACTCCGCGGTGTCCACCATCCGCAGCGTCTTCGCGACGAGCTGCGGGTCGAACCCCGCCGCCACGATCGCGTCGGCGCCCTGGTCCCGGTCGACGTACAGCTCCAGGATCGCGTCCAGGACCGGGTAGTCGGGCAGCGAGTCCGTGTCGACCTGGCCGGGGCGCAGCTCCGCGCTGGGCGGCTTGGTGATCGAGTTCTCCGGGATCGGCGGGGTCTGCCCGCGCGCGGCGGCGGCCCGGTTGCGCCACTCGGCGAGCCGGAACACCGACGACTTGTAGACGTCCTTGATCGGACCGTAGGCGCCCACCGCGTCGCCGTACAGCGTGGAGTAGCCCACCGCCAGCTCGGACTTGTTGCCGGGCGCCAGCACGATGTGCCCCTCCTGGTTGGAGATCGCCATCAGCGTGGTGCCCCGCAGCCGGGCCTGGAGGTTCTCCTCGGCGAGCCCGGTCAGCCCCAGCGACTCCATGTACGCGTCGAACATCGGCGCGATCGGCACGGTGCGGAAGTTGAGCCCGGTCCGCCGGGCCAGCTCCGCCGCGTCGCCCTTCGAGTGGTCCGAGGAGTACTTGGACGGCATCGACACGCCGTGCACGTTCTCCGCGCCGAGCGCGTCGCAGGCGATGGCCGCCACGATCGCCGAGTCGATGCCGCCGGAGAGGCCGATCAGCACGGAGCGGAAGCCGTTCTTGACGACGTACGCCCGCAACCCGACGACCAGCGCCGAATAGATCTCCTCGTCGTCGTCCAGACGCTGCGCCTGGCCGCCGGGGACCTCCGGCGGGTAGGCCGGGACCGGGTCCGCGGAGAGCACGACCCGGTCGATCCGCAGCCCGTCGTCGACGGTGCCGGTCGGCGCGTCGGGCTCGGCGGCGGGCAGCTCCAGGTCCAGCACCACGCAGCCCTCCTCGAACTGCGGGGCCCGCGCGATCACTTCGCCGTCCCGGTCGACGACGATCGAGTCGCCGTCGAAGACCAGCTCGTCCTGGCCGCCCATCATCGCCAGGTAGGCGGTGGTGCAGCCGGCCTCCTGGGCGCGCTTGCGGACCAGTTCGAGCCGGGTGTCGTCCTTGTCGCGCTCGTAGGGGGAGGCGTTCACCGACAGCAGCAGTCCGGCCCGCGCCGAGCGCGCCGCGGGCACCCGGCCCCCGTCCTGCCAGAGGTCCTCGCAGATGGCCAGCGCCACGTCGACCCCGCGCACCCGCACCACCGGCAGGGTGTCGCCGGGCACGAAGTAGCGGAACTCGTCGAAGACGCCGTAGTTCGGCAGGTGGTGCTTGGCGAAGGTGAGGGCGACCTCACCGCCGTGCAGGACGGCCGCCGCGTTGCGCGGGGCACCGGCCGGCTGGCCGTAGCGGGGCTGGGCGGTGGCGGAGCGGTCGAGGTAGCCGACGACGACCGGCAGGTCGCCGAGGCCCTCCTCGGCGAGGCGCGCGGCGAGCGTGCGCAGGGCCGTGCGGCTGGCCTCGACGAAGGAGGAGCGCAGCGCCAGGTCCTCCACCGGGTAGCCGGTCAGCGCCATCTCGGGGAACGCCACGAGGTGGGCTCCCTGGGCGGCGGAGTGCCGGGTCCAGTCGAGGATCGTCTGGCTGTTCCGGGCGATGTCGCCGACCCGCGAGTCGATCTGGTTCAGGGCGAGACGAAGTTGAGGCACTCCGCCAGTGTAATCGTCAGAGCGACGCGATGGGGTGGCGCGGGGTGTGGTGCACCCCACGCCACCCCATCAGAGGCAGGCCGGCCGGCCGCTCAGTGGCGGCGGTACGAGTCGACGTAGCCCTTCGCGGGCGAGCCCACGCCGGTGACGTCGTCGTAGCCCTTCCTCGCCGACAGCGAGCTGTCCTTGCCGAGGCTGCGGACCGAGGTCAGCAGTCCCTCGGTGGCGTCGTAGCCGTTGGCGAAGTCCACCCGGGCCACCGCGAGACCCGAGCCGGTCGGGTTGTCGGTGACGTCGTGGTAGACCTTCGTGCCGTACTTGGCGTAGATCGCCGGGTTGGCGAAGCCGAGCGCCTTGCCGCCGCGCGCCTGCTGCGCCAGCGCCTGGACGGCCGCGACCACCGGGGCCGCGAGCGAGGTGCCGCCGATCCGGTACTCGGCGTACTGCTGCGACCCGTCGGGGAAGGTCTGGGTCTGGCCGACCCGGAAGCCGGTGTTCGGGTCGGCGATCGCCGCGATGTCCGGGACGACGCGGTTGCCGGCCGCGCTGCGGGCCCTGGCGAGCCGGTTCGGCACGACGCCCTTCTGGTAGAAGGGCTGGGCCACGGTCGCGCTGGTGCCGCCGCCCGCGCCCGAGGTGAACGCGCCGGGGAAGGCGGTCCAGCTCTTGCCGTCGGCCGACAGGCTCGCCTTCTGGGTGCCCCAGCCGGTCTCCCAGAGGTACGTGTCGCCCTTGCCGACGGCCAGCGAGGTGCCGCCGACCGCGGTCACCCACGCCGAGTCGGCCGGGGTGTCGACCTGCTTGGTGCCGGTGTTGGCGACCTCGTCGCCGTTGTCGCCCGAGGAGAAGTAGAAGCCGATGCCCTCGACCGCGCCGAACTGGAACACCTGGTCGTAGGCGGCGGCGAGGTCGGGCGTCTGGTTGGCCTCGATGTCGCCCCACGAGTTGGAGACGATGTCGGCGAGGTGGTTGTCGACGACCTTGCTGAGCGAGTCGAGCAGATCGTCGTCGTAGCAGGAGGCGGCGCCCACGTAGGTGACGTTCGCGGCGGGCGCGACCGCGTGCACGGCCTCGACGTCCAGGGTCTCCTCGCCGTACCAGCCGGACGCGTCGCACTCCTCGGTCCTGGTGTACCCGGACGGCAGCGACTGGCGGAGCTGGCCGGTCTTCCAGCCCGCGTCCCCGTGCTTCTTCGCGTAGGTGGCCGCGTCGTAGGCGATGGTCGGGGAGGCGTAGGCGTCGGTGATCGCGACCCGCACGCCCTGGCCGGTCCAGTCGCCCGCGCCGTACGCGGACCGGAGCTGCTTGCCGGTGTAGCCCTTCACGGCGTACGGGATCTTCTTGCCGTACGCGCTCGGCAGCGTGGTCGCCGTCTTCGAGCCGTAGTACGAGGAGAACGGTCCCGCGTTCTTGAACACCAGGCCGGGCTCGGGGAGCGTGTCGGCGTGGCGGGCCTTGTGGGGCGCGTTGTCCAGGCCTGTGACGGTCAGGACGGCGCCGTTCAGGCTCTCCGGCGCCGAGGCGGTCCCGGCCGGGGCGCGGTAGGTCCCCGCGCCCTTGGTGTAGGTGTGCAGCTGGGTGCCGAACGCCTTCTCGGCGGCGGCCACGTCGCCGGAGACGGAGACGTAGTGCGTGCTGACGCCGGTCACCTTCAGGCCCGCCGAGGTGAGCCACGAGCGGACGGCGGCCACCTGGGCCCCGGTGGCGCCGAAGCGGGAGCGGGTCTGCGCGGCGGTGAGGTATGTGCCGTAGGAGGCGGAGTCCGGGTCGGACACGGCCTTGGCGTAGGCCGCGAGCCCGGAGGCGTCCCGCCCCGCCAGATACACCCGGGCGGAGACCGGGGCGCCGTCCGGGGCGGCGCCCCGGTCCGCCTTCGCGGTGGCCCACGCGGGCTTGGTGCCGGCGATGGTGTCCCGGCCGGTGCTGTCCGCGGCGTGCGCCGCGGGGATGCCGAGCGCGAGCGCGCCGGCGAGCATCGGCAGTGTCGCCGCCATGCTCACTCCGGCGCGTATGTGGGCGCGGTTGGATCTCATAGAACCCCCTGCGATGCGGTTCTTCGCATGTGTGGTCGGCGGTGGTCCCTCCGGGTCCGCGCCGCGGCGGGGGCGCGGGAAAGGATCACGCGGTTGCGCACACTCTTGCGATGAACCGTTCATGCCAGGGGAATGCGGAAGCCAAGAGAAGCCCAAAGAAGCGTCAGACGGGGCGAATTGGGGCTTTCCTCCGGATGACGGCCATGACCGACGGCTACGAACGGGGCGCGGCGTGCCGGGCCTTGAGCAGATCGGCCATCAGCCGGATCTCCGACTCCTGCGCGTCGACCATGCCCTGCGCGAGCCGCTTCTCCACGCCGACCGTGCACTTGGCGACACAGCCCTCGGCCATGTGGATGCCGCCCTTGTGATGGTCCGTCATCAGCTGGAGGAAGAAGACCTCGGCCTTGCGCCCGTTGAGCGTGCCGAGCCGCTTCAGCTCCGTGTCGGTCGCCATCCCCGGCATCAGCGCCCCGTCCTCGCCGGAGACCATGCCGCCCATTCCCATCCAGGTCATCGGCGGGTCGGACGACACCTTCGGCAGCCCCCACAGGTCGAGCCAGCCCAGCAGCATGCCGCGCTGGTTGGCCTGGGTCTGCGCGATGTCGTACGCGAGCCGCCGCACCTCCTCGTCCCCGGTGCGGTCCCGCACGATGTACGACATCTCGACGGCCTGCTGGTGGTGGACCGCCATGTCCCGCGCGAACCCGGCGTCCGCCGAGTCCGCGGTCGGGGTCTTCGCCGGGCCGCCGCCGTCCTCGGCGACCGCGTACGTTATGGCGCCGGCCGCGACCAGCGCCACCGCCGCCGCCCCGGCGACCAGGCCCACCTGCCTCACTGCGACAGCCCTCCCGTGCACGCGGCGCCCGGCTCCGGGGTCTGCTCGCCCTGCACGAACTTCTCGAAGAACGCGTCGACGTCCGGGTCGCTCGCGCTCTTGACCGTCCGCTGGTGGCCCCACGCCGTCAGCATGATCGGGTCGGCCTGCTTGTCGTCCGGGCTCATCAGCGTGTACGGCGTCTTGCGCACCTTCGCCGCCAGCGCCTCGACGTCCGCCTTGGCCGCCTTGCCGGTGTACGTCACCCACACCGCGCCGTGCTCCAGCGAGTGCACCGCGTTCATGTTGTTCAGCGGCTTGGTGTAGACGTTGCCGTTGCAGTTCATCCAGACCTGGTCGTGGTCCCCGCCGACCGGCGGCTCGGTCGGGTACTGCACGGTCTTGGTGACGTGGTTGCGGCTCAGCGTGCCCTTCCAGGTCTTCACCCCGTCGGCGCCGGTCGTGAAGTGCCCGTCGGACTTGGCGTCGCTGGTCGCGCTGCCGCCGCCGTCGCCGTCGCCGTCGTCCCGGGACTGCGCGACGAGGACCACGCCGACGACCAGCGCGGCGACCGCCACGACGCTCCCGCCGATCGCCAGGACCCGGTTGCGTCGTTCCCGGGCCTGGTCGGCCCGCCGCATCTCCTCTATACGCGCCTTGCGTGCCGCGTTGCTGCTGTTCTTGGCCTTGGCGGAACCCATGAGGTGTGTCCTTCTGGGAAAAGGTGCCGATCGGGTCAACTGATCGTAAGGGGAATGATGGGGTCGGCCGCGGTCCGGGCGCGGGATTGACCAGAACTCCTGTGCGTGTCGTGCGGCCGCGCCCGGGGAGCGGGCCCCCGGGCCGGGCATTACGTACGGGGGTGCGAGCAGGCACTATGGGCGGTGGAGCGGTACACCCGCCGGACCCGAGGCGTTCACACCGGGGCCGGCTTCCGGATCATGGTCGGCAACGCGCATGAAATGGCGATGTGGTGGGATGCTCTGGTGCCCGACCGCCTTCCCGTGGTACGGGAGACAGGTGGCCTGACCAGCAAGGATGGGGAAGCGGAAGATGGACAAGCAGCAGGAGTTCGTGCTCCGGACCTTGGAGGAACGCGACATCCGGTTCGTACGGCTGTGGTTCACGGACGTGCTGGGCTTCCTGAAGTCCGTGGCCGTGGCCCCGGCCGAGCTGGAACAGGCATTCGACGAGGGGATCGGCTTCGACGGCTCCGCCATCGAGGGCTTCGCCCGCGTCTACGAGTCCGACATGATCGCCAAGCCGGACCCGTCCACCTTCCAGATCCTGCCCTGGCGTGCCGAGGCCCCCGGCACCGCCCGGATGTTCTGCGACATCCTCATGCCGGACGGCTCGCCGTCCTTCGCCGACCCCCGCTACGTCCTCAAGCGGGCCCTCACCCGCGGCTCCGACCTCGGCTTCACCTTCTACACCCACCCCGAGATCGAGTTCTTCCTGCTGAAGGACCGCCCGCTGGACGGCTCGCGGCCCACCCCCGCCGACAACTCCGGGTACTTCGACCACACCCCGCAGAACATCGGCATGGACTTCCGCCGCCAGGCGATCACCATGCTGGAGTCGATGGGCATCTCGGTCGAGTTCTCCCACCACGAGGGCGCCCCCGGCCAGCAGGAGATCGACCTGCGGTACGCCGACGCGCTCTCCACGGCCGACAACATCATGACGTTCCGCCTGGTCATGAAGCAGGTGGCGCTGGAGCAGGGGGTGCAGGCCACCTTCATGCCGAAGCCGTTCTCCGAGCACCCCGGCAGCGGCATGCACACCCACCTCTCCCTCTTCGAGGGCGACCGCAACGCGTTCTACGAGTCCGGCTCGGAGTACCAGCTCTCCAAGGTCGGCCGCTCCTTCATCGCCGGGCTGCTGCGGCACGCGGCGGAGATCTCCGCCGTCACCAACCAGTGGGTCAACTCCTACAAGCGCATCTGGGGCGGCTCGGAGCGCACGGCGGGCGCGGGCGGCGAGGCCCCCTCGTACATCTGCTGGGGCCACAACAACCGCAGCGCCCTGGTCCGGGTCCCGATGTACAAGCCCGGCAAGACCGGCTCGGCCCGGGTCGAGGTCCGCTCCCTGGACTCCGGCGCCAACCCCTACCTGTCCTACGCGGTCCTGCTGGCCGCGGGCCTCAAGGGCATCGAGGAGGGCTACGAGCTGCCGCCGGGCGCCGAGGACGACGTCTGGGCCCTCTCGGACGCCGAGCGCCGCGCGATGGGCATCGAGCCCCTCCCGCAGAACCTCGGCGAGGCCCTCACCCTGATGGAGCGCAGCGACCTGGTCGCGGAGACCCTGGGCGAGCACGTCTTCGACTTCTTCCTGCGCAACAAGAAGTCGGAGTGGGAGGAGTACCGCAGCGAGGTCACGGCCTTCGAGCTGCGGAAGAACCTGCCGGTGCTGTAGGGGCAGGTCAGAGCGTTTTTGTCGCTAGGCGCTCTTGGTTGGGCCGACTGTTGTGGACTGTCGGCCCAACGCGCTTTGCGGCCCCGGGGTCGTCTCTGGGCCGTCAGAAGGATCCCAGAATGGGAGTCCCTGCACGGTGCAGCTCACGCTGACAAGCGACCCGAAGCTGTGACGTAGCTGAGCGGCGCGTCCGCCGACCATGCCTGGCGGAGTGTTCGTCGCTCGACGGTCGCTTGTGGACCTATTGGTCCTGATCCCTTCCCACCGGACACGACCACTCACCGGCACACCCGTGACCAGCGCAGACCGCAGGTTGGAAAAGGCTCACTGATCGAAGGCGGCATCGGGGGCTCACGCTGACATCAGAGACCCACGTCTTGCCCGTGCACGACGTGACCGGAGCGGGACTGGGCCGTAACCGGGGCGTCGTCGGGCCGATCGGCCCCGCGTGGCCGGAGCCGAGCGACGCCCACGCCCGCGCCGGACCGTGAGGGCACCAAACTGATCCTGTCGGCATTCCGGCCGACCGGCCTCGCCGGCATGGAAGCGCGCCGGCCGGGCCGGGACCCCGCGGCGAGCGCGCCCGACGTTTCCACAGCGCTCAGCGGCCGTGGCTGGGGCCGCTTCGGTGACCTTGATCCACGGCTACCGCCACGGCGCCGCCGAAGAACAGGACGCCGACGAGCAAGGGGATCGCGATATTCGCCACCTTCTTTCCGGTGAGGTCGATGCGCGCGACGCCGGGATTGCGGTCCAGGTAGCGCACCGGGACCTCGGCCCCCACGGGCAGATGCCTGACGCCTGACGCCTGTGCCTGGAAAGTGTGCCGGGCGCCGCCTGCGTCGGCGAACGTGATGACGGCGAACGTGGCGGTGCCGTCCCTTCCCGCAGAGTCGATGCGGTGGCGCACCACGCGTCCCCTGACGAGTGTTCCGTCGCGCTTCAGATGGCGTTGTGTCCGCGATTCCCGGAAGGCGAAGTAGAGGGCGAAGGATCCGGCTATGCCAAATATGACAACCATCGAAGCTGCCTCCTCGGGCGAGTGACGGACGTCGTGAGCCAGGCGGATCAGCCGCGCCACTGCATACCGTGGTGCCGCCGTAGCCGGTAGATCTCCCAGCACGCCACCGCGGTCACCGATACTGGTCCGCCTGTGACTGCGCAGAGCGCTATCGGTTCCGGAAACGGCGGAAGGTCGCCCGTCAACTGGCTGACGAGGACGAACACCCAGACCGCCGCACTCGTCGTCAGGGGCGGCAGGGCGGGATGGAGGGCGGAGAGGCTGAAAGCGTTGCGGACCGCCGGACCCGAGGCGAAACACACGAAGTGGACGGTCCACCAGAACGGCGTCCACAGAGCCAGCACGATCAGGTACGCGAGAAGCAGGGAGGTCTGTGCGACCGGCTCCAGCATTGCGCTCATGGCCAGGAGAGAACCGATGAGCAGCGCCGGCAAGAGAATCCAGGCGCCTGCGTACCCCAGGATCCTGAGGCCGGCGCTTTTGAAGTGGGTGCGCATGAGCCGCCTTCTGTGCGGCCGGGCTGCGCCGTAGAGTGCTCCCGCTACCAGTACTGCGCTTGCCAGGGCCAGCCACGGGGCGAGGTAGAGGCGCTGCAGGAACTGTTCCCACGCATCCGACATGCCGCCGTAGACGGCCAGCAGCCCGCCCGATACCACGAGGGCGACCCACGCCCTTACTCGCTGTGCCCTCAGTACGGGAACGTCTTCGACTCGCCCTTGTGGGCGCCAGGGAAAGAAGCGTCGGGCGACGCTGCGAGCCGACCTGGCAACCTCGTAGAAGAGTACGAGCGCGACCGTCAGCCACCACATGCACGGCACTAACAGCACGATCGCGACGGGCCGCAGGCTCCTGGACCGACGCCCTGCGAGGAGCTCGGACAGCCTGGGCCACTCGTCTTCACGCAGTAGCCGCCACAACGGTGCACCAGGAGGCGGGGTGGCCGGCCGTCTCGGCTGCCGGGGAGGGCAGGAGGGCGGCTGGGGCGAATTGCGTAAGGCCGGCTCCATGTCAGTCCCCTTCGTGGCGTACCCAAAATGGACGCGACGGGCTCACGAGCGGTTCCCGTCACATTCGCCCCGGGCCTCGGCACGTCAGATGTACTCCCCATGTCCTGCTGCCTCCGGCTGTTCCTTAGGGCTCGCAGAATGAGGTGTTTTCATCCTGACGCGGTCGCGAGGTGAAGGGTGAGGACGGACATGACGATCGCGGTGATGCGGTGGGTGCTGCAGCGTAGCTTGCGCAGGAGGCGCCAGTTCTTGCCGGAGCAGTAGGGGCGGTCGGCGGCGATTCGGTTGATCGGCAGCACGGTGCCGTCCAGGATGACGTACGCCTTCATGTGGGCCGTCCCCATCGCTTCGTCGAGTGTCGGCGCGAGCGCGGCCAGGACGTCGATCGCCTCGCGGACGTAGCGGTAGACGGTGGCGATCCCGATACCGAACCCGGCCGCGAGCTGGGCGTACGTGTCGCCGCACCGCAGATGGGCCAGGGCGGGCAGGGCCTGGCGCTGCGGAGTCAGCCGCCGTCATCGACTGCCTATCTCCCGACGTCGCGTATCCAGCACCTGACTCAGGTGACGCACGTGCACGGTGGGCAGATCGATGGCGGACGGGTAGACAAGCACACGGAGCTCCTGGAACGACGGTTGATCTTGGTCGACAACTCGTCTACCAGGAGCTTCGTCGTTCTGCAGATCCGTCCAACTCGCAGTCGCTCTCGCGAGGTTGGAAAAACCTCACTGGGAGGGTAGAGCCTTCCTCGCGCGGCCAGGGCGCCGCAGCCGCGTGTGGCGCTCGCCATGGACGGTGACCGGCGCGCGAGCGGAGCGAGCCCAGAGACGCGCGGCCGTAGGCCGCTCCCTAGGCGGACCCCGGCGGGCGCGCGGCCGCCGGGGGTGTCCGGGGTGTCCGGGGGTGCTAGCGCAGGTACGCCGGGGAGACCGCCGCCCGGAGTGTCCTGCGGGGTGCCCCCGTGCCGTCGGCCGGGATCTCGTACAGGTCCGCCCCGTAGTCGCCCGGCAGGGCGTAGACGAGGGTGCGCTCGTCCCGCCAGGCCGCCTGGTCGTCGACGCTGCGGGACTCCGCCACCGCCGTCTCCCGCAGGGTCCGCAGGTCGAGGACGTACAGCCGCCAGGGCGCGTCCGCCGGGAGGCCGGGCACCCGCTTCTTGTACGCGACGCGGGTTCCGTCCGGGGAGAGGGACGGGCACTCCACGTTCGCGTGCAGGGTCGTCACCGTGCGGGTCCGCAGATCGCCCCTGACCAGGTACGTGCGGCCCTTCGTGGCCAGCGTCGCGTAGAACGTGCGGTCGTCGGGCGCGAACGTCACGCCCCAGAAGTTGACGTCGGGCGCGCGGTACCCGTGCCCGTCCAGGACGATCCGGAACGCCTCAAGGGACGGCGTGAGGCGGCCCGTGCGGACGTCCACCAGCGCCGTGCGCGTGGAGAAGTCCGTGCCCGCGTACGAGTCGCCGCCCACGAACGCCGTCCACGCCACCCAGTGCCCGCTGGGCGAGACCCGGGCCCGGGACGGGATGCCGGGCACGTCGTAGCGGGCCCGCTCCCGCAGCCGCGCGTCCAGGACCAGGGCGCGGTAGCTGTCCGAGACCGCCCCGTGGACCGCCTGGAGGCAGAGCCCGGTGCCCGCCGCCGCGTGGAAGCGCAGGCACCGCACCCCCGACGCCGTGCGCGGCCCGGCCGGGGACGCCGCCGGGACCGTCGTCAGCTCGTCGCGGTGCGGGCCCCACGCCAGGTTGCGGAAGACCAGCGCGCCGGGGGCGTCCAGCGTCACCCGGCCCGAGGCGACCCGGGGGCCGTCCGGCGCGGCCCGGTCGCGCCGCTCCGCGCGCGCCGACGCGTGCTCCACGGCCGCCACCGCGATCCCCGCGAGCACGGCCAGCGCCGTCACCAGGACCAGGAGCCGGGTGCGGAGTGCGAGCGTCATGACGGGACCTTCCGGGTGGCGTCGGTGATGGTCATCGCCCGGCCGCCCTCGCGGGGCCCAGCGCGGTGAGGGCGTACGTCACGCAGAGGGCGAGCGCCGCCGCGGAGAGCGTCAGCGCCGTCCGGTCGCCCCACCACGTCCAGGCCGCCCCGAACGCCAGTGAGCAGGCGAAACGGGCCAGCGCCTGCCCCGTCTGGACCAGGGCGAGACCCGACGAGCGCAGCGCCCGCGGCACCCGTTCGGAGGCCGCCGCCATCAGCACGCCGTCGGTCGCCGCGTAGAACGTCCCGTGCAGCGCCAGCACCAGGTACGGCAGCGCGGGACCGTGCCACGGCGACAGCAGCAGCACGTAGACGAGCAGCAGCGCCCCGTGGCCCGCGAGGAACACCCGGCGGCTGCCCCAGCGGTCCGCGATCCGGCCGAGCGGCAGCGCCAGCAGCAGGAACGCGGCCGCCGTGCCCAGCGGGAGCAGCGCGAACCAGCGGTCGGGCACCCCCAGCCGGTGCTGGAGGAGCAGGTAGAGGAAGGAGTCGCTCACCGTGGCCAGCCCCAGCAGCAGCGCGCAGACCGCGAGACGGCGCAGCTCGCGGCGGCGCAGCAGGCCGAGGGCGGCCCGGAGCGTCGGACGCTCCCCGGCCGGGACGGGGGCCGGGGCGGGGGCCGGGGCGGGAGCGGGGGAAGAGGCGGGGGCGGCGGCGCGGCCCGCTGCCGGGGTGGGGGAGGGGACGAACAGGACCAGGACCAGGACGCCCGCCGACGCCACGCAGAAGCTCACCGTGAAGACCGCGTCGTAGCCGTCCACCGTCGCCCGCAGGACGAGGAACGCCGCGAGCGGGCCGAGCAGCGCGCCCGCGGTGTCCATCGCGCGGTGCGTCCCGAAGGCCCGGCCGCGCGTCTCCGGCGTGCTGGAGAGCGAGATCAGCGCGTCCCTGGGCGCCGTGCGCAGGCCCTTGCCGGTCCGGTCGGCGGCCAGGACCAGGCCGATCGGGGTGAGCGTGTGGGCGAGCAGCAGCAGCGGCTTGCAGACCGCCGAGAGGCCGTACCCGATCCCCGCCACCCACTTGTGCCGTCCGCCGCCCCGGTCCGCCAGATGGCCCCCGGCCAGCCGCACCAGCGCCGAGAAGCCGTTGTAGACACCGTCCAGGAGGCCGAAGCCCAGCGGGGAGAGGCCGAGGCCCGCCACCAGGTACAGCGGCAGCACGGCCGTGACCATCTCGGACGAGACGTCGGTGACCAGGCTGACCGTGCCGAGGGCGAGCACGGTGGGGGCGACCGCGGTGCGCCGCCGCCCGGCGCGGGTGGCCCGGGCGGCGTGCTCCGCGGACTCCGGCGCCGTCGCGCGGCTGTCCGCCACGTACACGTCAGGACGCCCAGATCCCGGTGATGTCCTTCGCGGTCGCCGCGTTGCCCGCGTGCGTGGTCAGGCCCTGGCCGTCCTCCAGGGTGCGCAGCAGGTCGTAGTGGTTGTACGTGGTCGCGCTGGACGATCCCGCGGTGACCTGCTGCCCGTACAGGACCGTCGGGATGCGGTTGCCGCTGAGCCGGTTGTCCTCGTCGAAGGTGACGACCAGCAGGCTGTTGTGGGTCCTGGCCCAGGTCGCGTACGCGCCGAGCTTGTTCTTCAGCCAGGTGTCGCCGGTGGCGACGGAGCAGTCGTGCATGTCGCCGCAGAGGTCGGGGACGACGAAGGAGACGTCGGGGAGGGTGCTGTAGTCGGTGGGGAACTGCGCGAAGGTGCGGGCCGTGGAGGTCGGGACGTTGGCGAAGCCGAACCAGGGGTTGTGCTTGCGCGCGTAGTTCCCGCTGGAGCAGGTGGTCGAGCCCTGGCTCGGCAGGGTCTCGTTGTAGCTGGCCCAGCTGCCGCCCGCGGCGATCACCTCGGAGGCGAGGTTCGCGGCCGAGGAGAAGCCGGGTGTGTAGCAGCTGTCGTCGGTGACGCCCTGGGTGGAGCCGGAGAAGAGGGCGAAGTAGTTGGGCTGGCTCGGGTGGGTCTCGGCGTACGCCTGGGTGAGGTTGGCGCCGCCGGACTTCAGGCTGTTGATGTAGGGCGCGCTGGAGGAGCCGATGACCTGGCTGTACGCGTGGTTCTCGAAGACGGCGACGACCACGTGGTCGGGGTGGGGGACGCCGGTCGCGGCGGACGCGGACGGGGAGCCGCCGAGCCCGGTCCACAGGCCGGCCGCGGCCGCGGTGAAGGCGAGCGCGGACGCCACGGCCGTACGGCCGCGACGGAACACGGGGGTGCGGGACACGGGGGTGCCGGACACATCAACCTCCGGAGGGGGGTGGGGCGGGGTTGGCGGTGCGGACTGAGCATGCACACGCCAACATGCCCGCGCCCCACGGCACCCAACCCGCCGGATGAAGACCCGGTGAACTGCTGCCCCCCCGACCGGCGGGGGAGCACCGCGAACGCGCGACCGGGGTGAGCGCTCGCCGTGAGCCGCCGCCGACGGGGGAGTGGGCCCTACGGTCACCCGGGGGATGGGGAAGCTTGGGGGGCTTGGGGCTGGGGTGCTTGGGACAGATGGGCAAAGGCCCGGCGGTCGGGTGCCCGGCGGTACGGCGTTCCGGTGGCCGGGTTGCCGACAGTGCAGTGGTCCGGCCGGAGGTCGCCCCGGCGGCAAGGGCGCCCCGCTCTCCGGGAACCCGTCGCGCCCGCCCCCCCGCCGGACTCCCCGTCGTCGCTCCAGCGCCTCCCACCAGCTCAGCCATTAGGCTCGTCCCCGTACGACCTTGATCCGAGGGAGGGCCGGGATGACGGCGCCGGGGCGCAGGAGCAGTACCTTCACGCGGCTGCTTCGGCACGGCTTCACCGATCCCTCCGCCGCCGAACGGCTCCTGGACAGCGCCGAACTGGCCGCCGTCCGCGACGACCCGGTGCTGCTTGAGGCACTCGGTGCCACCGCCGACCCCGATCTCGCCCTGCTCGGCCTGGTGCGGCTGCTGGAGGCGCAGCCCGGCTCCCTCGCCCGGCGGGAGCTGCTCGACACGGTGATAGCGGCCAAACCGCTGCGCGACCGCCTGCTCGGCGTCCTCGGGGCCTCCGCCGCGCTCGCCGACCACCTCGCCCGGCACCCCCGCGACTGGGAGGTGCTGGTCACCTACGAGCCCAGCGATCTGCACCCCGGTGTGCTGGAGTTCGAGCACGGGCTGGCCGAGGCCGCCGATCCCGTCGCGCTGCGCGTCGCCTACCGCCGCTGCCTGCTGTCCATCGCCGCCCGGGACGTCTGCGGCACCACCGACGTCCCGCAGACCGCCGCCGAACTCGCCGACCTCGCCACCGCCACCCTGCGCGCCGCCCTCGCCCTGGCGTCCGCCGCCGCCCCCGAGGACGCCGCGCTCTGCCGGCTCGCCGTGATCGCGATGGGCAAGTGCGGCGGCCACGAACTCAACTACGTCTCCGACGTCGACGTCATCTTCGTCGGCGAGGCGGCCGAGGGCGTCGACGAGGCGAAGGCGGTGCCCGCCGCCACCCGGCTCGCCGCGCACCTGATGCGGATCTGCTCCGAGACCACCGTCGAGGGCTCCATCTGGCCCGTCGACGCCAACCTCCGCCCCGAGGGCCGCAACGGGCCCCTCGTGCGCACCCTCAGCAGCCATCTCGCCTACTACCAGCGCTGGGCCAACACCTGGGAGTTCCAGGCCCTCCTGAAGGCCCGCCCGGTCGCGGGCGACCCCGACCTCGGCGCCGCCTACGTCGACGCCCTCGCCCCGCTGGTCTGGCAGGCGGCCGAACGCGAGAACTTCGTCGCCGACGTGCAGAAGATGCGCCGCCGGGTGGTCGAGAACATCCCGGTCGCCGAGATAGACCGCGAGCTGAAGCTCGGCCCCGGCGGGCTGCGCGACGTCGAATTCGCCGTCCAGATGCTCCAGTTGGTGCACGGCAGGGCCGACGCGACGCTGCGCAGCGGCACCACCCTGGACGCCCTGCAGGCGCTCGCCGCCGGTGGCTACGTGGGGCGGTCCGACGCCGTCCAGCTCGACGAGGCGTACCGCTTCCTGCGCTCCATGGAGCACCGCATCCAGCTGTACCGGCTGCGCCGCACCCACCTGGTGCCCGAGGACGAGGCCGACCAGCGGCGCATCGGGCGCTCGTTGGGCCTGCGCGCCGACCCGGTCGCCGAGCTGAACCGCGAGTGGCGGCGGCACGCGGGCGTGGTGCGCCGGCTGCACGAGAAGCTGTTCTACCGCCCGCTGCTCGACGCCGCCGCCCAACTCGCGCCCGGCGAAGTGCGGTTGAGTCCGAAGGCGGCCCGCGAACGGCTCGTCGCGCTCGGCTACGTCGATCCGGCCGCCGCGCTGCGGCACCTGGAGGCGCTGGCGTCCGGCGTGACCCGCAAGGCGGCGATCCAGCGGACCCTGCTGCCGGTGCTGCTCGGCTGGTTCGCGGACTCCGCCGACCCCGACGCCGGACTCCTCAACTTCCGCAACGTCTCGGACGCGTTGGGCAAGACGCCCTGGTACCTGCGGCTGCTGCGGGACGAGGGCGCCGCGGCCGAGAACCTCGCCCGGGTGCTCTCCGCCGGACGCCTCGCCCCCGACCTGCTGATGCGCGCCCCGGAGGCGGTCGCGCTGCTCGGCGGCGACCTCCAGCCGCGCGGGCGGGCCCCGTTGGAGCAGGAGGTGCTGGCCGCCGCGGGCCGCGCCGAGAACGCCGAGCAGGGCGTCACCGCGGCCCGCGGGGTGCGCCGCCGCGAGCTGTTCCGCACCGCGGCCTTCGACATCGTCGGCTCCTACGGCACCGAGACCAGGCCCGTCGAGGCGGACCAGGGAGCCCTGGTCGACGTGGTCGGCGCCGCGGTCTCCGACCTGACCGCGGCCACCCTCGCCGGGACCCTGCGCGCGGTGGTGCGCCGCGGCTGGGGCGACACCCTGCCGACCCGCTTCACCGTCATCGGCATGGGCCGCTTCGGCGGCCACGAACTCGGCTACGGCTCCGACGCGGACGTGCTCTTCGTGCACGAGCCGCGCGAGGGCGTCCCCGAGCGGGAGGCGTCCGACGCCGCCAACAAGGTCGTCTCCGAGATGCGCAGGCTGCTCCAGATCCCCAGCGCCGACCCGCCGCTGCTCATCGACGCGGACCTGCGTCCCGAGGGCAAGTCGGGGCCGCTGGTGCGGACGCTGAAGTCCTACGAGGCGTACTACCGCCGCTGGTCGCTGGTCTGGGAGTCCCAGGCGCTGCTGCGCGCCGAACCCGTCGCCGGTGACGCGGACCTGGGGCGCCGCTTCGTCGACCTGATCGCCCCCCTGCGCTACCCGCCGGAGGGCCTCGGCGAGGACGCCGTGCGGGAGATCCGGCGGCTGAAGGCGCGCATGGAGTCGGAGCGGCTGCCGCGCGGCACCGACCCCAAGCTCCACACCAAGCTGGGCCCCGGCGGCCTGTCGGACGTCGAGTGGACCGTGCAGCTGATCCAGATGCGGCACGGCTGGTCCGAGCCGGGCCTGCGCACCACCAGGACCCGGGAGGCGCTCGCCGCGGCCCGCGCGGCCGGTCTGCTGTCGACGGAGGACGCCGAGACCCTGGACGAGGCGTGGGTGCTGGCCACCCGGGTGCGCAACGCGGTGATGCTGGTGCGCGGCAGGGCCGGTGACACCTTCCCGACCGACGGGCGCGAACTCGCGGCGGTCGGACGGTACTTGGGGTACGGGCCCGGACACGTGGGCGACATGCTGGACGCCTACCGCCGCACCGCCCGCCGGGCCCGCACGGTCGTCGAGGACCTGTTCTACGGCGCCTGACACCGGGCCCGCGCCCGGCACGCGGCTCCTGGGCCCTGACGCCGTCCGGGACGTCCCTGGTCACGGTGGCGCCTCTGTCGCCGTCCGCCCCCCCGTCACCGCCAGGGGTGACACCCCGGCGACCGCACGTCACCGGGAGGGGTGAGCCGGGATCACGTGCGGTCGCGCTCGCGCGCCCCCGCGTCCGTCGGCTCCCGGTCGCGTGGTGGTGTCCGCTCCACCGTCCGCGGCAGCCGGTACGGCAGGGCGCCGTACCAGAGCCGGGACACCGTGAAGCCGAAGGCGAGACAGGCGACGCCGCCCACCGCGTCCAGCCAGAAGTGGTTCGCGGTCGAGACGATGACCAGCAGCGTCAGCGCCGGGTACAGCAGCCCCAGCACCCGCGCCCACGGCACGCTCGCCAGGGCGAAGATCGTCAGCCCGCACCACAGGGACCAGCCGATGTGCATGGACGGCATCGCGGCGTACTGGTTCGACATGTGCTTCAGATCGCCCGAGGCCATCGAACCCCAGGTCTGGTGGACCGCGACCGTGTCGACGAAGTCACCGCCCCGCATCAGCCGGGGCGGCGCGAGCGGGAACAGGTAGTAGCCGACCAGGGCCACGCCCGTGGTCGCGAACAGCACGAGCCGGGCCGCCGCGTAGCGGCCCGGATGACTGCGGTAGAGCCAGACCAGCACACCCAGCGTGATGACGAAGTGCAGTGTCGCGTAGTAGTAGTTCATCCCGACGATCAGCCAGGGCACCGAGTTCACCGCGTGGTTGACGGAATCCTCGACGGCGATCCCGAGGTCGTGCTCGATCCGCCAGATCCAGTCGGCGTTGCGCAGCGCCTCGGCCCGCTGCTCCGGAACCGCGTTGCGGATCAGGGAGTACGTCCAGTAACTCACCGCGATCAGCAGGATCTCGAACCAGAGCCGGGGGCGCCGCGGCGTACGCATCCGGCGCAGCAGATCCCGCCCTCTGCGGCCCGTGGCGGAGTCCGGGACGGCCACCGGTTCGCGGTCTTCCAGACTGGTCACGGTCGAGTCACCCATAGGCGTCAATTCTGCCAGAAACAGCTTCCCCCACCGATCATCCCCTGGTCGGGTCCGGGTCGCATGTCCTACGCCTGAAGGACCGTTGCGGCCCCCCTTCCGCGCGGTACGGAGGGCCCGTCGTCTCCGTCCTAGGGACGATTCCGCTCGCCGGGGGCCGACGCCGTGGAGCCGCGCACCACCAGTTCCGGCATGAACACGAACTCGCTGTGCGGGGCGGGCGTCCCGCCGATCTCCTCCAGGAGCGTGCGCACCGCCGCCTGCCCCATCGCGGGCACCGGCTTGCGGACCGTGGTCAGCGGCGGGTCGGTGAAGGCGATCAGCGGCGAGTCGTCGAAACCGACCACCGAGACATCCCGGGGGACCTCGTGGCCCCGCTGCCGCGCCGCCCGTATGGCACCCAGTGCCATCATGTCGCTGGCGCACACCACCGCCGTGCAGCCCCGCTCGATCAGCGCGGCCGTCGCGGCCTGCCCGCCCTCCAGCGTGTACAGCGAGTGCTGCACCAGCTCCGCCTCGATCTCCTGCGGGTTCAGGCCGAGTTGGTCCTGCATGGCGCGCACGAACCCGTCGATCTTGCGCTGCACGGGCACGAACCGCTTCGGGCCGAGGGCGAGTCCGATCCGGGTGTGGCCGAGGGAGACCAGGTGCGTCACCGCGAGCGTCATCGCGGCCCGGTCGTCCGGGGAGATGAAAGGTGCCTGCACCTTCGGCGAGAAGCCGTCCACGAGCACGTACGGCACGCCCTGCGCCCGCAGCCGCTCGTAGCGCTCCATGTCGGCGGTGGTGTCCGCGTGCAGCCCGGAGACGTAGATGATCCCGGCGACCCCGCGGTCCACCAGCATCTCGGTCAGCTCGTCCTCGGTGGACCCGCCCGGCGTCTGGGTGGCCAGCACCGGGGTGTAGCCCTGCCGGGTCAGCGCCTGCCCGATGACCTGGGCCAGCGCCGGGAAGATGGGGTTCTCCAGCTCCGGGGTGATCAGGCCGACCAGGCCCTCGCTGCGCTGGCGCAGCCGTACCGGGCGTTCGTAGCCCAGCACGTCGAGGGCGGCGAGCACGGACTGGCGGGTGGTGGCGGCGACGCCCGGCTTCCCGTTCAGGACGCGGCTGACGGTCGCTTCGCTCACCCCCGCCTGGGCGGCGATGTCGGCTAGCCGTGTGGTCACGGCACCGGACTGTACCGGTCGTCTCTGCCCTTGCACACCAATAGCGCGCCTGGTGCGGCCTGGTGGGCGGCCCGGTCCGGGCTGCTGGGTCATCGCACTCCCTCGTGAACATGATGGCAAGAGCTTGCAGAGTCTTGCACAACCGGTCCTTCGGCGCTCCACCGCCGTAAACAAGCGTCTCATGGCGATCGCCGACAGATCACACGCGGATAACTTCCGCATTCCCTTGCAATTTTTTTCAGCAAGGTCTTTCGCGCCGCTTACCTGGCTGTTACGTTCACGTTCGCCCGGTCGCCGCAACGGCGCAGTCGGCAAGTAGGCGGGGCGGCGGACGGGGCCGCCCCCGCACCACACGGGCTCACACCCTCAAGGAGAACTCATGCGGCGTGGCACAGCGGCCACAGCGCTGGTGGCGTCCCTCGCCCTCGCGGCGACGGCCTGCGGCGGGAGCGGAGACAGCGGCGACAAGGCGTCCGGGCCGGTGACGATCACCTGGTGGGACACCTCCAACGCCACCAACGAGGCGCCCACCTACAAGGCGCTCGTGAAGGAGTTCGAGGCCGCCCACAAGGACGTCAAGGTCAAGTACGTCAACGTCCCCTTCGACCAGGCGCAGAACAAGTTCGACACCGCCGCCGGTTCCCAGGGCGCCCCGGACATCCTGCGCTCCGAGGTCGGCTGGACCCCCGCCTTCGCCAAGAAGGGCTTCTTCCTGCCGCTCGACGGCACCGAGGCCCTCAAGGACCAGGCCCAGTTCCAGTCCAGCCTGATCACGCAGGCCCAGTACGAGGGCAAGACCTACGGCGTCCCGCTGGTCACCGACACCCTCGCCCTCGTCTACAACAAGGCCCTCTTCGCGAAGGCCGGTGTCGAGGCGCCCAAGACCTGGGACGACCTGCGGAAGGCCGCCGCCACCGTCAAGGAGAAGACCGGCGTCGACGGCTACTGGGGCTCCACCCAGGCCTACTACGCGCAGTCCTTCCTCTACGGCGAGGGCACCGACACCGTCGACGCCGCCGCCAAGAAGGTCACCGTCGACTCGCCCGCCGCGAAGAAGGCGTACGGCACCTGGCTGAGCCTCTTCGACGGCAAGGGCCTGCACAAAGCGGACACCACCGCCGACGCCTACGCCCACATCCAGGACGCGTTCGTCAACGGCAAGGTCGCCGCGATCGTCCAGGGCCCGTGGGAGATAACGAACTTCTACAAGGGCACCGCCTTCAAGGACAAGGCCAACCTCGGCATCGCCACCGTCCCGGCCGGTTCCACCGGCAAGGCGGGCGCCCCGACCGGCGGCCACAACCTGTCCGTCTACGCCGGTTCCGACGCCGCCCACCAGAAGGCCGCCCTGAAGTTCGTGAACTTCATGACGTCCGCGTCGTCCCAGTCGGCCATCGCGCTGAAGAACTCCACGCTGCCGACCCGCGACGACGCCTACACCGCCGAGGTCAAGGCCGACCCGGGCATCGCCGGGTTCCAGGGCGTCCTGGCCGCCGCGCAGCCGCGCCCGGCCCTGCCCGAGTACAGCTCCCTGTGGGGCCCGCTGGACACCGAGCTGCCCAAGATCGCCGGTGGCAAGGAGTCCCTGGACAAGGGTCTGGGCAACGCCGAACTCGCCATCGCCAAGCTGGTGCCCGACTTCAGCAAGTGACCGCGACGGCCGCCGGACCTCCCGAGGGGGAGGGGTCCGGCGGCCGTGCCCGGCCCACCCCCAGACCCGGACCACCCAGAAGGTTGTCGACCCATGACAGTCGCCATCGACCGCGCGACCGGCAAGCGCCACGGTGACCGCGCGCCCCGGCCCGGCCTCGGGCATCGCCTCAGGCACGGCTACCGGAAGCACTGGTACGCCTACGCGATGATCACGCCGGTCGCCGTCGTGCTCGGCGTCCTCGTGCTCTACCCCCTGCTGTACGGCCTCTACCTGACGCTCACCGACGCCAACAGCCTGAACACGGCCCGCACCATCGGCGTCAACCACATCGACGCCACCTACAAGTTCATCGGGCTCGACAACTACCAGGACATCCTGTTCGGCGCGACGGCGTACGACCGCTTCTGGTCGCACTTCCTCTGGACGATCGCCTGGACCGCCGTCTGCGTCGCCCTGCACTACACCATCGGCCTCGGCCTCGCCCTGCTGCTCAACCAGAAGCTGCGCGGACGCACCGCCTACCGGCTGATCCTGATCCTGCCGTGGGCCGTGCCCACGTTCGTCACCGTCTTCGGCTGGCGCTTCATGCTCGCCGACGGGGGCGTCCTCAACTCGTTCCTGCACGCCCTGCACCTGCCCGAGCCCAACTGGCTGGAGGACACCTCCTGGCAGCGGTTCGCCGCCATCATGGTCAACACCTGGTGCGGGGTGCCGTTCATGATGGTCTCGCTCCTCGGCGGGCTCCAGGCCATCGACGCCTCCCTCTACGAGGCCGCCGAGATGGACGGCGCCGGCCCCTGGCAGCGCTTCAGGCACGTCACCCTGCCCGGTCTGCGCCCGGTCGCCGCCACCGTCGTCCTGCTCGGCATCATCTGGACGTTCAACCAGTTCGCCGTCATCTTCCTGCTCTTCGGCAACACCGCGCCGGACGCGCAGATCCTGGTCACCTGGGCCTACTACCTCGGCTTCGGACAGCAGCCGCGCGACTTCGCGCAGTCCGCCGCCTACGGCATCCTGCTGCTGGCCATCCTGATCGTCTTCACCTCCTTCTACCGCCGCTGGCTGAACCGCAACGACCAGCAGCTCGCGATCTGAGGCGGGAGCCCCATGAGTACGACCACCGTCGAGACCCCCGCCGCGGCGACCGCGCCCGGCGCCCCCGGCACCCGGCGGCGCCCGGCCCGCAGGCGCGGCGAGAACACCCCGCTGGGCAGCCTCGTCTCCCACGGCGTCCTGATCGCCGCCAGCCTGATCGCGCTGTTCCCGATCGCCTGGCTGGTCTTCCTCTCGCTCGGCCCGGACAAGGACGACTACCTCCACCCGGCCGGCATCTGGCGGAAGATGACCTTCGCCAACTACGCGTTCGTGCTCCAGCACACCGAGTTCTTCGACTGGCTGAAGAGTTCGCTGATCGTCTCGCTCGGCACCACCGTCATCGGGGTGCTGATCGCCGCGACCACCGGCTACGCCGTCTCGCGCATGCGCTTCCCCGGCTACCGGAAGTTCATGTGGGTCCTGCTGGTCACCCAGATGTTCCCGGTCGCCGTGCTGATGGTGCCGATGTACCAGATCCTCTCCGACCTGCGGCTCGTCGACAGCTACCTCGGCCTGGTCCTGGTCTACTGCACCACCGCCGTGCCGTACTGCGCCTGGCTGCTCAAGGGGTACTTCGACACCATCCCGTTCGAGATCGACGAGGCCGGACGCGTCGACGGGCTCTCGCCGTTCGGCACCTTCGCCCGGCTGATCCTGCCGCTGGCCCGGCCCGGCCTCGCGGTCGCCGCGTTCTACAGCTTCCTCACCGCCTTCGGCGAGGTCGCCTTCGCCTCGACGTTCATGCTGTCCGACACCAAGTACACCTTCGCCGTCGGCCTGCAGACCTTCGTCAGCGAGCACGACGCCCAGCGCAACCTGATGGCGGCCACCGCGGTGCTGATCGCGATACCCGTCTCCGCGTTCTTCTACCTCGTGCAGAAGAACCTGGTCACCGGCCTCACCGCGGGCGGCACGAAGGGCTGACCCGCCCGCCGCCCCACGCCCCACCCCGACGACCGATGACTCCGTCATCTGCAAGGACGACATGAGCCAGCACTCCGCCGACCCGGCCCCCCACTCCACCGTCGCCACCGTCACGGGGCGCCGCGACTGGTGGCGGGACGCGGTGATCTACCAGGTCTACCCCCGCAGCTTCGCCGACGGCGACGGCGACGGCATGGGCGACCTGGCGGGCATCCGCTCCCGCCTCCCGTACCTGCGCGACCTGGGCGTGGACGCCGTCTGGCTGAGCCCCTTCTACGCCTCCCCGCAGGCCGACGCGGGCTACGACGTCGCCGACTACCGCGCCGTCGACCCGATGTTCGGCACCCTCCTGGACGCCGACGCGCTGATCCGCGACGCCCACACGCTGGGGCTGCGGATCATCGTCGACCTCGTCCCCAACCACTCCTCGGACCAGTACGACTGGTTCAGGCGGGCCCTCGCCGAGGGACCGGGCTCCCCGCTGCGCGAGCGCTACCACTTCCGCGCCGGCCGCGGCGAGAACGGCGAACTCCCGCCCAACGACTGGGAGTCCGTCTTCGGCGGCCCGGCCTGGACCCGGGTCGAGGACGGCGAGTGGTACCTGCACCTTTTCGCGCCCGAGCAGCCCGACTTCAACTGGGAACACCCCGCCGTCGGCGACGAGTTCCGCTCCATCCTGCGGTTCTGGCTCGACATGGGCGTCGACGGCTTCCGGATCGACGTCGCCCACGGGCTGGTCAAGGCGGCGGGGCTGCCCGACCTCGGCTCCCACGACCAGCTCAAGCTGCTGGGCAACGATGTCACCCCGTTCTTCGACCAGGACGGCGTGCACGCGATCTACCGCCAGTGGCGCACGATCCTCGACGAGTACTCGGGCGAGCGCGTCTTCGTCGCCGAGGCGTGGACGCCGACCGTCGAGCGCACCGCCCACTACGTCCGCCCCGACGAGCTGCACCAGGCGTTCAACTTCCAGTACCTGACGACCGAGTGGGACGCCGGGGAGCTGCGCACCGTGGTCGACCGCACCCTGGAGGCGATGCGCCCGGTCGGCGCCCCCGCCACCTGGGTGCTCTCCAACCACGACGTCACTAGGCACGCCACCCGGTTCGCCAACCCGCCCGGCCTCGGCACCCAGATCCGCACCGCGGGCGACCGCGGACTCGGCCTGCGCCGGGCCCGCGCCGCCACCCTGCTGATGCTGGCCCTGCCCGGCTCCGCCTACGTCTACCAGGGCGAGGAGCTGGGCCTGCCGGACGTCGTCGACCTCCCCGACGAGGTGCGCCAGGACCCCGCCTACTTCCGCGGCGCGGGCCAGGACGGCTTCCGCGACGGCTGCCGGGTGCCGATCCCGTGGACCCGCGAGGGCACGTCCTACGGCTTCGGCACGGGCGGGAGCTGGCTGCCGCAGCCCGACTCCTGGGCCGAGCTGAGCGTCGAGGCGCAGACCGGCGTGCCCGGCTCCACGCTGGAGCTGTACCGCGCCGCCCTCGCCGTCCGGCGGGCCCAGGCCGACCTGGGCGCGGGGGACGCGGTGGAGTGGCTGCGCGCGCCCGAGGGCGTACTGGCCTTCCGGCGCGGGGAGTTCGTCTGCGTCGCCAACACCGGCAGCGGGTCGGTCACCGTGCCGATGCGCGGCCGGGTGCTGCTGGCCAGCGGCGAGATCGCCGAGTCGGACGGCGAGGCGAAGCTGCCCGCCGACACCACCCTCTGGTGGACCGAGGCCACCGGCTGAGCCGGGGCGCCTGAAACTTCTTCCATCAACTTCCGTCGGCCCGCTGCCTTTTCAGGCGGCGGGCCTTTAGCATCTGCGCAACCGCAAGGTTTCCAGAAGTTTTCTGCAAGAGCCTTCAACGGAGAAGGAACCCCCACATGGCCAGAACCAGAGCGCTTTCGGGTGCCGTCGCCCTCGCCGCTGCCGCCGCCGTCATGGCCCCCGGTACCGCCGAGGCCGCCCCGCCCGGCACCAAGGACGTCACCGCCGTCCTCTTCGAGTGGAACTTCGCCTCGGTCGCCAGGGAGTGCACCACCACCCTCGGCCCGGCCGGCTACGGGTACGTCCAGGTCTCACCGCCCGCCGAGCACATACAGGGCGCGCAGTGGTGGACGTCGTACCAGCCGGTGTCGTACAAGATCGCGGGTCGGCTCGGGGACCGGGCCGCCTTCCAGAACATGGTGAACACCTGTCACGCGGCCGGGGTGAAGGTCGTCGCCGACGCGGTGATCAACCACATGTCGGCGGGCAGCGGCACCGGCACCGGCGGCTCCTCGTACACCAAGTACTCCTACCCGGGCCTGTACTCCTCGTACGACTTCGACGACTGCACCGCGCAGGTCAGCAACTACCAGGACCGCTGGAACGTCCAGCACTGCGAACTCGTGGGCCTCGCCGACCTCGACACCGGTGAGGAGTACGTCCGCAAGACGATCGCCGGGTACCTCAACGACCTGCTCTCGCTGGGCGTCGACGGCTTCCGGATCGACGCGGCCAAGCACATCGACACCGCCGACCTCGCCAACATCAAGTCCCGGCTGACCAATCCGTCCGTGTACTGGAAGCAGGAGGTCATCTACGGCGCGGGCGAGGCCGTCCAGCCCACCGAGTACACCGGCAACGGCGACGTCCAGGAGTTCCGCTACGCCTACGACCTCAAGCGGGTCTTCAACTCCGAGAAGCTCGCCTACCTGAAGAACTACGGCGAGGGCTGGGGGTACCTGAACGGCTCGGTGGCCGGGGTCTTCGTCGACAACCACGACACCGAGCGCAACGGCTCCACCCTCAACTACAAGGACGGCGCCAACTACACGCTGGCCAACGTCTTCATGCTCGCCCACCCGTACGGCGCCCCGGACGTCAACTCCGGCTACGAGTGGTCGGACGCGGACGCCGGACCGCCCAACGGGGGCTCGGTGAGCGCCTGCTGGCAGAACGGCTGGAAGTGCCAGCACGCCTGGCCCGAGATCAGGTCCATGGTCGCCTTCCGCAACGCCACCCGCGGCCAGGCGATGACCGACTGGTGGGACAACGGCGGCAACGCGATCGCCTTCGGCCGGGGCGCCAAGGGCTTCGTGGCCGTCAACCACGAGTCGGGCTCGCTCAGCCGCACCTACCAGACGTCGCTGCCCGCCGGGACGTACTGCAACGTGCAGAACAACACGACGGTGACGGTGAACTCCGGTGGGCAGTTCACCGCCACCCTGGGCGGCAACACGGCGCTGGCGGTCTACGCCGGCCGGTCGAGCTGCTGAGCCCGGACTACTTCCAGGTGTCGCTCACGCTGTAGCCGGACGAACCGCCCGTCGTGTACGCGCGGTTCGTCCCGGACTCCCAGGTCACGTTCCCGGCCGCGTCCTTCTTCAGGTACTTGTAGGCGAAGGCCGTGTTCCGGGGCACGATCACCAGCCTGCGCCAGGTCGGGTAGGTCTGCGCGGAGAGCGGGATCGCGTCGGCCGGGTTCCAGGACCCGAGCGACGCGATCGAGCCGACGACGTAGACGCTTGTGCCGGACGCGGTGGTCGCGGTCTCGGCGAAGGTGACGTCGGTGGCGTCGGCGTCGGCCACGTTCCAGGAGTTGCGCAGGGTGAGCGCCGACGTCGCCGCCGGGGCGCTCCGGTTGGCGTTCGACTCCCAGGTCACGTTCCCGGCGGCGTCCTTCTTCAGGTACTTGTAGGCGAAGGCGGTGCCGGCCGGCACGTCCACGGTGCCGGACCAGACCGGGTAGCCGCCTGCGGAGAGCCGGACGGCCTTCGCGGGGTCCCAGCCGCCGAGCGCGGCGATCGAGCCGACCACGTACACGTCGGTGCCCGGGGTGGTGGACGCGTAGGACTCGAAGGTCGCGCCGACCGTGGAGGTGCCGCCGCCGCCCGGCTCCCCGCAGCCGACCGTGCAGGTGTAGGAGGAGTCGAAGAACGCCACCGCGCTCCTGGCGGGCAGGGTGATGGTGGCGCTGCCTCCGGAGACGGTGACCGTGCTCGCGCCGCCGTCCACCACGTTCTTGTAGGTGCCGTCGGCCATCCCGGTGGTGAAGCTCTGACTCTGCGCCGAGGAGCCGTTGTTGAGGGCGAAGAAGCCCGCCCCCGAGCGGCCGAAGCCGATCACCGAGGAGGACTTGGTCTGCCAGTCGGAGACGGCGGCGGAGCCCGTCGCGTTGTGCCAGGCGACCATGCCGATCACCCCGGTGTCCCGGTCCAGGCAGTACCAGGTGCTCGCGGAGCAGTCGGTGGCGGTGACGAAGCCGCCGGAGTTCGGCGGCGCCTGGTCGCTCTGCGTCCACTGCCAGCTCGCGTAGACGGTCGGTGTGGACCACTTGTAGGCGAGCTGGAAGAGGTTGGCGAGCCGGTAGGCGTCGCCGTCCTTGTACGAGAGGTGCAGGCCGTTGCGCTCGGTGTCGTGGTTGGTCACGAAGGAGACGGAGTCGGCCGCCGGGAGGATCCCGGAGGAGGGGAGGTTCGCCAGGTCGCCGACGCTGCCCTGGAAGGCCGACTTCAAGCGGCTGGCATAGGTGAAGTCCAGGACGTCCCCGGTGGGGTAGTAGTCGGCGGGCTGCGGGGTGGACCCGGGGTAGACCTCCTGGAAGACGTACGGCGCCGCCCCGGCGGTCGTGGCGGTCAGCTTCGACTCGATCGCCGCGAGGTCAGCCGCGGGGATGTGCTTGGCCGCGTCGATCCGGAACCCGTCGACGCCCAGGGCGAGTTGGCTGTTGAGGAAGTCCGCGATGCCCGCCCGCACGCTGTCCGAGCCGGTGCGCAGGTCGGGCAGGCCGAGCAGTTCGCAGTTCTGCACCTGGGTGAGGTTGCCGTAGTCCTGGACGGTGAGGTCCGAGGTGGGGCAGTCGGACGCGTCGTGGTAGTCGCCGCGGCTCCACTCCGGGGTCACGTACTTGTTGCTCAGCGTGGTGCCGTGGTAGCCGGTGCCGGTCTGCGCGGCCGTGTGGTTGACGACCGCGTCGGTGTAGACCTTCACCCCGGCCGCGTGGCAGGCGCCGACCATCGCCGCGAACTGCGCCTCGGTGCCGAACCGGCTGTCGAGGTCGTAGGAGTAGGGCTGGTAGGCGTCCCACCAGTAGAACGCGGGCTGCTTGAGGGACTCGGACGGGGGCGCCACCTGGACCGCGCCGTAACCGGCCGGGCCCAGCACGCCGGTGCACTCGGCGGCGACGGAAGTCCAGTTCCACTCCCAGAGGTTGGCGATCACGTCGCCCTTGACGGTGGTCTCCGCGCGGGCGGGCGGCGCGGGCAGCGCGACCGCTCCGGCCAGCGCGAGAGCGCCCGCCGCGGCGGCGGTCACGGTGCGGCGCAGCACACCCGGGGACCGGTGTCTGGTGGTCATATGCGGCTCCGTAGAAGGGGGTTGGGGTTCACTGCCGGGTTCGACAACCCGTGAGCGTGGGGCAGCGGGGGAGGGTCGTCAAGGCTGTCGTTGAAAATTCTTGCCGTGGGTTGCAGACCTCTTGCTGCAACCCTTGCGGCACCGGTAGCGTCGCGCGGGCGCCCGGCGACGAAGCCGTCCCGCGGCGCGGGGTCGCACCCGAACGAGCCGCACGCACAAGGAGTTCACGCCTGTGAGACCGAGATGGCCGGCGCGCCCGACGCGCCGCACCGCGCACCTGGGACGGGTCGCGGCCGTCACCGCGGCCGTGCTGACCGCGGCCCTCGTCCAGCCGCTCGGTGCCGCCGCGGCCACCGCGCCCCCGCCCCCGTCGGACGCGCGGCTCGCCGCCGAACCGGCCCGGCACGACGCCACCCGCGAGCAGTTCTACTTCGTCATGCCGGACCGCTTCGCCAACGGCAGCACCGCCAACGACAGGGGCGGCCTCACCGGCTCCCGCCTGTCCACCGGCTACGACCCCACCGACAAGGGCTTCTACCAGGGCGGCGACCTCAAGGGCCTGACCGACCGGCTCGACTACATCAAGGGCCTGGGCACCACCGCCATCTGGCTAGCCCCGATCTTCAAGAACCAGCCCGTGCAGGGCGAGGGCGACGGCGCGTCGGCGGGCTACCACGGTTACTGGATCACCGACTTCACCCAGGTCGACCCGCACTTCGGGACCAACAAGGACCTGGAGCGGCTGATCTCGCGCGCGCACGCGCAGGGCATGAAGGTCTTCTTCGACGTCATCACCAACCACACCGCCGACGTAGTCGACTACCGGGAGACGTCCCACGACTACCTCTCCAAGGGCGCCTTCCCCTATCTGACCGCCGACGGGAAGCCGTTCGACGACGCCGACTACGCCAAGGGCGACCGCCGCTTCCCGGCCGTCGGCACCGGCTCCTTCCCGCGCACCCCGGTCGTCGCCCGGAACACCAAGGTGCCCTCCTGGCTCAACGACCCGACGATGTACCACAACCGGGGCGACTCGACCTACACCGGCGAGTCCACCACCTACGGCGACTTCTCCGGCCTCGACGACCTGTGGACCGAGCGCCCCGAGGTGGTCAGCGGGATGGAGAAGATCTACCAGCGCTGGGTGCGCGACTTCGACATCGACGGCTTCCGCATCGACACCGTCAAACACGTCGACATGGACTTCTGGACCCAGTGGGCGACCGCCCTCGACGCCTACGCGGCCCGCCAGGGACGCCCGGACTTCTTCATGTTCGGCGAGGTCTACTCCGCCGACACCTCCGTCACCGCGCCCTACGTCACCCAGGGCCGCCTGGACGCCACCCTCGACTTCCCCTTCCAGGACGCGGCCCGCGCCTACGTCTCCCAGGGCGCGAGCGCCGGGCGGCTGGCGGACGTCTTCGCCGACGACTACAGGTACACCACCGACAAGGCCAACGCCTACGGACAGGTCACCTTCCTCGGCAACCACGACATGGGCCGCATCGGCACCTTCCTCAGGCAGGACGACCCGGAGGCCACCGACGCCGAACTCCTCGCCAAGGACCGCCTCGCCAACGAGGTGATGTTCCTCAGCCGCGGCAACCCGGTCGTCTACTACGGCGACGAACAGGGCTTCACCGGCGCGGGCGGCGACAAGGACGCCCGCCAGACCATGTTCGCCTCGAAGGTCGCCGACTACCTCGACGACGACCTGATCGGCACCGACCGCACCCACGCCACCGACGCCTACGACACCGCCGCGCCGCTCTACCGCCAGATCAGCGCCCTCGCCCGGCTCCGCAAGGCCGAACCCGCGCTCACCGACGGGGTCCAGACCGAGCGGTACGCGGCCGACGGCGCGGGCGTGTACGCCTTCTCCCGCACCGACCCGAAGACCGGCACCGAGTACGTCGTCGCCTTCAACAACGCCGACGGCGCCCGCTCCGCGACCTTCGCCACCGGCTCCGCCGACCTGCGCTTCCGCGGCATCCACGGCACGTCGGCCACCGTCACCTCCGGCGCCGACCGGAAGATCACCGTCACCGTCCCGGCACGGGCGGCGATCGTCCTCAAGGCGGCGTCCCCGCCCGCGAAGCCCACCGGCAGGCCGTCGATCACCCTCACCGCCCCCGCGCCCGGCGCCACCGGCACCGTCGAGATCAACGCCGACGTCCCCGGCGACGGCCTGAACCGGGTGGTGTTCGCCGCCCGGACGGGCACCGGCGCCTGGCGCGTCCTCGGCTCCGCCGACCACGCCCCCTACCGCGTCACCGACACCGTCGCCGCCGGCGTCCCGGCCGGAACGGCCCTCGCCTACAAGGCCGTCGTCGTCGACCGGTCGGGCCGCACCGCGAGCGCCACCGCCACCAGCAGCACCGGCACCCCGCCCGTCGCCGAGCCGCCCACCGCCTCCTCCCGCGACTACGCCGTCGTCCACTACCAGCGCCCCGACGGCGACTACGCCGACTGGAGCCTGTACGCCTGGGGCGACCTCGCGGACGGCGAGTCCACCACCTGGCCCGCGGGCCACCCCTTCACCGGCCGCGACGCCTACGGCGCCTTCGCCTGGGTCAAGGTGAAGCCGGGCGCCACGGGCGTCAGCTTCCTCGTCGTCGACAAGAACGGCGACAAGGACGTCGCCGCCGACCGCACCGTCGACCTGACACGGACCGGCGAGGTCTGGATCGGCCAGGGCGACCCCGAGGTGCGCTCCGAACGGCCCGCGTACCCGCCCCAGGACACCGGCAGGGCCGTCCTGCACTACCAGCGCGCCGACGGGAGGTACGACGGCTGGGGCCTGCACGTGTGGACCGGCGCCGCCACCCCCACCGACTGGACGAAGCCGCTCGCCCCGGTGCGCACCGACGCCTACGGCGCGGTCTTCGAGGTACCGCTCGCCGACGGCGCCACCAGCCTCTCCTACATCCTGCACAAGGGCGACGAGAAGGACCTGCCCACCGACCGGTCCCTCGACATCACCGCGGACGGCCGCGAGGTGTGGCTGCTCGCCGGCCAGGACAAGCACCTGCTCCCGCAGCCCGCCGGATCGGCCGCCGCCCTCGACCTGACCACCTCACGGGCGGTCTGGATCGACCGGGACACCGTCGTCTGGGACGGCGCCGAAGGAGCCGCCTCCACCCAGCTCCTGGCCTCCCGCGACGGCTCGATCGCCGTCCGCGACGGCGCCCTCACCAGCGACGACGAACGCTGGCTGCGGCTGACCCCGACCACCCTCAGCGCCGCCCAGAAGACCCGCTTCCCGCACCTGGAGGACGTCGCCGCCTGGTCCGTCGACCCGCGCGACCGCGGCCGGGTGCGCGCCGCGCTGCGCGGACAGCTCGTCGCCTCCCAGCGGGCCGCGAACGGCGCGGTCCTCGCCGCCACCGGCGTCCAGACCGCGGGCGTCCTCGACGACCTCTACGACGCGTCGAAGGCCGCCCTCGGCCCGGTCTTCCACCACGGCAGACCGACCCTGTCGGTGTGGGCGCCGACCGCCCGCGCCGTCTCCCTCGACCTGGCGGGCACCACCGTCCCGATGCGCCGCGACGACGCCACCGGCGTCTGGTCCGTCACCGGACCCGCCTCCTGGAAGGGCAAGGAGTACCGGTACGACGTCACGGTGTGGGCGCCCGGCGCGGGCCGGACGGTCACCAACCGGGTCACCGACCCCTACGCCCTCGCCCTCACCGCCGACTCCGCGCGCGGAATCGTCGTCGACCTCGCCGACCGGTCCCTGGCACCCAAGGGCTGGTCGACGTACACCAAGCCCGCGGCCGTCCCGATGAAGAACGCGCAGATCCAGGAACTGCACGTCCGGGACTTCTCGGTGGCCGACCGGACCGTACCCGCGCAACACCGCGGCACCTACCGCGCGTTCACCGACCGGGACAGCGACGGCTCCACGCACCTGCGCGAACTGGCCCGCTCCGGCACCTCCTACGTGCACCTGCTGCCCGTCTTCGACTTCGCCACCGTCCCCGAGCGCAAGGCCGACCGGGCGCGCCCCGCCTGCGACCTCGCCGCCCTCCCCGCCGACTCCGACCGCCAACAGGCGTGCGTGGCGGCGAGCGCCGCGAAGGACGGCTACAACTGGGGCTACGACCCGTACCACTTCACCGTCCCCGAGGGCTCCTACGCCACCGACCCGGACGGCACCGCGCGCACCGTCCAGTTCCGCGAGATGGTCAAGTCCCTGAACCAGGACGGGCTGCGGGTCGTCATGGACGTCGTCTACAACCACACCTCGGCCGCGGGCCAGGCCGACACCAGCGTCCTCGACCGCATCGTCCCCGGCTACTACCAGCGCCTGCTCGCCGACGGGTCCGTCGCCACCAGCACCTGCTGCGCCAACACCGCGCCCGAGAACCGGATGATGGGCAAGCTGGTCGTCGACTCGATCGTCACCTGGGCCCGGCAGTACAAGGTCGACGGCTTCCGCTTCGACCTCATGGGCCACCACCCCAAGGCCAACATCCTGGCCGTCCGCAGGGCACTCGACGCCCTGACCCCGGCCAGGGACGGCGTCGACGGCAAGAAGATCATCCTGTACGGCGAGGGCTGGAACTTCGGCGAGGTCGCCGACGACGCCCGCTTCCCGCAGGCCACCCAGAAGAACATGGCGGGCACCGGCGTCGCCACCTTCTCCGACCGGGCCCGCGACGCCGTCCGCGGCGGCAGCCCCTTCGACGAGGACCCCGGCGTCCAGGGCTTCGCCTCCGGCCTCTGGACCGACCCCAACTCCTCGGCCGCCAACGGCACCAGGGCCGAGCAGAAGGCCCGCCTGCTGCACTACCAGGACCTGATCAAGGTCGGCCTCACCGGCAACCTCGCCGGATACCGCTTCACCGACTCCGGCGGCAAGGAGGTCACCGGCGCCCAGGTCGACTACAATGGCGCGCCCGCCGGGTACGCGGCCGCGCCCGGCGACGCCCTCGCCTACGCCGACGCCCACGACAACGAGTCCCTCTTCGACGCCCTCACCTACAAACTGCCCCGCGACACCGGCGCCGCCGACCGCGCCAGGGCCCAGGTCCTCGCGATGGCCACCGCCACCCTCTCCCAGGGCCCGTCGCTCTCCCAGGCGGGCACCGACCTGCTGCGCTCCAAGTCCCTCGACCGCAACTCCTACGACAGCGGCGACTGGTTCAACGCCGTCCACTGGAACTGCGCGGACGGCAACGGCTTCGGGCGCGGACTGCCACCGGCCGCCGACAACGCGGACAAATGGCCTTACGCCACACCCCTGTTGACGAGCGTGCGGGTGGGCTGCCCGGAGATCGGCGCCGCCTCGGCCGCCTACCAGGACCTCCAGCGCATCCGCGGCACCGAGCCCGCCTTCTCGCTCGGCACCACCCGCGCCGTCCAGTCCGCGCTGTCCTTCCCGCTCTCCGGCCCCGGCGAGACACCCGGCGTGATCACCATGCGCCTCGGCGACCTGGTCGTCGTCCTCAACGCCGGTCCCACCGCGACCGACCAGCGGATCGAGGCCCTCGCGGGCACCGGCTACCGGCTCCACCCGGTGCAGGCGGGCGGCGCCGACCCGGTGGTCAAGCGCTCCTCGTACACCCGGTCCACGGGCACCTTCGCCGTTCCGGGTCGTACTGCGGCGATATTCTCCCGGACCGGCTGAAGCGGGCTTACCGTGGTGGGGCAGAACCCGATCCCCGGTCTGCCCCACCGCTGTTGCTCCGAGGCTGGCAGATGGACCCCACCGGCAAACCGACCGACACCACGGTGCTCGTCGTCGACGACGTGCCCGCGGGCCGGTACGCCATGGGCACCGTGCTGCGCCGGGCCGGGCACCGCGTCATCGAGGCCGGCAGCGGCGCCGAGGCACTCGCCGAACTCGACACCCGGCTGCGCAAGGGCACCCTGCCCCACGTCGCCCTCGTCGACACCGGCCTGCCCGACATGAGCGGCTTCGAACTCTGCCGCCGCTTCAAGGAACGCCCGCACCTCATCGGCCTGCCCGTCGTGCACTACTCCGCGGCGGCGGTGGCACCCGCCGACCGCTGCCGCGGGCTCGACGCGGGCGACGAGTCCTATCTGACGGTGCCCGCCGAACCCGAGGAGATCGAGGCCGTCGTCCGGGCCGCCGTGCGCGGGGCCCGGCTGCGCGCCGACAACCGCGCCCTGGTCCGGCGGCTGACCCTGCTGTCGGAGACCATCGTCACCATCCAGTCCGCCCGCTCCCTCCAGGAACTGGCCGACGCCGCGGCCGACGGCGCCGCCCGCCTCACCGGCACCCCCGCCGCCGTCTTCGTCCTCGACCCGGACGACGAGCTGTACCGCGGCCTGTCCCGGGACCGGGCCGCGGTCGCCCTGCCCGACGACGGCGCCCACCTCGCCGTCTCCGCCCTGCTGCGGCGCCTGTCCCGGGGCCAGTCGGGGGTGCGGCTCACCACCGTCCCGTCACCGCTGTGGCCCACCGGGTTCTTCCGGCCAGGCGTGCAGCACGACGCGCGGCTCGCCCTCGCCCTCACCCAGGACGGCCGCGCCCCGGTCTGCCTCGCGGTGCCCGCCCGGGGCATGCGGCGGGCGGGACCGGAGAGCGAGGCGCTGCTCGCCCAGCTCGCCGAGGCGACCGCGCTGGCCGCCGAGCCGCTGCTGATGTACCAGGTGGAACGGCATGTGGCGCTCACCCTCCAGCACAGCTTCCTGCCCCAGCCGCACCGGCTGCCCGAACTGCCGGGCCTCGACATCGCGGTCCGCTACGTCCCCGCCTCCCGGCAGACCGAGATCGGCGGCGACTTCTACGCGGCCCTCGCCACCGGCGACGGCATGCTCACCGCGGTCGGCGACGTCGTCGGGCACTCCCTGGACGCGGCCACCGTGATGGTCGAGATACGGCACGCCCTGCGCGCCTACTGCGTCGACGACAGCGACCCGGGCATCCTCGCCGAACGCCTCGACCGGATGCTCCAGCGCTACCACCCCGAGCTGACGGCCACCGTCTGCCTCGCCCTCACCGACCCCGCCACCGGCCGCACCCGCATCGCCAACGCCGGTCACATCCCGCCGCTGCTGCTGCGCGACACCGGCACCGCCGACTACGTCAAGGCGCGCGGCCCGCTGCTCGGCCCCGGACTGCCCCACCCGCCGCCCACCGAGCTGTTCCTGGAACCGGGGGACCGGCTCCTCATGGTCACCGACGGACTGATCGAGACCCGCGGTGTCGACCTGGAGATCTCCATGGAGCAGCTCCGCTCCGCCTCCCTCGGCGCGCTGCCCGGCCTGGACGCCCTCTGCGACACCCTGCTCGCCTCCTTCGGCCACGACCGGGAGGACGACATCGCGATGCTGGCGCTCCGGCTGAGGAGCCAGGGCGACACCGCAAGTCCGGGTGGCGAGGGGGCCGTTCAGGTCGCCAGCGCGAGCAGCTTGCCGACCAGATCGGTGAAGGGCCCGCCGGACGGCTCCTGACCCAGCGCGCCGCGCAGCAGCGCCGCCATCTCCTCGTCCTGCGCGGCGCTCACCGCGGCCAGCGCGGCGAAGTCCTGCACGAGCTGCACCTCCAGCTCGGCGCGCGGGATGCGCCGCCCGTCCAGCCACAGCAGCGCCGTCGACTCGGCGAGCGAGATCCAGGAGCGGACGACCAGTTCGAGCCGCACGGGCGCCTTCTCGACGCCCAGATGCGACAGGATCTGCTCGTAGGCGGCCTGCCGGACGGAGTCGATGAGCGCGTTGGTGGCCGAGGAGCCGACGGCCGGACCGCCGCGCATCAGCGCCGCGAAGCCCGGCCCGTGCTCGTCCACGAAGTCGAAGTAGCGGCTCATCACCCGCAGCAGCCGGGCGCCGAGCGGACCCTCGGGCGCCTCCACGAACCGGGACGCCAGATCGTCCGAGGCACGCTGCAACGCGGCTTCGTAGAGGCTGAGCTTGCCGGGGAAGTAGTGGTACACCAGCGGCCGGGAGATGCCCGCGGCGGACGCTATCTCGTCGATGGAGACGTCGTCCGGGGAGCGCTGGCTGAACAGGTCGAGTGCGACGCCGATCAACTGCTGTCGCCGTTCCTCGACTCCCATCCTGCGGCGCGCCCCGGTACCCATACGCACACCTTACTGATCGGATCCGGACGCCCATGGACCGGCCCGGCCACAGGTGTTCACATGTCCAGCACGATTCGATCACCCCGCGCCCGAGAGACGCAAATCAACATCGAGTCCCCCCGTTCGCCGTCCGTGAGCAGCTCGTCGCGGTGGTCCACCTCGCCCTCCAGGACGCGCTGTTGGCAGGTTCCGCAGAACCCCTGCGCGCACGAGTAGACGGTGTCGGGCAGCTCCGCGCGCACGGCCGCGAGCACGCTCTGACCGGCCTCCACGGTCAACGTCCGCCCGCTGCGCCGTAGTTCGACCTCGAAGGCGCCGTCGCCACCGGCCGCCGCACCGGGCGCGAACCGTTCGAGGCGGACCCCGGGCGCCCGCTCGGCCACCGCGGCCATCAGCCCCTCGGGCCCGCAGCAGTAGACGGCCGTCCCCGCCGGGAGATCCGCCAACAGGGCGTCCAGATCAGGCAGTCCGGACTCGTCCTCGGCGGCCACCGTGACCCGCCCGGACCCGCCGAGCCGCTCGACCTCGTCCAGGAACGGCATCGAGGCCCGGCTCCGGCCGCCGTACAGCAGCCGCCACGGGGTGCCCTCCGGCAGCGACCGCAGCATCGGCAGGATCGGGGTGACGCCGATGCCGCCGGCCACGAAGACATAGCCGGGCGCCGCGACCAGCGGGAACCGGTTCCGCGGCCCGCGCACCTCCAACTCGGCGCCCTCCAGCACCTGTTCGTGCAGCTCGCGGGAGCCGCCCCGGCCGCCGTCGACCAGCCGCACGGCGATCGTGTACGCGCCGGTGTCCGCCGGGTCACCGCACAGCGAGTACTGCCGCACCGCGCCGGACGGCAGCACGACGTCCAGATGCGCGCCCGGCTCCCAGCGCGGCAGCTCCCGCCCTTCGAGCCGCAGCAGGACAACGCCGTCGGCGACCGTGTCGCGCGCGGTGACCGCCAGCCGCAGCACCCGCGAGCGCGGCCGTCCCGACACCGGTTCCTCCAGCGCGGGCAGCGGCCACAGCGGCGAGCCCTGGACCCGGCGCCGCAGCGCCCGCCGGACCACGGCGCCCGCCGCACCGGTGACGCCCGCGACGGCCACGACCGTCCGCAGCCTCGGCATCACGCGGCCCCCTTCCCGCCGCCGGCGGCCTGATCGGCGGCGCGCGCGGCCGGTGAGGAGGCCAGGTAGGCGAGCGCCTGCGCGGTGGACCCCTCCTGGGAGGGGTGGTAGGCGCGGGACAGATAGCGCGGCACCGACTTCACGATCTCCCCGGTCGCGGGCAGCGTGCCGCGTCGGCCGCGCAGGTAGAACTCCTTGAAGGACGCGCGCGCGTCGACCAGCGTCGGGTCGTTCGCCATGAAGAAGCGGGTCCCGCGCTGCCACAGGAACAGCAGCGCCCCGAACGCCGTCGCCCAGGTGCGCACCCGGCGCCGGTAGCCGCCGTCCACGTGCAGGAACAGCTCGAAGGCGACCGAGCGGTGCTCGACCTCCTCGGCGCCGTGCCAGCGCAGCAGGTCCAGCATGGTCGGATCGGCGCCGCGCCGGTCCAACTCGTCGGCGTTCAGCACCCAGTTGCCGAGGAAGGCGGTGTAGTGCTCGATCGCCGCGATGATCGCCACCCGCTCCATCAGCCACCAGTGGCGGGCCCGGCCCGGCGGCAGCGTGCGGTCCCCGAGCAGCTTCTCGAAGAGCCAGTCGACCTGCGCGGTGTACGGCGTCGGGTCGAGCCCCTGCTCGCGCAGATGCGGCAGCACCTCGTCGTGGGCCTGCGAGTGCATCGCCTCCTGCCCGATGAACCCGATGACGTCCGCGCGCAGCCGCTCGTCCCTGATGTGCGGCAGGACCTGCCGGTAGACGTGCACGAACCACCGCTCACCGGCGGGCAGCAGCAGGTGCAGCACGTTGATGGTGTGCGTGGAGAAGGGGTCGCCCGGCACCCAGTGGAGCGGGGTGCCCTCCCAGGAGAAGGACACCTTGCGCGCGGCGAGCGGGACCCGCTCCGCGTCGTCGCCCTGGGGCACCACGGCCTGCTTGTGAGACATGGCGTCAATGTACTGACGGGTAGCCCCGGGGTGAACCCCTCTGCGCCGTCTTATTTACGATCGTGTCAGCAAGGGGGAGGGTGAGCGGCGGTGGGTGTGCCGCCCCGGCGGCCGGAGTGGACCGGACCGGAGTGGGGAGGCGGGGGCGGGGCAGACCGGCTGGACCCGAGTGGACCGGACCGGAGTGGGGAGGCGGGGGTGGAGCAGACCGGCTGGACCCGAGTGGACCGGACCGGAGTGGGGAGGCGGGGGCGGAGCAGACCGGCTGAACCGGAGTGGACCGGACCGGACCGGAGTCGGGAGGCGGGGGCGGGGGTGCGGGGTTGCCCGGGGCGGGGGCCGCTGTGCCGCGCCGCCTCCGGGGAGGAGCCCGGGGTACCGCCATGCCCCGGATCCGTGCCCGGTACGCCCCGCTGCCCCACCGCGTCGGTACCCGGCGTCCCGCGCCACCCCCGCCCCCGGCTCCTCACCCCAGGCCGTCGACCGAGCCGCCGTCCTTCAGCGTGCCCCGCAGTTCCGCCCGTGCGCCCTGTTCCGCCTTCGCCACCAGCAGGTTGCCCTGGGCGGTGGCCCGGATGCCGCCGCTCGCCGCGATCGACGTAGTGTCGGGACCGCCCGCCGCCAGCAGGTACCAGTGGCCGCCCTCCGACTTCCACAACACCCCCGCGAGCGCCTGCGGATCACGCTCGCCGCAGGCCGGGACCGACTCCGCCTTCGCCGCCACCGCGCCGTACCGGCCGCCCGGCTGGAGGAACTGCGCCAGCACCCGGGTGCCGTCGCCCCGCCACGTCTCCGCCCGGGTGCACACCCACTGCGCCGACCCGCTCCCGTCCGGCAGCGGCTGCTCGGCGAACGCCCACGCGTTGACACCGCGCACCCCCGCCGACCGCATCGCCGCCAGCGAGCAGGCGTACGGCGACCAGGTGCGCAGCGCCTCGGCACCGGAGGCGTCCGTGACCGCGCCGGGGCGGCCCGTGGTCAGCCGCGCCGGGAGCAGCTCCCCGAGGTCGGTCACCAGCCTCGTCCCGGTGGCGTCGGTGAGCTGGAGCACGTTCCAGGAGGTGCAGGCGCCGGTGCCCGCGCCCGCCGCCGCCACCGGCGCGGTGACGCCCCCGGTGAGCGAGAGCGGGGTCGCGGCGGCCGTCGGCTTCATCAGGTCCCGCTCGGTGGCCTTCGTCACCCAAGGGGCGGTGAGATAGCGGACGTTGCCGTCGGCGCGGCCCAGCACCAGCGCGCCGGAACCGGCCCGGTCGGCGCCGTCGACCCGCGCCAGGTCCAGGGCGGCGCCCTGGGTGCCCTCCTTCGGCTCCGCGTACCGCACGATCCGCAGCCCGTCGTAGAGGATCACCACCCGCGCGCTGTCCACCAGCCCCGCGTACAGCAGTTGGGGCGGCCCGGCGGGACCGCCGGACGCGGTGCCCGGCGTCGCCGAGACCCGGACGTCCTCGCCGGGCCGCGCCCACACCGCGAGCGCCCGGCGCAGCAGCGCCGTGTCCTTGGCCAGCTCACCGCGGGCGGGCCAGACCGAGAAGTCGGTGCGCGCCGACCGCTCCCACGCGGTCGGCGCCACCCGGGTCAGCCGCGCCGGATCGAGCGCGGCCCGCGCCGACGGGTTCTGCGCGTACGACGGTGCCGCCGCGCCGTCCGGCCCCCAGCCGCCGCCCGGCAGGAGGACCAGCGCCCCGCAGACCGCGAGAGCCGCCGCCGCGGCCAGCGCCGCCTTGGTGTGCTGGCGCCGCCGCATCAGATCGGTGGGCCTGGCCTGGAGCGAACAGGGGTCGAACTCCGGCGAGGCGAGCAGCGCGTACTGGGCCGGGACCGAGTCGGCCTCGCGCAGCGCGGCGGCGGTGTCCGCCACCCCGGCCGCCGCGAGGATCCGGCACACCTCGGCGTCCGGGAGCCGTTCGAGACCGCGCAGCACGTACGCGGCCCTGCCCGCCCCCGACAGGGTCGAAAGACGCTGATCCAGGGCGAGTTCGTCGGCGCCGCCGGAGTGCGGGAACAGCCGCAGCCCGCGCACCTGGGGCAGCAGCGCGGGGAACCTGGCCCGCTTGGGCAGCGCCCGGAAGCTCAGCGGCAGCCCCGCCTCGAGAGCCGTCCGCAGTACCCGCAGCCGCACGAACGCGTACCCGGGATCGCCGTCCCTGCCGGTGGCCTGGGCCGGGATCAGGGGCGCGGTGCTGCGCCCCCGGGGCAGGGCGCGCTGGGTCAGGGCGTGCGCGGTCACCACGCGCCGGTTGCGGCCGAGGCTCGGCGGAAGCACCAGGTAGGCGAGCCGGACGAGCCGCGGGTAGTGCTCGACGAGCGCGGCCTCGGCCTGCTCGACGTCGACGGCCGGTTCGGCGGAGGCGGGTGCGGGGCGCGGGGCGACATCCTGTGACTGCACGTTCAGCAGAACGAGCGAATCCCCGGATGGTCACCGGCCCTTGAGCGTGTCGCGCCCGGCCGCTACTCTGTCCCGCCGCCGTCCCCGGTGAGTTCGCGCGCGTGGGCGGCCATCGACCGCGGGTAGCGCGGCAGATGCGGGGCGAGCGCGCCCAGGACCAGCGCGAGGCCCTCGCGGTCGCGCCCGCAACCGGACAGGCAGAGCGCCAGGACGGCCCGCACCGCGTCGTCCAACTCGTCGGACGGGGCGTCCAGTTCGGGGGTCAACAGGGCGACGCCCGCCTCGGCGCGGCCCAGGTTTCGCAGCGAGCCGGCGAGTTGGATGCGCGTCCGGCGGGCCCGGTAGGGGCTCACCTCGCCGGGCCCGCGGTCCAGGTCCTGTCCGGCGGATCACTGACGGGGCCAGAGTCGGATCGCTGCGGCGGTGACCGTGCCGTGGAAGACGTAGGCCCGGTTTGTCGTAACGCGTCGGGACCGCGCGGGAGAGTTCTTGAGCCGGTTGACGGTCCGTTCGACCTCGTTGCGTCGCCGGTAGCGGTCGCGGTCGAAGCCGACGGGCCTGCCCCCGTCGCTGCCCGTGCGGCGGCTGGACCGCTGGTCCTGCGGTTCCGGAATCGTGTGCCGGATGTCGCGTCTTCGCAGGTAGCGGCGGTTTCGGCGAGAGCTGTTTGCCTTGTCGCCGCTGACGTGGTCCGGCCGGGTCCGGGGCCTTCCGCCCCGTGGCCTCGGAACTCGGATCCGGTCCAAGACCTCGATCATCCGCGGCGCGTCGCCCCACTGTCCCGGCGTGAGCAGGAGGGACATGGGACGGCAGCCGCCTTCGCCGACGAGGTGGATCTTGCAGGTCAGGCTGCCCCGGGACCGTCCGAGTCCCTCATCGTGGTGCCGGGGCGCCGGGGAGCAGACCGCGAGCGGCCCGTTCCCGAAGCGCGGGCCGGGGCCAACCCCGCGGGTACGGGGAGCAGCCACATCCAGGCCTTGGCCGCGGCGACGCCCTCGCGGGTGGGACCAACCCCGCGGGTGCGGGGAGCAGGCCACCACCCACGAGGCGAGACCCGCGCGCAGGGGACCAACCCCGCGGGTGCGGGGAGCAGGCGGTGACTGGGGTTCCGATGGGGTAGCGGTCGGGACCAACCCCGCGGGTGCGGAGAGCAGCACCGACCAGCAAAGGAGCCCCTCATGGGCCTGGGGACCAACCCCGCGGGTGCGGGGAGCAGGACGCCGCGCAGATCCGCACGCTCATCGACGCGGGACCAACCCCGCGGGTGCGGGGAGCAGTCGACGGGGTCTCCGGTGCGCTGCTCGTAGGCGGGACCAACCCCGCGGGTGCGGGAGCAGCCCACTTCTGGCACATCGCCCCCAACGAGCTGGGGACCAACCCCGCGGGTGCGGGGAGCAGGGAACGGCATGGCTAGATGCTCCAGGTGATGAGGGACCAACCCCGCGGGTGCGGGGAGCAGATCGGTTCGTCGCAGTCCGTGGGGTCGTAGCCGGGACCAACCCCGCGGGTGCGGGGAGCAGTCTTCTTGACCAGCGGGTTTGCTGGTGTGGCGGCCCTGTTTCTGCCACTTGCAGAGATTCCGGCAAAAGGGATGTGCATGCCTTTCCTGGGGTTCTGTTCTGTTCGGTTCGTCTTCAGGAGGCGCGCAAAGGTGGCACGCTACAGCAGGGGCCGCTTTCTGTGGCGTGGCATGAGCGGCTTCGGGGAATTGAGCGCGTCGTGTCGTCTGGCGCGTGTATCAATTGGCCATGAATGCACTGCTCCCCGCGCGAGCGGGGATGGTCCCGACTTCGGTATCCACCGGCCTAGCTGGACCGTCTGCTCCCTGCCCTTCGGCATTCCGGCCTCCTGAAACGACCTGCTCCCCGCGCGAGCGGGGATGGTCCCGAGACACGGGTGACCCCGAAGGCCGCGGCGGCCTGCTCCCCGCGCGAGCGGGGATGGTCCCCGGGGGCGGCCCGGGGGGCGGCCGGAGGGGCTGCTGCTCCCCGCGCGAGCGGAGATGGTCCCGCCGACGAGTACGCCCAGCCTCTGTCCGAGGTCTGCTCCCCGCGCGGGCGGGGATGGTCCCGCCCGGGTCACGCTGCGGGTGACCGTCTGGCACTGCTCCCCGCGCGAACGGGTATGGTCCCTTTGACGAGCTGGCCGTGAAGCTCCGCGAGGAGGCCATCCGCCGCTTCTGCTCCCCGCGTGAGCGGGGATGGCCCACAAGGCCGCGGGCCGTGAGGTCGTACGGGCTGTGCGGGTCCTACCGCCCGGTGCCGTCCCGGCGCCCGGTCCGGCCGACGTCGCCTCGGCAGAACTGCCCCCGGCCGCGCCCACCGGTCCGGCGAAGACCAGGGAGACGGCGTGCGACGGCTACCGCCGCGCGCTCGCCGCGCACCAAGAGGCCGCCGCGCTGTCCCTGGTCGCCCAGGGGATCGTGGCAGCGGTAGACGGCAGACCGCCGCGATGCGTGAGCTGTCCCGCAGGGCGTTCCCCGAGACCGACGTCGTCGCCGACGATGCGCTGGCCCCGATCGAGCGGGCCCGCTCCGAGCGCCGCCGCCAGGCCGACGTCTCCCACGCCGCCGCCGTGCACCGGGCCCGGGCGGAACGTGGCGCTGGATACCAGGACGGCAGCCGTGCCACAACACCGTGAGCCGGGGATCACGGCGTGAAAGGCACAGCTGTCATGAAGTCGCTGTCAGGCCGGTCCGCTCACGGAAGACTGGGCTGCCAGGTCATTGGCACCAGGTTGCAGGCCACCAGGTTGTGGCGCGGCGGCTGGACTGGTCAGCTCGGCATAGCCACGCTCCTTGGCATCTCCGAGTGCTGGTACCGGGGCCTGGAGGCGGGGGAGGAGCGCACCTGCAAACCGGCGATGGCCGCCGGGATCGTTCGCATCCTCGACCTGACCGGCGACCAGGCAGAGGTCCTGTGGCGGCACTGCGGCCTGGAGCCGCCCCGCGCGGTCGCCGCCACCCCCGACCCCGTCCTCATGGACATGGTCCGCCAGCAGACCGGCGCCCTCTCCTACCTCTCCGACGAGGTATGGGACGTCGTCACCTGCAACGCCCTCGCGGGGCTGCACTGCCCATTGCTGACCCGCCCCGGCGCCCGCTACCAGATGCGGGACTGGGAACGGGCGTGGGCGGTACCGATGCTCTCCGAGCAGCGGGCCGCCTGGCAGCGCACCCCCGCCACACGATTCCGGAACCGCAGGACCAGCGGTCCAGCCGCCGCACGGGCAGCGACGGGGGCAGGCCCGTCGGCTTCGACCGCGACCGCTACCGGCGACGTAACGAGGTCGAACGGACCGTCAACCGGCTCAAGAACTCCCGCGCGGTCCCGACGCGTTACGACAAAAGGGCCCACGTCTTCCACAGCACGGTCACCGCCGCAGCGATCCGACTCTGGCCCCGTCAGTGATCCGCCGGACAGGACCTAGCCGTGTCTGACCATGCGCGTCGTTGCCCGGAGGGCGGCCTCGCGGGTCAGGTGAGGCGGGAGTGCGTGCAGGGCGCCGCGAGGCAGACGGGAATGGTCAGACACGCCCTAGGTGTGTTGTCCGGACAGGTTGGCGCCGCGGCCGGCGGGGAGTTCGGCGGCGAGCGCCTCGATCCCGGCCCGGAAACGCGCACCGTCCTGCCCGGGGTCGGCGTCCAGGGCGGTCCGGGCGGCGCTCACCCGGTCTTCCCGGTCTCGGTCCACCGGGCCACCCTCACACGCCCGTCCCCGGCCCGCCCCGTATTTTGTGCCGGGGCGGACCGCGCGGCCGTTGAGCGGGGCGGGCCCCGCGGCCGTATCGAAGGGGACGGGCCCCTCGCCGGGGCCGAACGGACCGGAGGAACAGATGAGGCTGACCCGACCGACACTCGCCGCGGCCGCCGCCGCGGCCGTCCTGACGCTGGCGGGCTGCGCGTCCGGTGACGGCGGCGACCGTGCCGCCGAGGTGCCCTCGACCGCCACCGGCAGCCTGGAGAGTCTCGCCGCCGCCGTGAAGTGCGCGCCGGACATCCAGACCGACGCGGACGAGATCCGCCAGGCCATCTGCAAGAACCCGGACGGCAAGTTCGTCCTCGCCACCTTCGCCACCGACCGCGGCCAGCGCGAGTGGATCAACGAGGCGAAGGACTACGGCGGTTTCTACCTGGTGGGCCGCAAGTGGGTGGCGGTCGGCGACGACGGTGTCGTCACGGCGCTGCGCGGCACCCTCGGCGGGGCCGTGGAGATCGGCACCGACCACTCCGAGCACACCAGCTGACGTCCGTGCGCCCGGCCCGGGGAACGGCTCGGGCCCGCGGACGGCACCGACGACGCCGAAGCGGGCGGTGGGATCACTCCCACCGCCCGCTTCCGTCTCACCTGACCGCCGGGATCACCCGGGTGTCAGGTCACTGGCACCGCTGACCCCGGTTGATGCAGTTGGCGATCTTGTTCGCCAGGCCGTTGGTCGTGACGCTGATGAAGTCGTCGTGGTCGGTGGCCGCCTTGTGCAGCTGCTCGGGGAAGCCGTCGACCGCGTACGCGTTCTTCACCACGCCGTTCTGCAGGACCGGCGGGGTGATCTTGTAGACCAGGCGCGCGGTCAGCTGCGGGATGGCCTTGAAGCCGTTGCCGCAGTTGCCCGCCGCGTCCGCGAAGGCGACGTGCGAGCGGTGGTTGGCGCTGTCCGTGTTCTGGCCGTCCCAGCAGCTCTGGAAGGAGAAGAGGCGCACCACGTTGCTGCCCTGCGGGCAGATCGGGTACTGCTCCGTCAGCTGGACCTTGTTCTCGAAGCCGGTGCAGGACCAGTGCGCGTTGGCGTTCGCCAGACCGTTGGTCGTGGTCTTGGCGTCACCGGTGATGATGCGCAGGAACTGCGGCATCGCGACGACCTTGCTGGTCGGGCTGCCGACGTAGGTCAGCTCGGACTTGATCGGCGTGAGGATCTTGCCGACGTTGCCTTCCTTGCCACCGCCGTCCGCGTTCTGGTCGAAGTCCTGCGTACCGTCCTGGACGCGGACGACCGGCCAGTAGTACGACGACAGGTCGCTCTTGTTGGCGCAGCTCGTGCCGCCCTGGAGGAACGTGTCGTTCGTGGAGAAGGCGTTGACCTTCTGGTTGCCGGTGTAGTCGTGCAGGTGGTGCGCACCGTTGGTCACGCCGGGCGCGACGATGACGTTGTCGGTGTTGTGGTTCTTGTTGGTGTTCACACCGCAGCGGGTGGTGAACGTACCCGTCGAACCGCCCCGGTTGGCGCGCGGCTTGGCCGCCACGTTCCGCTGGACCTTGGTGATGTCCACGAAGTCGGCCGCGACCGGGCCGTTGCCCGCCTGGCCGCCGATGTTGCCACCGGCCGCGGGGTCGCTCGGGGCGGCGGTGGCCTGTCCGCCACCGTTCTGCCCGTTGCCGTTCTGGCCGTTCCCGTTCTGGCCGTTGTTGCCCTGGCCGTTGCCGTTCTGCCCGTTGTTGTTGCCCCGACCGCCGTTGCCACGACCGGCGTTGGTCTGGTTCGCGGTCTGGGTGGTGCAGGAGGCGAGCTGGGACAGCTGGCTGTCGAACGTGCCGCCGACCCGCTGGATGTTGATCCTGATCCGGTCGATCGTCGCGGCCCGCTTCTCCTTGAGGGGTCCGACGATCGCGTTCTGGACGAAGCTCGCGTCGTTCGTCTGCGCCTGGCGCGTGGAGGCGAGACGGGCGTAGGCCTCGGTGATCTGCTTGTCGAGGTTCGCCAGTTCCTTGGCCACACCGTTGGTGGCGCCACTCGGCACGCTGGTCAGCTTCTGTCCGACGTCCGGGCAGGAGATCGTGGCCACCGTCGCGGCGGCGGCCTTGGTCTGGTTCTGTCCCGAGTTCGACTCGTGCGCCGAGGCGTAGAAGTTCGCCCAGATCAGCCCGCCCCCACCGAGCGCTAGGGCCGCCGATGCGGCAATGGCCTTGGTGGCCAGCGGCGTACGGCGCTTTCGTGTGTTGCGTCCCATGGAACTCCTCTGACTTCCTTGCGGGCTTGGCGGGGCATCGAGGCGCCCGACAGGAGTGAAGCGGCGCCCTTTCATACGGAGGACGCCTCAGCCGTGTTCAGCCGACCCGCAAAAACATCAGAGGTTTACCGCCGTCGTCCCCCGCAACACCCGTGTGAGCAGCGGAAGTTCAGGAAAATCGCGGTGACGGGCGCAGGCGCGCGGGCCTCACCGGAACGCGCCGATTGTCGTCGTCCGACACCGCAAGCCCCGGTTTGGCGACGATGCGGGAGATGTGGTTCGCGATGAGCCGATCCGTGACGGCGGGGGAGCGGCGGTGCCGTTCATGGTGTCGGCGGGAGGGGCGGTGGGTCCGTCCGGGGCGGCCGGGGTTCTGGCGGGTCACCTCGCCGTGCCGTCCTGGGCCTGCGCGGCGAGCGCCGCCGCCTCCTTCTCCGGGGCGAGCCCGATCCCCGCGCCCCACGGCGGCTCCGCGGAGTCCAGGGAGCGCAGCCAGGCCCAGGTGTCGGCGACGGTCTCCGTCACGGGGCGGCAGACCAGCCCGGCCGCGACCGCGCGCGAGACGTCCGCCGAGTGCAGCGCGTCGTGCTCCGCGCTGCCCGGCGCCACCCACACCGGCAGCTCCGTCCAGGGCGAGATCCCGGCGTCCAGCACGGCCCGCGGCGGGGTCCAGACGAACTCGGGCCGCGCGCCCGTCACCGCCGCGCAGGCGTCGAGCAGCCCGCCCATGGTGGTGTGCCCCGGCTCGCTGATCAGGTTGTACGGCCCGCTCGTCCCGCGCTCCAGCGCGTCAAGGGTCCACCCGGCGAGGTCGCGCGCGTCCACGTACTGGAGCGGCAGCGCGCGCGGGCCCGGCGCGAGCAGCGGGCCGCCGCGCGCGACCCGGGTCAGCCACCAGGGCAGCCTGCCGACGTTCTCGTGCGGGCCGAGGATCAGCCCGGCCCGCACCAGCAGCGAACGGTCCGCGCCGAAGGCGTCCAGCACGGCCAGCTCACCGCCCCGCTTGTCCCGCGCGTAGTCGGTGGCGTCGGCGTCCGCGCTCGCGCCCCCGACGAGGGGCGCGTCCTCCGTGTACCCGGCGGGCGGCGACCAGGCGTACACCGAGCAGCTGGACACGTACGCGTACCGTCCGGCCCGCCCGCGCAGGGACCTGGCCGCGTCCCGCACCACCCGCGGGGCGCCCTTCCAGGTGTCGACGACGGCGTCCCAGGGGCCGCCCGCGTCGAGGGAGCCGAGGCCGCCGGGGGCGGTGCGGTCACCGCGCAGGGTCCGCGCCCCGGCCGGGGCGGGCCGCCGTCCCCGGTTGAGGACGGTCACCTCCCAGCCGCGCCCCACGGCGCCCGCCACGAGGGCCCGTCCCACGAACTCCGTCCCGCCCAGCACCAGAAGCCTCATGGGGAGGACTCTGCCCGCCGGGAGCCGGACGGGGAACGGGGATCTGCCGACGGCAGACCCCCGGGGTACCTCCCGGCACCGGCGGACCGGCCCGGGGCGGGCGTCAACGCCCCGTCGGCGGCGTGTACTTGTAGCCGACCCGGCGGACCGTCTGGATGGTGCGGCGGTGCTCGGCGCCCAGCTTGCGGCGCAGCCGGGCGATGTGGACGTCGACCGTGCGGCCGTCGCCGACGTGCCCGTAGCCCCACACCGTGGTCACCAACTGGTCGCGGGTGTGCACCCGGTGCGGGTGCTCGACCAGGTGGGCGAGCAGCTCGAACTCCAGGTAGGTGAGGTCGAGGGGGCGTCCGTCGACCGAGACGGTGCGCCGGACGGTGTCGATGCGCACCAGCGGGTCGCCGGTCCCGGCGGCGTCGGCGGGCTCGGTGGCGTCGGCGGGCTCGGTGGCGGCGGGCTCGACCACCGCGACCGGCGGGAACGGCGGCCGCTGGTCGGCGGGGACCAGGACCAGGTAGCCGATCATCGGCGGCTGGCCGGGCAGCGTCGGCAGGGTGTGCTGCGGCGCGGGCAGCCAGGTGGCGCCCGGCGGCAGGAAGTCCGTCACGTCGACGGTCTCGTCACGGTCGACGGCGCGCAGCCGGTGCCGGGCGGCGGTCGCCGGGGAGACGGGGGAGGGGGCGGCGGAGGAGAGAGAACGAGTGGTCGCCATGAGACGTCAGCTCTTTCGCGCGAGGAGTTCGTCGGGAGGTTCGACGCCCCGAGTTCGTGGTCGGGGTCCGTCGAGGGACGTACGTCGTGTCGCGTCGGCCGAAGACCGGGGTTACGGCGTCAGAGGGCCGGCGCGTTCGTCGCGCGGCAACACACCCGGTCGAAGTCGTGGTGCTGACGGGAAGGCCAGAACGGCTCCAGGTCATGGCGACCCGTCGCACCGCACTGCTGGAAGCTGGCCATGAGCCCATTGAAGCAGACGGCGGCCCGGGACAGGACCCTCCTCTCACGGGTTGGACGCCTTCTCGGCGCGAACCGGCCGCCGTCCCGCCCGGGGACGACGCGCAGGGGCGCCCGCCGTCGTGGCGGACGCCCCTGCGGTGGACCGGGACGGATCAGACCTGCCCGGCCTTCTCCAGCGCCGTGCAGCAGGTGTCCACGATGAGCCGGGTCACCAGGTACGGGTCGACGTTGGCGTTGGGACGGCGGTCCTCGATGTACCCCTTGCCGTCCTTCTCGACCTGCCACGGGATGCGGACCGAGGCACCGCGGTCGGAGACGCCGTAGGAGTACTCGTTCCACGGGGCCGTCTCGTGCAGGCCGGTCAGGCGGTCGTCGATGCCCGCGCCGTAGTTCTTGACGTGGTCGAGCGGCTTGGAGCCCTCGCCGAGCGACTCGCACGCGGTGATGATCGCGTCGTAGCCCTCGCGCATCGCCTTGGTGGAGAAGTTGGTGTGCGCGCCCGCGCCGTTCCAGTCGCCCTTCACCGGCTTGGGGTCGAGCGTCGCGGAGACGCCGAAGTCCTCGGCGGTGCGGTAAAGCAGCCAGCGGGCCACCCACAGGTGGTCGGAGACCTCCAGCGGGGAGACGGGGCCGACCTGGAACTCCCACTGGCCCGGCATGACCTCGGCGTTGATGCCGGAGATCGCCAGGCCCGCCTTGAGGCAGTTGTCCAGGTGCGCCTCGACGACGTCGCGGCCGAAGATCTCGTCGGCGCCGACACCGCAGTAGTAGCCGCCCTGCGGGGCCGGGAAGCCGCCCTTGGGGAAGCCGAGCGGGTAGCCGTCCTGGAAGAACGTGTACTCCTGCTCGATGCCGAAGACCGGCTCCTGCGCGGCGAACCGCTGCGCCACCTCGGCCAGCGCGGCACGGGTGTTGGAGACGTGCGGCGTGAAGTCGGTGTTCTGCACCTCGCACAGGACCAGGACGTCGTCGCCGCCGCGGATCGGGTCGGGGCAGGTGAAGACCGGCTGGAGCACGCGGTCCGAGGCGTGGCCCTCGGCCTGGTTGGTCGAGGAGCCGTCGAAGCCCCAGATCGGCAGGTCGGCGCCCTTGGCTGAGTCGTCAAGAATCTTCGTCTTGGAACGGAGCTTGGCCGTCGGCTCGGTGCCGTCGATCCAGATGTACTCAGCCTTGAAGCTCACGGGGCCACATCCTTCGGGGTGTCTCTGGGCGCGGTCGCGGATGACGCGGCGCTGCGGCGCCCTGGGCGCCGCGTTCGATGCCGGGCAGCCTGTCAACAGGCGATTTCCCGGCCATTGCCCGAAGATGAACCCCGTGTTACCCGGTGGCGATGTGGCCCGATTCACGCGGTGCGGCCCCGTACGCACGGATCCCGCCGTTCCTGGCCGGGAACGGCGGGATCCATGGCTCACCGGTCGACTGCGTCCCGGGACCTCACCCCACCTTCTCGATCAGGGCCCGGCGGATCAGGAACTTGCCGGGCTCCCGCACCTGCTCGAAGGCCGCGTCGTTCAGCAGCGCGCAACTCCCGGAGACCGACGTGACCTTCACCGTCGTGGACTTGTTGTTGTCCAGGTTGGTGACCTTCAGCGTCGTCCCGGCCGGGAACTGGTTGCTGGACGCGGCGGGCGCGCCGCCCTCCCCGGAGAGGGTGACGGTCGAGCCCACGCACACCTGCTGCGCGGAACCGGCGGGCGCGTCCGGCGCGGCGGGCGCGGACTGCGCCGGGGGCTGCGCGGTCTGCTGACCGCCCTGCGACCCCTGGTCCTGCGGGGCGGGCTGGGACGGCTGCGCGGGCTGGGAGTCCTGAGCCGACTCCCCAACTGCGCAACCGGACGCCTGCTGCTGGACCTTGATCTGCGCGATCACCGCTTCCCGGTTCGCGATCCGGGCCTCGGACTGCGCGTCGGGCGCGGCCCGCTGCCCGTCGATGAACGACTGGTTGTTGCCGAGGGCGGTGGCGAGGCCCTGGCAGACGACGGAGTCCGCGGCGGACAGCGTCCGCGGGCTCTGCGAGGCGTTCGAGGTGCTCGCCATGGCGAAGGCGCCGCCTCCGGCGACCGCGGCCGCGCCCACGAGCAGGGCGACCGTCTTCTTCGTGCCGAGCGTTCTCCTGCGCGACATGCGCGCCTCCTCAAGGGATCGGGGAGCGTACGTCGCTAGGTACGGGATACCGAACGGAGTTGCTCAGCCGACCCACAGGGAGCTGAAGTGGCTTATGTCACAGGAGAGTTGCGGCCGGATGACGGACGGGCGGTACGCGGTGCGCGGCCCCCCCCGTGCCCCCCGTGCCCCCCCGTGCCGCCGCGCGTCGCCGCGGGAGCGGGCACCGACCGGTCGGGACGGGGGAGGACGCCGACCGGTCGGCGGTCGGTCACTCCGGGTGGGCCAGAGCCGCCTTCTGGAGCTGCACCGCGGCCAGCAGGGTCAGCCGCGGCTCCGCCTGGCGCAGCGCGCGCACCGCCCTGACGGAGTCGATCTCGCCGTCGTACCCGGCCTCGGCCAGCCGCGCCCGCACCCAGTCGGCGCGCACCCGGTCGTCGCTGACGCCCGCCGCGGCCTCGGCGAGGGCGACGGCGCGTTCGAGCCCCGCCCGCTCCTCGGGCGCCGCGCCGTCCAGCGCGGCGCGCAGGGCCGCGGCGATCGGTCCGGCCTCCCGGATCACCAGCACGACGTCCGACTTCTCGCTCGGTCTCAGGATGCTCATCACACCCGCCATGGTCGCCCGGTCGGCGGGCGCTCGGCAGATGATTTGAGCGACTTCAGAGGTTCGTGGTCCGGTGCGGGACGCCGCCGCCCGGCGACGCCCCCGACTCCACCGCACGACGGCACGCGAATCGTGGGTGTTCGATTTATCGGCGCGTCTCCTGGGGTGCGTCTTGCTGCTGGGAAATGCCTGCAACTCCCGCCCTCACCAGGCGATTTACCCCCTCTGTGGACCCCCCGATTGTCAGTGGCGGGCAGTAGAATGGAGGAAGTGTTCGAGACGATCGCCGGGTGCGTCGAAGCCGATCCGGCCGCCGTGCCCGGCCCGCACCCTGACCGCAACAGGAGGACGCCCGTGCCCGCAGCCGCGCTGACACCGAAGCCGTCGCCCACCCAGTCCACCGTCCGGCACCCGCTGCCGCTCGACCTGCCGTACGCCCCCGTGCCGAAGCGGCCGCTGCCCGCCGGACGGCCGCGCGAGTGGTACCTCGACCACAACCGCCGCCTGAAGGCGATGCGGCTCGCCATCGCCCTGCTCGACCTGGGCGTCTACCTGCCCGTCCAGGCCCGTGACGAGACGATCCGCGGCGCCGCCGAACTGATCGGCGTACGCCCGCCGTCGGTCACCACGTGCCACATGGTGCGGGCCCTGATGCGCTACTCCCGCTGACCCACGCCCTTCCGCGCCCCGCCGTCCCCGCCACCGGCTCACCCGGACGGCGGGCCCGGCGTGCGCCCGCCGTCCCCGCGGCCTTGACTGCGGACAGGAGGCGCGCGGCGGGAGGTCCGATGGGACGGCGACGGAGACGAGGTGTCCTGGGCGGACGGCGGTGGCGGGCGTGAGCACGCCCGCCGGACGCGCCGAGCGCGGCAGGGCCGCCCGCAAACGGGTCCGCCGCTCCGCGCACGCCGACTGGCTCGCCCCCGTCGGCCGCCGCGACCCCGTCGCCGTCCTCGAACGCCAGGGGCGGGACAGGCTCGGCGAGTTGCTGCCCATCCGGTACGGGCGGATGGCGGTGTCGCCGTTCGCGTTCCTGCGCGGCGCCGCCGCCGTGATGGCCGCCGACCTCGCGTCCCGCCCGCACACCGGACTCACCGTCCAGCTCTGCGGCGACGCCCACCTGCTCAACTTCGGCCTCTACGCCTCACCGGAACGCACCCTCCTCTTCGACCTCAACGACTTCGACGAGACCTTCCCCGGCCCCTTCGAGTGGGACGTCGCCCGGCTCGCCGCCTCCGTGGCCGTCGCCGCACGGGAGAACGGGCACCCCGAGGCCAAGGTCCGCCGGACGGTCGTCGCCACCGTCGCCGCCTACCGCACCGGCATGCGCCACCTGGCGGGCCTCGGCGAGCTCGCCGTCTGGTACGAGCGCGTCGACGCCGGGAGCCTGCCCGCGCTGGCCCGCTCCGCGCGCCGCCGCCGCGAGGTCGCCGCCAGCCTCACCCGGGCCCGTCGCCGCACCAGCATCCAGGCGCTGGGCAAGCTCACCGAGACCGTCGACGGGCGCCGCCGCATCATCCGCGACCCGCCGCTCCTGCAACCCGCGGGCATCTCCGACATGGCCGCGCTGCGCAAGATCTTCAGCGACTACCGGTCCACCCTCGCCGAGGAGCGCCGCCTGCTCCTGGACCGCTACCGGTTCGTCGACGCGGCCCGCAAGGTCGTCGGCGTCGGCAGCGTCGGCACCCGCTGCTTCATCGTCCTCCTGGCCGGACGGGACGGCGACGACCCGCTCTTCCTCCAGATCAAGGAGGCCGGCCGGTCCGTCCTGGAGGAACACCTGCCGTCCGGCCCCTACGTGCACCCGGGCCGCCGGGTGGTGGCCGGGCAGCGGCTGCTCCAGGCGGCGGGCGACATCTTCCTCGGCTGGACGACGGGACCCCAGGGCCGGTCGTTCTACTGGCGCCAGCTGCGCGACATGAAGGGCTCCGCCGAGGTCGCCGGGATGAGCCCGCCCGACCTGCTGGGGTACGCGCGGCTGTGCGGGACGGTCCTGGCGCGGGCCCACGCCCGCTCGGGCGACCGCATCGCGATCGCCGCGTACCTGGGCGGCTCCGACACCTTCGACCAGGCCGTCGCCGACTTCGCGCTCCGGTACGCCGACCAGACCGCCGCCGACCACGCGGCGCTCGGCGCGGCCGTCACCGCGGGCGTGCTCCCGGCGTCCCCGGACGGCTGAACGCCGGACGGGTCCGGGTGGGGCGCCCCCGGGCGGCTGTACGCCGGACGGGTCCGGGCGCCCCCGGGCGGCTGAACGCCGGACGGGTCCGGGCGTCCCCGGGCGGCCGAACGCCGGACGGGTGCAGGGGGCCGCGCCGGTGCAGAGGGCGGGCCGGTTCGGAGGCCGCGCCGGTTCGGAGGGCGGGCGGGATCGAAGGCCGGGCCGGTTCGGAGGGCGGGCGGGTTCAGAGGCCGGGCGGGTTCGGAGGGCGGGCGGATTCAGAGGCCGGGCGCGCCCCACACCGGGAACCACCGGCTGAGGTCCTGCTCCATCCGCAGGTCCTCCCCGAGCGCGGCCTTCACCCGCAGCTCCAGCGCGTTGTCCCGGCGCTGTCCGCCCCCGGGCAGCGGCGCGAACGGGTAGAAGGTGCCGCGCTTGTACAGGTAGACCAGCGCCATCGACCGGCCCGCCCGGTCCTGGAACCCGGCCAGCGAGCACAGGAGCTGTGGTCCGAAACCGTTGACCTCCATCGAGCTGTTCACCGCGTGCAGGTCGTTGACCAGCATCGGGAGCTGCTCGGGGGAGCGGTGGGAGACCAGCCAGGAGTACCCGTACTCGTCCTGGCGCAGCTCCACCGGCGGCCCGTCGCGCTCCGCGTCCGCGTCGAGCAGGGCCTGGACCTCGCGGTGGGTCTGCTCGAAGGCCGAGCCCTCGACCGTCGCGAAGCAGACCGCGCCGTCCCCGGTGGGCGTGAAACCGGCCGCGGCCTCCAGGGTCACGGCCGCCGACGGCAGCGCGAAGAGCTGGTCGAGATCCGGCAGGGCCGGTTTCGTCCGGCCCAGCAGAATGTCCAGGAACCCCATGCTCACGCCTTTCCGGGGGTCGCCGCCTCACCCAGCTCGGCGGAGATCCGCCCGAGCTGGTCGAGCCGCTGCTCCAGGGGCGGGTGGGTCGAGAACAGCCGCGCCATGCCGGGCTCCTTGCCCAGCGCGGGGGTGAAGTAGAAGGCGTTGAAGGCCTGGGCGGTGCGCAGGTCCTTGCTGGGGATGCGGGCGATGTCGCCGCTGACCTTGGTGAGCGCCGACGCCAGCGCCGAGGGCCGTCCGGTGAGGAGGGCGGCGGACCGGTCGGCGGCCAGCTCCCGGTACCGGGACAGGGCCCTGATCAGCAGGAAGCTGAGCGCGTAGACGGCGGCGGAGACCCCGAGCACGGCGGCGAAGACGGCCAGCGTGTTCTGGTCCTTGCGGCCGCGGAACATCGACGAGTAGAACGCGAACCGCACCATCAGCCCCGCGATCACGCCGAGGAACGAGGCGACGGTGATCACGGCGACGTCCTTGTGCGCCACGTGCGACAGCTCGTGCGCGAGCACCCCCTCCAGCTCGGAGGAGTCGAGACGGCGCAGCAGCCCGCTGGTCACGCAGATCACGGCGTTGTTCGGGTTGCGCCCGGTGGCGAACGCGTTCGGCATGTCCATCTGGGAGACGGCGACGACCGGCTTCGGCATGTCCGCGACGGCGCACAGCCGGTCGATGACGCCGTGCAGCTCGGGGTACTCCTCGCGCTCCACGACCCGCCCGTGCATGGCGAACAGCGCGATCCGGTCGGAGAACCAGTACTGGCAGCCCAGCAGGACCGCCGCGATCACGACGACCAGGACCCAGGACTTCAGCAACACGATCAGCGCGGCCATGAACGCCACGTACAGGAGCCCGAGCAGGAACAGGGTGACCCCCATCCGCACCGTCAGGCGCCGATCGCTCCGGAAGCGGCTCTGCATCTCGATCACCCCGCAGTCAGGCACTCGTCCCACCGTCCAGTGTGCACCCGGCCACGCCCATGAAGTGGTTGCGATCAGCCCTAGGAGCTGCAAAAGGTGCCTGTGGATCGCCGCAGCTCAGACCGGTTCCGCAACCGCCCGCCCGCTTCGTGGCGAGCCCGTCCCGCACCCCGCGGCCGGCATCCCTCGGGCCCGCCTAGTACGGCGCCCGGAACCGCGCCCACCCCAGCGCGACGACGATCACGGCGACGGTCCCGAGGACGATCACCGTGGACAGCCACGACGACCGGCGCGGGCCCACCGGATCGGGCCCCGCCCGGAAGGGCTGCGGCCCGGGAGGGTTCTCCTTCCACCGCGCGGCCAGCATCCGGGCCCGCGCCGAGGGCTCCTTGTACGCGGCCCCGTCGGCCCACCGCAGATCGAACTCCCGCTCCTCGCCGTCCTGCCCACTCATCCCGCGCCCCCGTCTCCCCGGCCGACCGTCCGAACAGAACGACGATACGGCGCCGCCCCCACCCCGAGAAAAGGGGAACGGAGGCGTCCGGACCCCGCGGGGGTGCCTGCTGGGCCGCCGCGTGCCGGGCGCGCAGACGCCGAGGGCCGCCACCCCGGGTCAGGGGTAGCGGCCCTCGTGCGCGCCGTCGGCCGTCGGGCCGGGGGGACCGGGCGAGCGGCCCGGCCCGGTGGGATCACACGTCGAAGAAGTGATGTTGCGGCGCCGCTGCCTTGGAGCCCTGTTCGCAGGGTCGCTCTGACCAGCCGGAACGTCGTCGTTGTCTGTCGTTGTTGGTCGCCGCCGGCCACCCTCGGACGGCCCAGTGACGGCCCAGCCCAGGCGCCCGGCAGATTTACCAGCGGGCTCATTTCGCCCCCAATGACCTGCGCTCTTCCGTATCCTGGCTGCTGCCGGGGGACACCTGGGGGAGTCAGCATGATCAGAGTCGCGGCGCAAGATCGGCACCGGGCGCGGCGTTGAGATAGGCGTCACAGCAGAGCGGTGCGGACACCTGGTTGCCATCGCCGTTCGGATGAGTCACATAACGGGCAACGTCTTAGCAGACGACGAGACAGCCACTGCGCACCGGGAGGCGTCAACTAGATGAGCTCGCCCGACTATGACTTCAAAGAGCTATCACCCTATGACTTTGAAGTATTGGCACGTGACCTTTTATCCAGGCATGAAGATATTGTATATTCCACCTATGCCATCGGGCGTGATGGCGGGATCGACCTGCGGGCCCGTACGAGAAACGGGCTAAAAATCGCACAGTGCAAGCATACTCCAGACGCCAAGAGCGGGCGCCTTATAACTTACGCAAAGAAAGAGAAGGAAAAGCTCCTATCCTCGGGGTCGACTATACAACACTATTCTTTCATCACTACCGCCGAACTCTCGCCTTTGCTTGAAGATAGATTACTAACCGCGCTTTCCGGGGTCGCGGAAGAGGTTGAGGTTCACGGCCGAGGATGGTTAAACTCGATCCTTTCTCAGCATAGCGATTTGGAACGTCGCCATTTCAAGCTGTGGCTTAAGTCCTCAATGGCGATACAGGAGATGTTGCGCGGTGGCGTCTTCCTGCGGGGGGAATCCAGGGTACGCAGAATTCAGCGCAACTATCTTAGGTTTGTTCACCATGACGCCTGCGATAGGGCTGAGGAAGCACTGGAATCCACCGGAATCGCGGTGATCAGCGGATCTCCGGGGGCAGGAAAAACGGCGACAGCAGAGTACCTGCTTCTTCAATGGTGGCACCGCGGCTACCGCGTAATCGTCGACCCGCGCACCGTCGATAGCTGGTGGGAGTGGCTCGAGGATGACGTACCCACAATTTTCTTCTTCGACGACGCTTGGGGTCAGACACAGCTCCATGATCATGGGGCAAGCCACTACGATAGAGACTTCGCCGAATTTTTGGCGTCCATCGTTGAGAAGTGCACAGATTCTCGTTCAGAAAATTCTCGTGACAAGGTCGCCGTCATCACCACTAGGTCGCTCATCTTGCACGACCTATTGCGTACTAGCGACTCCGCGAACCGAATTTTTGAAAATATCTCCACGTCAGTTGTACGGGTTGAACGTCTCCCCTCTGAAGTAAGAGCTCGGATTCTCTTCAACCACATAAATGCCGCGATCGATGACCAGAAGATCAGGGCAGAGTTGGCCGCAGGAAACTGGTGGGTCAACGTGTCTCTTCATGCCAACTACTCACCCCGAATCATTGAACTCATCACCGCGAGGCGGGATTTCACTTCGGGACGGCAAGTTGTTGACGCACTCAAGGAAGCCTTGAATGATCCTCACCAGATCTGGCAGCGGTCATTCATTTCCTTGTCCACCTTCGAGCAGTTCCTACTGTCCGTCCTGGCAGTTTCTGATTCTCGAGGAGTTGATCGCGATCAGATCGTCAGGCGACTAAAGACCCACCCAGTTACCGAATTGAAAAATGCGATCAGCCGCTTGGTAGGCTCATGGATAGACCGCTCATTCGTGGCAAAAATTGAACTGCTAAACGTTACCGACCCTAGTCAGCGAGACTTTCTAGTCAACCACTTGTCTCGTGAGCCTCTAGCGTGCCTGGATGTGATTAGGAATTCTGCCACCGTCGAAGATCTAACAATTATGTGTGAGCGTGGTAGACCTCCCGAGGTTGTAGAGCAGCAAACACTCTTCACTCTCGATTCGGTTTCTCTGCGGGAATCGCTCGATGGGTGTACAGAATCGCTAGTGAAGACGCTTAGGCAACTGTGGGCACAAAAGCTCGATGAAGTGCGTGGCGACTTCCGTGACCCCCTTCCCCAGATTCTTTTCGTGGAAGCGTTTCAGACGCTCACGCGAGTTCTTATCTATCAAATCGATAGGTACGCAGCTCCGGATATGGACGCGTATGAACTCGAATGCTGGTTTGAAGCTAGCATGCCCAATCTATTTTCGCTGCTTGATAGAGTCAAGGTCGAGTCCTACGCTGAGATTTTGGATGCCCTCTCTCAGATGTTGCATGTCTTCATTGACCTAACAAGGCACAGGGTATTCCCTCACCCATACGGCGACATCGTGCACGGCCTTCGGCTCGCCATGGTGCAGGTCTGGGGTGAGTGGGAGGGGCAAGTTGCAGGCAGGGTAATTGAAGTTCAGCTCGTTGATGACATCTATGATGCGGTGATTAGCCACCCCGAGATTTTCTCAGAACTAGGGTTCACGGAGTACGCCGACTCCTGCTTGGATATCGAGTCTCTTGATGAGGAGCTTACTAGTCGCATCGAAGACATTCCCTTCGAGTTTGATGCCACCGTCGGAGTACTCGAAGATCTGTTTGGGTGCACATTCCCGGAAGCCAGAAAGGCTCTCAAGGTATGGGAGGACGCGGAAGAACCGTATATCCCTGACGAACCCCTGTTTCCTATCGTGGACGCATCTGCAAGCGTAAGCCGCGAGGTAGTCATTCAGCGTTCTAGCGTCGATGTCCTTTTTAACTCTCTAGCTGATTCTATCGGTGCCGAGGGTGTTTCAGATGAATCTTCCCGGTGAAACACGTCGCTGCATTGCAAGCGACTCGAACCCTAGATTGGCACCTGACCTGCGCCGGTTGCGTCGCCATCCGGCCCCCTCCGCGCGGCGGTGGTGAGTCGTGGGAGCCTTGGGGCGACGATGGGCGAGCAGAAAGGGAGAGCGAGTGTCGCAGCAGGTCAACCCTCGGGGAACCTTCCTAAAGATTGCCGACTCCATGAAGAGGCAGATCGAGGACGACCCGGACATGGCGGAGCTGCCGTCTCTGGCTGAGGTCATGCGCGACCATAAGGTTTCGCGGGGGGTCGCCCTCCGTGCGTTCGGCGTGCTGCGTCAGGAGGGTGTGGCCGAGCCGGTACCGGGCGAGCGGTGGCGCGTCGTACGCGCCGGGGCGCGAGTCGACCGGCGCCCGCTCGATCAGCGGGTTGCCGAGATCATCGTGACTGAGGGACTCAAAGCAGGGGAAGCGTTCCCGAGTGCTTCCGTGCTGGCCGAGCGGTTCGGGGTGTCACGTCCGACCGTGACCAAGGCGCTGGAGAAGCTGGAAGCCGCCGGCGTGCTGGCGGGTGGAGGGCAGGGCAGGGCGCGGACGGTCCGCGCCATGCCGGCGCGAGAGGGGCGTTCGTAGCTTGTCGACGTTGACTGAGTGGGCCTATCCCCTGGCTGAGTCGCTGCTCGCTGAGCCGCTGCCGCGACGCTGGAAACACTGCCTGGGGGTCGCTGAGAGGGCGCGCACCATCGCGCTCATCCTCGATCAGGATGCGGACCTGTTGGAGGCCGCGGCGGTTCTGCATGACATCGGCTACGCGCCGGATCTGGCCAAGACGGGCTTTCATCCTCTGGACGGCGCAAGGTATCTCCGGGACGTGGCCGATGCTGACGAGCGGATCGTCAACCTTGTCGCCCATCACTCGTGTTCATGGCTTGAGGCTGATGCGCGCGGCTTGCGTGCTGAGCTGGACGGGGAGTTTCCCCGTGAGAGCGAGCACCTGAACGATGCGCTCTGCTACTGCGACATGAACACGACCCCGGACGGCACGCCGACCAACCCCGTGGACCGGATCAACGAAATCACCGGGCGCTATGGGCCGGACAGTCTGATCGGCCGGTTCATCCGGCGTGCCGAACCCGAGATCCTCGCGTGCACATGCCGCGTCCTCGAACGGGCCGCCGCCGCCAAGCGTCAGCCGATGTAAGGCACTGTGCGCGTCCGGTCCATAGCGTGCTCAATCCGGAGCCGCATCGTGGGGTGCACGTCCAGCGTCACCAGGTCCGCCGGGTCAATCCAGCGGACCTGAGTCGTCTCGTTGCTCGTACGAAGGTCGCCGCCGACCGGCCGGGCCCGGAAGCAAATGCTGAACTGCTGACGGACTTCACCATCGTCGTACTGCATGACGTGCCCGGGGTCTGTGTAGAGGCCGGACACATCGACCACTTCCGCCCTGATGCCGGTCTCCTCCCAGACCTCACGCACCACCGTGTCACTGATGGACTCCCCCACGTCGTGACCACCCCCGGGCAGGGCCCACCTGCCGTTGTCAGAACGCTGGATCATCAGCACTTGCCCCGCGTCGTTCTGGACGAAAGCAACAACGGACGGCACCACCGAGTTGGCCGGCGGGGCGTCCGGGTCGTGCAGGTAGTCGATGCGTCCCATGCTCAGGCTCCCGTGATGCTAGTGACGTCCTGATCAGTGATCGGGCGTGCGTTGTCCCAGGTGTGATCGATGCTCTTCGCATACGTGTCGAAAAGACTCCCGCCGGGGAGTCGCCGCAGGTGCAGTACGGGCGCCATAAAGGCGCCGAGGCCGTAGACGTGCGGGTTGACGAGCATCTCGTCATTTGCCCGGTAGATCGAGTTGTACAGCGTCGAGTCGTGCAACCGGAAGCCGATGTCCGGGTGGCTCCGCATGAGCGGCCGATACAGCATGAGCGCGTTGCGAATCTTGCCGTCCATGATCTGGTGCCCCTCGTCAACGCCGCGCTGCCGGACGGCCGCGCATCCCGGGTCCCCGAGCATGATGCGCACCCGCGCCCCGGCTTCCACCTTCGCTTTTACAAGGTCGTGGAAGAGCGGATCTTCGGACAGGAAGAGTCCCGAGTAAACGAGGACGTCTAGGTTGCGCTCAGCACGTCCGTAGAGCTCTCGCCAAAGGCCAGCCGGCACCGTGTGGCGATGCGGGTAGACAGTCGCAATCTCCGCTTTGGTCAGATCGGTCGCACTGTCGACGGTCCGACCGTTGTCCCACAGTGCGGTCACGTCGACCTTGAGGGCTGCCGCCGTCGCGTACTGATGACGCAGGTACGGCACCTTGGCCTGAGTGATCCAGCGTTCGACCGTCTTGGGACTCACCTCGATCGCCTCAGCGAGGCTCTGCACGGTCATGCCACGGGCGAGGAGAGCGGTTCGTAAGCGCTCGTTCGGCATCTTCACCCCCGGTGGGACGTCTAGGGACTTCTTGACCGTATCCAGAAGTCCCAGAGCTGTCCACGCGTGAGGTAACCAACTCCCCTGACCTGCGGCGATCCTGAGGGTACGTCAAGACGTCCCGACGCGAGACCAAGAGATTGCGCCGCCGTACTTGACGGGACTATATGCAGTACCTGTAAAACAGGTACTGCATCGCACGGAGGAAAGCCCGCGAGGGTGAGTACGAAGGAAGCGGCCGCTGGTTGACAACTCCACACAGGGAACTGCCGGTAACCCGTGGTCCGCCTGCCCGAAGGGGTCGGAAACAAGGCGGAGAAGACCGGCGTGCCCCGTACGGCAGCCTGACCGGTTCGAGACCGGTCCGGGGCACTTTGGCCGCTGCCAGCGGCCGTGCCGTGCCTGATACGCGGCTTCATCAACAACGGCGCGCGGCCCCGGGTGGCTAGACCCGGGACCGCTGTTGGGCCGTTTCACCTGCAAGGGAGACCACGACCCATGGACCACATCGTCACGCTTCAGGACGCTGTTACCGCGTTCGCTCCGTGGATGGAACCGACGGACGCCGAGCTGGACGCGATCGAGCAGGAGATGCCCGTCATCCTGGCGGACGTCGACCTGCTGGACGCACACATCGCCACCCTGGACCGCACCCCCTCCGAGCTGGACGGGCGGCGTATCCGCCGGGCCCGCCGCCGCGCGCTCGCCGCCCGGCTGGCCCTGGTCAACCGCACGACCGGCACGAGCCTGCCCGGCGGTGCCGCATGAGCACCCCGACCGGACAGACCCTGACCGCTGCACACGCCGAAGTACGGGCGGAGATCGCACGGACAGACAACAAGACCGCGCTGCTGCTGGCGTTCGTCGGCGCGGTCCTGGCCGGCGCCTGGACCATCGGCAGTGCCCTCCCGCTCAACGCCCCGGCCGTTGTGGTCGGCGTGCTGGGCATGGCGTTGCTGGTCGGTGCGGCGAGTGTGCTGCTGACGTCGGTGCGGCCGAACCTGAACGGCGGTCACGGGTTTCCGTTGTGGGCGACCCTGACCCCCGAGCAGATCACCGAGAGCCTGTCGACGGACCTCGCCGCCGACATCGCCAACCTGTCCCGGCTCGCGGTGGTCAAGTTCACGTGCCTGCGCCGCGCGGTCGACCTGACCCGCGCCGGCGGCGCCCTGCTCGTGCTCGCCGTGGTGCTGGCGCTCGGAGGTGCGGCATGAGCGAGGGCCGTTCCCTGAACAAGGTGCAGATCGGTGTCCTGACCGCCGCGTTCGTGCCGATGCTTGCCACTGGTGTGGTCGGCGGGATCGGCACGTACAGCAACATCGGGCACGCCTACGGCACCGGCACTGCCCTGGGCGCCCTGGGTGCCGGTGAGGGTGCCACGGCCGTTCTCGCCCTGGTCCTGCTCGGCCTGACGCTGTTGGGGCAGTCGTCCCCGCGCATCATCCGCGCCGGTCTGTGGGCACTGCCGGCCGCCGCCGCCTCCATGGGCGCCATGGCGGCACCCGACCCCGGCCGCACCGTCATCTACGCGCTGACTCCGCTGGGCATGTCGGTGTCCGCTGAGGGCATGGCGTTCCTGGCCCGGCGGATCGTGGTGCACACCGACGGCCGGGACGCCGAGCACGAGCAGCGCACCGCCGACATCGTGCAGGCCCTCGCCTACCACCGCGCCCGCGCCGTCCACCACCCGAGTGATCGGGTCAAGTGGCTCTCGGAGCGCAAGTCATGGCGGCTCGCCCGCAAGGTCGGAGTCGGAGACACCGCGCTGGGATCGAGTCTGCTGGACGTGCAGCGCCAGCGAGTCACGGAGGGCGCGGACGCTGCTCTCGCGTCGATGTTCGGCACCGCCGCCGCACTCCCCGCCCCGGCCGCGAATGCGGAGGAATCGACCGGAAGTAGTCGAGAACGGTCTACCTCTGACCAGCCTGTATCGAGCACGCCCACGGTCGTGGTGACACGGCTTGTGGTGCCCGACCCGGCGCCGGTCGACCTGGGCAAGTCGGGCGGCGGCATGAAGCCGATGCCCGCCGTCGTCCCGGCGGCGCGACCGGTCCCGATCGCCCCGCCGCCTGCTCGTTCGGTCCCGGCCGCGTCGACCCCTCGACGCCGGGCGACGGGTCGTGTCCCGGTCGCCGCGAAGTCGACCCGCACCCGCCGCACGCCTGAACAGCTCTTGGCGGAAGCGCGGAGGGCGACGGCCGGGTGGGCGGACGCTGAGGTGACCGGGGAGGGCATCCGCCGGGCCCTGCGTACCTCGCCCGCCAACGCCCGCATGCTGCGTGACGCCCTGCTCGCCGAACGCGCCACTCAGGTGGTGGCGCCGTGAGCACCCTCGCCGCGCTCTTACCGGCCGTGCCCGCTCTCGGCTGGGCGGTCCACGCCCGGTGGCTGCACGGCCGGTTGACCACGGCCCGCCGTGACCCGCTCACCGCGTTGTGGACGCGGGACGCGTTCACCCACCGCGCCCGCCGCCTGCTGCGCGATCCGCGCGCCGTGGTGGTGCTGGCGGACGTCGACCACTTCAAGCAGATCAACGACACCCACGGCCACGCCGCCGGTGACCTGCTGCTCGCCACGGTCGCCGCCCGCCTCGCCCACAGCGCCGCCCCCGGCGGGGTCGCGGGGCGGCTCGGCGGTGACGAATTCGCCGCCGTGGTCATCGACCGCGACGGGACGATGGCCGACCGGCTGCACACCCTCGCCCGTGTGCTGGCCCGGCCGGTCGACACCGCCCCCGACGTGCACACCACGGTCTCGCTGGGGTGGGTGCGGGCCGGGGATCATCCGGGTGAGGACCTGTCCGCACTGCTGCGCCGTGCCGATGAGGCCATGTACGCGGCGAAGCGCTCCGGTCGGTCCGGGCCCCGGCGGGCCCGCCTCGGGCGGCTGCTCGGGTCGGTGGCCGGCCGCCGTCCCGGACGGCACGGCGCGGCATGAGCACGCTGCCCGTCTACCGGTGGCGCCTCGCCCCGGATGGCTACGCCACCCGCCGCCAACTGCGGGCCCGTGGCCTGCGCCCCGGCGGTCAGGACGTCGCCGCGCAGCTCGAACGCCCCCGTCGCCGGGGACGCTCGCCGCTGATCGCCTACCTGTACCGCGTCGACCTGGCCAAACCGGTCCGGCCCATGACGCCGGGCCGGTGGGCGGCGCTCGACAAGGCCAATACCGCCCGCCGCACCTGCCCCGAGTGCCGGCGCGATGCCGGATACGTCATCCCTGCCTCGCTCGGAATCTGCGTGCCCTGCCACGACACCATCTGACCTGAGAGGACACCGATGGCCTACCGCTTCACCATCAACAACCGTGGCGGCGACTCAGCGACGTTGACCGCCGAGGCGGTCATCCTGCGGGCTGGCTCCGACCGTGCCGAGCCTGCCGTGGCCGTGCGGATCAGCGGCGGCGCGCAGAGTCGGTTGATCTATGTCCCGCTCGACCGGGTTGAAGAGCTGGTGACCGGCATCAGGGACACCGCGCGACATGCCGCCGCCGAGTTTCGTCAGGACCCGAGGAGCGTCTGATCATGCGTAACGCCGACATCCGTCGCTTGGATCGCGAGATCCAGGCGACACAGAAGAAGCTGGACGCGGTCCGCCGGGGTGAGTGGTGGCCGCTGAACGGCAGTGAGCGGCGGGCGATGGCCCGCGCCCTGGCCAGCGGCGCCTACCGGGCCGGCCGTGGCCGCAGCACCGACCGCGCCGAACAGCGCATCGACACGCTCGGGTCGGCAGCCGAGATGAGGCTGACCGCCCAGTTGTCCGCGCTGCACGCCGAGCGGCAGCGGCTGATCACCGAGGCCGCCCGCGCCAAGGCGGCCAAGAAGTGGTCCGGCTGGTTCTGACCAGCCACAACACCGGGGCCGCCGCCTCTTTCCACGGACACGGCGGCCCCGTGCTCTCCGCTTCATCCCGCCCCCAAAGGGGGCAGTCAGGAGAAGTTCCAGCATGACCGAGAACGTCATCAACCTCCACAAGCCCACCGACCCGCCCACCGGGGAGAATGCCCCCACCGTGCTCACGGTCGTGCCCGACCCGGCTCCCGCCTCGCGGCTGCCGTTGTGGGTGCGCTCCGGCCGCGCGGTTAAAGCGGCGGCGACCGACGAGAACACGAAGACCGTGGTCCGCGCGGTCGCCCGGCACTCCCTCTACACGCTCAACGGGGGCCGGATCGTCGCCCGTCGCACCTGGGACGGCCGGACCGGAGCCCGCTATGAGCGGATGATCCGGGCCGCCGAAGTGGCCGGGAACATCGAGGTTGCCGAGGAGTGGGAGGAGCGTCTCCAGCGCTTCCGGCAGGCACGCCACCACCGCCGCATGGACCTGCTCCACTCCCCGCTGGAGGTGGCCAAGGGCGCCGCCGTCGGGACCGGCATGGGGGTTGCAGCGCTCATCGGCCTCGGGATCGTCATGGCCATCAACACGAAGCACCCGGCGGACGTCATCACCCCGCTCGCCGCCACCATCGACTTCATCGCCACCCTGATCCGCATCATTCAGATCGTGTGGGGTCCCGCGCTCACGATCGCCCCGTTCCTCGCGCTGCTCGCGCTGTGGTCGGTAGGCGCGCACCAGAAGGCGGCCCCGTCGTGGTCGATGCCGGAGCACCAGCGATCGAGCGAGGGTGAGCCGATCACCCCCTCGATCGTGGTCAAGGCCCTGCGCGACCTCGGGGTGCCCGCGCTGCGCAACGCCATCAAGGAGATGGGCGACGCGGGCGCATCGATGCTCGGGCCGATCCGGATTGCCGGATGCGGTGTCGAGGTGGACGTCACGCTCCCTTCCGGGGTGTCCACGATCGAGGTGCAGAACCGGCGCCGCAAGCTCGCCGAGAACCTGACCCGGCACGAGCACGAAGTGTTCATCATGCTCCCCGTGGCCGCGCGCACGGTCCGTCTGTGGATCGCCGACTCCGGTGCCCTGGACGAACCGATCGGACCGTCCCCGCTGGTCACGGACGACAAGATGACCGCCAACTACGCCAAGGGCCGCGCCCCGTGGGGGCAGGACCTGCGCGGGGACGCCGCCGCCATCAGCCTGTATCAGCGGCACCTGCTCATCACGGGTCTGTCCAACCAGGGCAAGACCGCCGCCCTGCGCGCGCTCGCCCTGTGGCTGGCGCTGGACCGGTCGGTGCAGTTCCTGATGGGTGACCTCAAGGGCGCCGGTGACTGGGCCATGTTCGACGGCCTGGCCACCGTGCTGATCCAGGGCCCGACCGATGAGCACGTGATCGAGGTGACCGAGATGGTCGAGGGTGCGGTCGACGAGATGAACCGCCGTCTCCAGGACCCGCCCGGAACGCAGTTCCCGCCGCTGATCGTGCTGGTCGACGAGGCACAGGTGGCGTTCATGTGTCCGGCCGTCGACGACGAGAAGCGCCCCTATGGCGGCTCCAAGGCCAAGTCCCGGTACTTCACCGCCGTCCGTAAGATCCACAACCAGGGGCGTGCGGTCAACGTGCTGATGTGGCAGGGCACCCAGGACCCCACCGACCAGAACCTCCCCAAGCTCGTACGGGAGGGCGCGCACACCCGTGCCTCGCTCGCGCTGGGCACCGAGTCGCAGGCCCGCATGGCGCTCGGTGACAAGGCCGTCGACGGAGGGGCCGCGCCGAACCTGCTGCGTCCGGGGCTGGACAAGGGCACGGTCGTGGTCGCGTCCGACGGGATCAAGATCCCGGCCGGACAGGCATCCCTCACGGTCCGCACGCACTACATCGACACCGAGGGCGCCCACGCCATCGCCGACCGGGCGAGGACGCTCCGGGACGGAGTCACCACCCTGCACGCCGTCGAGCGGGGCGAGGAGCGTGACCCGCTCGCCGACATCCTTGCCGTCCTCGGCGACGAGAAGCGGGTGTTCACTCAGGACGTCATCAAGCGGCTCTCCGCGAGCAACGAGGACGCCTACGGCCGGTGGTCGTTCGGCGACCTCACCCGCGTCCTGGACGCGGCCGGCGTCGAGCCGAAGAAGTCCCACGGCCGCATGGTCGTCCGGGCCGAGGACGTCGCCCGCGCGCTCGCCGACCGCGACAACGAGGGTTCCGCTTCCGCCTCCGAGTGACGGGGAGTCGCACCCTCCCGACCCGGGGAGGCGGGGAGAACTCCCCAACCACCTCCCCGGGACGCCTCCCCCGCGTTGATCAGCGAAAACACCCGATCGGGGAGGCGGGGAGGCGGGGAGGCGCGCAGGTCAGCGCCCCTGAAACCCCCTCCGCAACGCCCCCGACAGGGGGTGTCCCTGCCTCCCCCGACAAGCACCGGAAGGGATTCCGCATGTACCCCGAGCGCACCGGCAACGGGCCCGCCGTGCGGGCCGTCGAGGTCCACCAGCCCACCCCGATCACCCCCGCCGTGCCGTACCCGGCGCCCCCCGTTCCCGTGCAACCGCACGCCGTCCCGGCGGTCGCAAGCGTCGTCCTCCCGGACGGGCGCGTCGTCACCGGCTACGCCATCCCCGCCGCGCAGCCCGAACCAGTGGCCGCCAAGCTGGCCGTGTCCCGGACGGCGGTGAACGTCGCCCTCGGGGGCGTCGGGTTCCTCGCTGTGTGCGGCGGACTGCTGATGCTCACCGCGTTCGTCACCGCGCTGGCCGCGCTGGCCGCCCAGCTCATCACCCTCGCCGCCGTCATCTTCGGCGGATGGATCGCCGTGCAGATGCTCGGCTCCAACCGCCACGGCGCCGCAACCACGGTCAACATCCGCAAAGCCGTCATCAAGCGCAACAAGTTCTACGGCTGACAGGAGAACGTCCGATGGCACTCGAAACGATCATCTGCGTCATCGCCGTCTGCGACCTCTGCGGACGACGCAACACCGACAGCGAGTACGGCGCCCACTACCCCACTCGTGACGACGCCTTCGCCGACCTGACCACCGCCTACGGCTCCGATCCCGCATGGGCACTCACGGCCGACGGGCGGCTGATCTGCGACCGCCGCGACCAGCGCCACCACGAACAGCGCATCCCCGTCCACGGCTGGCACCCCACCAGCGGCGCCATGACCGTCACCTTCGCGCCCGACACGCCCCCGCACCCCGCCCACCCCTAGCTACGCCAAGGGCGGCCCCCGTCTCGCCAAAGTCCGGGACCGCCCTTGCCAACCAGCCCACTACAGACCTGTTGGAGGTCTCCCAGCATGACGCAACCCGCTCTCTTCCGGCGAGTGCCCGGCCGTCGGCCGCGCTTACTGGACCTGTTCTCGTGCGCCGGTGGGGCCGCGACCGGCTACCACCGTGCGGGGTTCGACGTGGACGGCTGCGACGTCGCCGACCGCCCGAACTACCCCTTCCCCTACCACCGGGGCGACGCCCTCACCTACCTCGCCGCCCTGATCGCGTCGGGCGAGATCCGCCGGTACGCGTTCGTGCACGCCTCGCCGCCGTGCCAGCACGGATGCGCCCTGACGGTAGGCACCAACACCTCCCGAGGGTGGGGCCGTACCCACGTCGACCTGGTCGCGCCGACGCGCGCCCTGCTCGACGAGACCGGTTTGCCGTACGTGATCGAGCAGCCCAACGGCCGCGCGAAGATCCGTAAAGACCTCACCCTGTGCGGCGAGATGTTCGGACTCGGAGTCATCCGCCACCGCAACTTCGAGTTGGGCGGCTGGACCATCGAGCAACCGGCGCACGTCCCACATCGGGGCAGGGTGCGCGGGTGGCGCCACGGCGAGTACTTCGACGGCCCGTATGTCGCGGCGTACGGCAACGGCGGGGGCAAGCCGACCGTCCCGGAACTCCAGACCGCCATGGGGATCACGTGGACCGACGTCCGCGAGGAACTCACCGAAGCGATCCCGCCCGCCTACACCGAGCACATCGGCACGGCCGCGCTCGCCCAGCTCGCCCCCGCCCTGGGGGTGGCCGCGTGACCGCCGCCGCGACCCTGCTGGACACCGCGCTCACGCTGGCCACACACGGCATCCCGCCCCTGCCCCTGCGGGCGGGGAAGGTGCCGTTCGGTAACTGCCCGGACTGCGCCAGCAACGCGTGCGGGGGACGGCCGAACATGAAGACGCCCGGCCCCTGCCGGTGCCCCGGCGTCTGCCACGCTTGGGCCGCCGCTACCACCGACCCGCACGTTCTCACCTCCCCGGCGTGGGGGACGGCGTGGCGTCGGGCCGCCGCCGTTGCCTACCACCCCGGCGGCGCCGGCGTGACCGTCGTCGACCTGGACGACGCGGCGGCCGTCGCCTGGGCCCGTGCCACCCTGCCCGCGACACGGACCGTGCCGACGACGCGGGGGGAGCACTGGATCTACCAGGGCGCCATGCGATCCGTGAACGCCGTCCGCCCCGGCGTCGACATCAAATCCCTTATGGCGTACGCCCGTTGGCTCGGAAACGGCACGGGCGTCACGGCTCCTCTCCCGGACGCTGTGCGCGCGCTGGCGGTAAAGGAGCCGTCCCCGGCCCGCAGGGCGCCACAGAGCCTCACAGTGCCTCTGAGGGGCCATGGGGGCGAGTGCAGGCACCGCACGCCCACCTATCTGGACCGGGGAATCGCCATGGCAGAGCAGCGCATCACCGAGGCGCGCAGCGCCGTGCACGCCACCGTGTACCGCACCTTCCTCGCCGTGTTGTCGACGCACGGCCGGTGCGGCTGCCTCACCGACGCCCATGTCGCGCGGCTGTTCACCGCCGCGCAGGCCAAGGGCGAATCCCCCCGCCACTGCACCGACGCGTGGACCAACGCCCTGACCACGTTGGGACTGTGACCATGTCCGAGGACGAGAAGAACCCCGCCCGCGCTGTCATTGCCGACTACGCGCAGGCGCACTTCCGCTACTTCCGCACCGCCGACGGGACCGTGTACGCGCAGAAGAATGGCCATCCCGTGGCCCGTCCCATCCGCTCCCAGGGCACGACGGGAAGCCACCGCCAGGAACTCATGGTCGGCCTGTTCAAGGACGGGGTCGGCGTGTTCAACGGCACCGCATTGAAGGAGGCGTTGGACCTGATCGAAGCGCTCGCACTGACGGAGGACGTACAGCCCGTTCACATCCGCGTCGCCCCCGGATTCGACGGGGCGACGTGGCTGGACCTGGGCCGCGATGACGGGAAGTCCGTCCGTATCCACCCCGCCGGATGGGACGTGCTCACCCCGGACCCGCGTGAAGTGTGCTGGCGGCGCACCCAGCTCACCGGCGAACTCCCGTTGCCGGCCAAGGACACCGACGGCAAGGGCATCGATCTCCTGCTGAGGCTGTGCAACTTCGCCAACGCGGAAACCGAGTGCCTGGCCATCGCGTGGTTGATCGGCTGTCTGGGGCCGTCTGTGCCCGTCCCTGCGCCGTTCCTCACCGGGCCGCAGGGCGCGGGAAAGTCCACCGGCGGCCGGATGCTCGTGCGGATCATCGAGGGCATGAGCGGTGACCTGCGCCGGGCCCCGAAGGATGAGGAGAACCTGGTAGCGGCCGTTGCGGCCGGATGGGTCACCGCCCTGGACAACCTCTCCCACATGACGCCGGACCTGTCCGACGCGATGTGCTGCATCGTCACCGGCATCGAGAGCGTCAAGCGCGCCCTGTTCACCGACGGGGACGTCTTCCGCGTCGGCTACCGCCGCCCCCTGCTCCTGACCGGCATCGACGTTGGCGTCATCCGCCCCGACCTCGCCGAACGGCTGCTGCCGCTGCGCCTGGAACGGCCCCGCGTGAGGCGCACCGAGGCGGAACTGTGGGCGGACTACGAGGAGGCGCTGCCCGTCGTCCTCGGCTCGCTCCTGGACCTGACCGTCAAGGTCCGCGCGGTGGAGGCGGAGACCCCCACCGACCTGCGCATGGCGGACTTCGCCCGCCTGTGCGCACAGCTCGATGCAGCCACGGGACTCGGGGCGCTCACCGCCTACCGGGCCAGCCTGGACGACCTGAACGACGACGTGATCGAGGGTGACCTGCTGGCACAGACCGTCCTTCGGCATGCCGACACCATCGAGCCGGGTACGGCGCAGCGGATGACGTCCACCGAGTGGCTGCACTGCCTGAGCCGCCTCTACAGCGGCGAGGATCTGCGTGCCCTGCCCAAGGGGTGGCCGACCACGGGCAAAGTCCTCTCCGACCGGCTCAAGCGTCTCCAGCCGACCCTGTCCGCGCGTGGCGTCGTCATCGACTCGGGCCGCACCAGCGAGGGCCGCTATCTCGAAATGACCCGCCTGGCCACCGCGCCCCCACACGAGCAACAGCGGATGCTCTGACCCTCGCCGCGCTCGCTCGGACAAGCAAGAGGAGCACCACCGGCGGGGGGAGGCGGAGGCGTGCTCCTCTTGCTTGTTCGGCGCAGCGCGCCGCCCCAAGGACGCGCCGCGAAGCGGCCCCTTCTTCACGCCCTGAGCCGCACTGAACCACCACAGACGCCCCTCTTTTGTCCTAAGAGGGAAGACGCTGCGTCATCTGCGTCATGCAGACGAAAAAACGGCCGCTGACCTGCGGCTACAGCCATGACGCAGACGGCGGAGTCTGCGTCATCCTGCGTCATCTGCGTCATGGGCTGCGTCGCGAATGACGCAGCCCATGACGCACCCATGACGCACGCCTGAACCACTGCGTCACATAAAACAGCAGGTCAGAAGCCTGAATGACGCTGATGACGCAATGACGCAGAAATCCGAGCCTCGGACAGGCGCGCCCCCTGAAACAGGACCCTCGCCCGCGCACGGAGGACACGCCATGAGTACCGCACATGCACAGTCGGACCCGCGCGCCACGCTTCGCGGCGGGTTGCCGGACCGCTACCTGACCCCCGATGACATTGCCGAGATCTTCGAGGTGCCCAAAGAGACCGTCTACCAGTGGCGCCGGAAGCGCATGGGGCCGCCCGGATTCCGCATCGGCAAGTACATCCGCTACGACCCCGCCGACGTGCTCGCGCACGTCGCCGCACGCAAGAGCACCGACTAAAACGCCGCCTGACCCAACACCCACCGCAGACAGCAGGGAGAGCCGCTCACCGGCGGCTCTCCCTGCTGCGTGTTGAGAGGACCGTCGCCGCATGGCAGGCCACATCCAAGACCGCTGGTTCAAGACCGAGACCAACTCCGCCGGCAAGACCGTCCGCGTCAAGACCGACCGCCACGGCACCGGCATGCGCTACCGGGCCCGGTACATCGGCCCCGACGGAACCGAGAAGTCCAAGAGCTTCTCCGACGGCAAGAAGCGACTTGCCGAGCAGTGGCTTAGCGCCATTGAGACGGACATGTCGCGCGGGCAGTACGTCGACCCGTCGGCGGGCAAGGTGACGTTCAAAGACTTCGCTACGGCGTGGCTGGCGTCTCAGACCACGGACCCTTCCACCATCGTGAACATGGAGTTGCGGTTTCGGCTGCACGCCTTTCCGTACATCGGTTCGCGCTCCATGACCGCATTCCAGCCCACCCATATCCGCACGTGGGCGCGGGCCCTCATGGACTCCGGAATGGCAGCGTCATATCAGCGGACCGTGTTTGCCAACGTCTCCGCCGTGTTCGGCGCGGCCGTGGACGACGGCATCATCTCCCGCAATCCGTGCCGTGCGGGTTCCGTCCGAGCACCCAAGCTTGCCCCTCGGAAAATCAAGCCGTGGACGCGTGATCGAGTGGTGGCTGTTCGCGGCGGACTCCCGGAGCAGTACGCGACGACGGTGGACCTCGGTGCCGGGTGCGGTTTGCGGCAAGGTGAGATCTTCGGGCTGGCCGTTGATGAAGTCGACTTCGACGGGGGAGTGCTGCACATCGCACGGCAGGTCAAGCTGGTCGGTCCGCAGATGGTGTTCGCTCCTCCCAAGGGCGGCAAGCTGCGAGACGTGCCACTGCCCGACGTGGTGTCGGATGCGCTCGCCGCGCACATCACCCGTCGGCCCCCTATCGACGTCACTCTGCCGTGGAAGACCCCTGACGGCCCGCCGGTCACATCGAAATTGCTGTTCTACTCGCGGGAGCGCAAGGCACTCAACAGGAACTACTTCAACATGTACCTGTGGAAGCCCGCCTTGATTACTGGCGGCGTCATTCCGGAACGGGTGCCGGGGGAGCGGTTCAAACCGTCGCGTGAGCACGGCATGCACGCCTTGCGGCACTACTACGCGTCGGTCCTGCTGGACTCCGGAGAGAACATCAAGGCCCTGGCCGAATACCTCGGCCACTCAGACCCAGGGTTCACGCTGCGGACGTACACACACCTGATGCCGAACAGCAGGGACCGGGCGCGCCGGGCCATCGACTCCGTGTTCGGCAAGGGAGTGTCTCCCGGATCCTGAGCGCAAAAGGCCGCCGGCCGTGCGCTTCCCGGAGTGGGAAGAGCACGGCCGACGGCCCACACACGGCCCAGGGGATCAGAAACCCGCTGTGACCTGGGGCGATATCACACGTCGAAGTACAGCTCGAACTCGTGCGGGTGCGGGCGGAGCTGGAGCGGGGCGATCTCGTTCGTGCGCTTGTAGTCGATCCACGTCTCGATCAGGTCCGACGTGAAGACGTCGCCCGCGAGCAGGAACTCGTGGTCGGCCTCCAGGCGGTCCAGGACGGCCGGGAGCGAGGTCGGGACCTGGGCGACGCCCGCATGCTCCTCGGGGGCCAGCTCGTAGAGGTCCTTGTCGATCGGCTCGGCGGGCTCGATCTTGTTCTTGACGCCGTCCAGACCGGCCATCAGCAGCGCCGAGAAGGCGAGGTACGGGTTGCCGGAGGAGTCGGGCGCCCGGAACTCGACACGCTTGGCCTTCGGGTTCGAGCCGGTGATCGGGATGCGCATCGCGGCGGACCGGTTGCGCTGCGAGTACACCAGGTTGACCGGCGCCTCGAAGCCCGGGACCAGGCGGTGGTAGGAGTTCACCGTCGGGTTGGTGAAGGCGAGCAGCGACGGGGCGTGCTTGAGGATGCCGCCGATGTAGTAGCGGGCGGTGTCCGACAGGCCCGCGTACCCGGCCTCGTCGTAGAAGAGGGGCGAGCCGCCGGCCCACAGCGACTGGTGGACGTGCATGCCCGAGCCGTTGTCGCCGAAGATCGGCTTCGGCATGAAGGTCGCCGTCTTGCCGTTGCGCCAGGCCACGTTCTTCACGATGTACTTGAAGAGCTGGAGGTCGTCGGCCGCGGCGAGCAGCGTGTTGAACTTGTAGTTGATCTCCGCCTGGCCCGCGGTGCCCACCTCGTGGTGCTGGCGCTCGACCTCGAGGCCGGACTTGGCCAGTTCGAGGGAGATCTCCGCGCGGAGGTCGGCGAAGTGGTCGACCGGCGGGGTCGGGAAGTAGCCGCCCTTGTAGCGGACCTTGTAACCGCGGTTGTTCTCGACGGCGCCGGTGTTCCAGGCGCCCGCCTCGGAGTCGATGTGGTAGAAGGACTCGTTCGCGCTGGTCGAGAAGCGCACCGAGTCGAAGACGTAGAACTCCGCCTCGGGACCGAAGTACGCGGTGTCGGCGATGCCGGTGGACGTCAGGTAGGCCTCGGCCTTCTTCGCCACGTTGCGCGGGTCACGGGAGTACTGCTCGCCCGTGATCGGGTCGTGGATGAAGAAGTTGATGTTGACCGTCTTGTCGCGGCGGAAGGGGTCGACGCGCGCGGTGGACAGGTCGGCGCGGAGCGCCATGTCGGACTCGTGGATGGCCTGGAAGCCGCGGATCGAGGAGCCGTCGAACGCGAGCTCCTCGGCCGGGTCGAAGGCCTCGGCCGGGATCGTGAAGTGCTGCATCACACCCGGCAGGTCGCAGAAGCGGACGTCGACGAACTTGACCTCCTCGTCCGCGATGAACTTCTTGGCCTCGTCGGCGTTCTGGAACATCCAGCTCCTCCTACTCCCGACCGTCCCGCCGGGGTGGTAGTTCGTTCGTGCGGCCAGTGCGGTGGCACACGCTGTGCCCGACCCTAGGGACGCGTGATTTCTCTGGCGTGACCCATTTGTTTCGCACAAGTTAACCGGACCGGGTCCCGGTTACCCCGACTGTCCCTACCCCGAAACGCGGGCAGTACGGTGGACGGGTGGACAAGAGGGAAGCAGTTGGGTCGTGGCTGTCCGGCCCCCGCGCCGCCGCCGAGAGCGCCGGTGTCGACTTCGGATACCGGGGTGAACAGCTCGGGCTGCCCGAGGAGGGCCCCGGCTCGATCGCCCGTCCGGGCCGCCGGATCGGCGCGCTCGCCGTCGACTGGGGCCTGTGCCTGCTGATCGCATACGGCCTCATCACGGACGGCTACCAGCAGGCCACCGGCAACTGGGCGCTGCTCGTCTTCTTCGCGATGGGCGTGCTGACCGTCGGCACCCTCGGCTTCACGCCCGGCAAGCGCCTCCTCGGCCTGCGGGTGGTCGGCCAGGAGACCGGCCGCGTCCACCCGGGACGGGCCCTGCTGCGCACCGCCCTGCTCTGCCTCGCCGTCCCCGCCCTGGTCTGGGACCGCGACGGCCGCGGCCTCCACGACCGCCTCGCCCGCACCGTCGAGGTCCGGATCTGACCCGGCGGGGGCCGGAAGCCGTCACCGGGGCGCGACGGCGGGGAGACGACGACATGGGGAAGGGGCCGCCCGGAGTGATCCGGACGGCCCCTTCGCGTTCGCCTGGGTGCGCTCGCCGTCAGCGGGCCTTCGGGCCGCCCTTGGGGAGCTTCATCCCCTTGGGCATGGGGCCCTTCGGCAGGGGCATGTTGCTCATGAGGTCGCCCATCGCGCGCAGCCGGTCGTTGGTCGCCGTGACCTGCGGGCCGGTGAGGACGCGGGGGAACTTCAGCATCGTCGTCCGCACCTTCTTCAGCGGGACCTGGCCCTCGCCCGTGCCGACGATGACGTCGTGCACCGGTACGTCCGCCACGATGCGGTTCATCTTCTTCTTCTCGGCCGCCAGCAGGCTCTTGACCCGGTTCGGGTTGCCCTCGGCCACCAGGACGATGCCCGCCTTGCCGACCGCCCGGTGGACCACGTCCTGGCTGCGGTTCATCGCCACCGCGGGGGTCGTGGCCCAGCCTCGTCCGATGTTGTCCAGCACGGCCGCAGCGGCGCCGGGCTGGCCCTCCATCTGCCCGAAGGCGGCCCGCTCGGCCCGGCGTCCGAACACGATCGCCGTCGCCAGCAGCGCGAGGAACAGGCCCAGGATGCCCAGATAGATGGGGTGACCGATCAAGAAACCGATCGCGAGGAAGACACCGAAGGTGACGATTCCGACAGCCGCGAGTACAAGACCGATCTTCTTGTCGGCCTTGCGGGTCATCTTGTAGGTCAGGGCGATCTGCTTCAGTCGCCCGGGGTTCGCAGCGTCCGCTGCGGTTTCCTTCCTCGCCATGCGCAGAAGTCTACGTGGCCGCGCGAGCGGGATCGACGGCAGTGCCCCGCGGAGGGGGTGCGGGACCGTCTCAGGGGCGCGTGGCGAAGGGCGCGGCGGGGGAGAGGGGGGTGTCCAGGCTCTCGTCGATGACGCGCTGGGCCTCGACGCGGTCCTTGGCGCGGCGGCGGTCCTCCAGGACGGACGTCCACGCGTTGCGGCGGGCGGTGCGCTGGCCACCGCTCATCAGCAGGGACTCGACGGCCCGCAGGGCGTCGGTGACGGACGGGATGGCGGTGGCGCGAACGGGCGCGGCCTGCATGGCGGGAGTCCCCTCTGGGTGTGGGTGTACGTGGCGTGAGTCCAGCGTCACTGATCGGTGTTACCAGGGCGTGACCGACCGGTCAAACAGGAATGAAACCTTGACGCGCGGGGCCGAAAGGCTGACGCGGCCCTGACGGACCCCCTCAACTGCGGGGACGGTCAGGACCGCGCCGGTGCGGCTCTTACTGTTCGGTAGCTTCTTGTGCGGGACTTCACACGGGCCGGGCCCCGAGCACGACTGCCCCGGGGCCCCGAGCGCGGCGGCCCCGGGCCCGGGACGGCGGCGCCCCGGGCCCGGGGCGAGCGGGTGCCCGGGGGTGGGGCGGTGCCGCCGTCAGACCGCCTGGGCCGCGATGTACGTGCCGCGCTTCTCGACCGCCATCTGGTAGAGGCGGCCCGCGCGGTACGAGGAGCGCACCAGCGGTCCCGACATCACGCCGGAGAAGCCGATCTGCTCGGCCTCGTCCTTCAGCTCCACGAACTCGTGCGGCTTGACCCACCGCTCGACGGGGTGGTGTCGCACGGTCGGGCGCAGGTACTGCGTGATGGTGATCAGCTCGCAGCCCGCCTCGTGCAGCTGGCGCAGCGCCTCGCTGATCTCCTCGCGGGTCTCGCCCATGCCGAGGATCAGGTTCGACTTGGTGACCAGGCCCTCGTCCCGGGCGGCCGTGATGACCTTCAGGGAGCGGTCGTAGCGGAAGCCGGGGCGGATGCGCTTGAAGATCCGCGGCACCGTCTCCACGTTGTGCGCGAACACCTCGGGGCGGGACGAGAAGACCTCGGCGAGCTGCTCGGGCACCGCGTTGAAGTCGGGGGCCAGCAGCTCGACCTTGGTGCGGCCCGCCTCGCGGCCCGCGGTCTGCTCGTGGATCTGGCGGACGGTCTCCGCGTAGAGCCAGGCGCCGCCGTCGGCCAGGTCGTCGCGGGCGACGCCGGTGATGGTGGCGTAGTTGAGGTCCATCGTGACGACGGACTCGCCGACCCGGCGGGGCTCGTCACGGTCGAGGGCCTCGGGCTTGCCGGTGTCGATCTGGCAGAAGTCGCAGCGGCGGGTGCACTGGTCGCCGCCGATCAGGAAGGTCGCCTCGCGGTCCTCCCAGCACTCGTAGATGTTCGGGCAGCCGGCTTCCTGGCAGACCGTGTGCAGGCCCTCGCTCTTCACGAGCGCCTGCATCTTCGTGTACTCGGGTCCCATTTTCGCCCGGGTCTTGATCCACTCGGGCTTGCGCTCGATGGGGGTCTGGCTGTTGCGGACCTCCAGGCGCAGCATCTTGCGTCCGTCGGGTGAGACTGCGGACACGACCGCTCCCTAGCGATTGATTCTTCGGCGATCCCAAGGGTACGCCCGTCGATTCGGGGGGTTGGAGGTGGTGCTCGGCCCACCGCCGGGGTCGGCGCCCCGGTTCCCCGCCACGGCCCCGCGGGGCCCTCTCCTCAGGCCCCGGACGAGCCGCTCGCGACCACGTCCGGGGCCCGCTCCGCCGTCGTCCTGTCGATCTCGCGCGGTTTCGGGTCCGCGTTCTCCAGCACGTCCCGCAGATGGCGCTCCACCACGGGGAGCACCTCCTCGACGGTGATGTCGCGGCCCAGTTCGTTCGCGAGGGACGCCACCCCGGCGTCCCGGATGCCGCACGGGATGATCCGGTCGAACCAGCGGTTGTCCGGGTTCACGTTCAGGGCGAAGCCGTGCATGGTGACGCCCTTGGCGACGCGGATGCCGATCGCCGCGATCTTGCGGTCCTCGCGCCGCTGGCCCGCGTTGGACGGGGCGTAGTCGGGGCCGTCGAGCCGGGGGTCGAACTCGTCGTCCGTCAGCCGCGGGTCGAAGTCGAGGGAGAGCCCGCCGAGCGACGGGCGGTCCTCGACCGGGTCGCCGAGCACCCACACCCCGCTGCGGCCCTCGACCCGGCTGGTCTCCAGGCCGTACTCGGCGCAGGTGCGGATCAGCGCCTCCTCCAGACGGCGCACGTGCGCGACCACGTCCACCGGGCGGGGCAGCTTCTGGATCGGGTAGCCCACCAGCTGCCCCGGGCCGTGCCAGGTGATCTTGCCGCCGCGGTCGACGTCCACGACCGGGGTGCCGTCGAGCGGGCGCTCGCCGTCCGCGGTGCGGCGGCCCGCCGTGTACACCGGGGGGTGTTCGAGGAGCAGCACGGTGTCGGGCACCTCGTCGGTGAACCGGGCCGCGTGCACCCGGCGTTGCTCGTCCCACGCCTCCTGGTACTCGACGGCGTCCGCGCCGAACCCCATGCGGACGAACCGCAACCCACTCACGGCAAGCGCCTCCTCGGTGAACCGGTGCCAGGTCTGTGACCCGCCACGCCACTGTACGTCCGGACGGGGGACGTCAGCCCTGGGATCAATCCTCACACGATCGGATGAATGGGCGGGGAAGTGTGCGACGGTCCGTGCACTCTCCGCTACATTCGCGCCGTTCGTGAGCCCAAAAGGGCTGCTCACAGGCAATCCCGGCACTTCAGGTGTCCGGAGGGCAGGAGACCGCACCGCCGATGACGGAACGACCCGCGCAGCGCACTCCCAACCGCCAGCTCGCCGCGCTCATCGCAGAAGCGGGCTTCTCCAACGCGGGTCTGGCCCGTCGGGTCGACCAGCTCGGCCTGGAGCACGGACTCGACCTCAGATACGACAAGACCTCCGTCACCCGCTGGCTGCGCGGTCAGCAGCCCCGCGGCACCACCCCCGCCCTGATCGCCGAGGTCTTCACCCGCCGCCTCGGCCGCCGGCTCACCGCCCAGGACCTCGGCCTGGACGCCTGCGCGCCCGTCTACGCGGGCCTGGAGTTCGCCGGTACGCCCGAGGAGGCCGTCGACATCGTCAGCGGCCTCTGGCGCAAGGACTCCGGCAGCCACGCCGAGCTGCGCAAGATCGCCTTCACCCCGGCCGGGCTCGTGGTGCCCAGCCGGGACTGGCTGATCGGCAGGCCCGACGACAAGGTGGCGCACGGCGAGCCGCTCGTCAGGGTGCCCGCGCAGGGCCGCCCCGGCACCGTACGGACGCCGGTGCCGTCCGAGACCGGCGGGCCCCCGCACCGCCCGCGGCCCCCGGGCGACCGAGGCCCCGGCCAGCGGGTCACCGGCGGCGACATCGCCGCGCTGCGCTCCGTCGGCGAACTCTTCCGCACCCTGGACGACATGTACGGCGGCGGCCACGCCCGCCAGGCCCTCGTGCGCTACCTGGAGCACGAGTGCGAGCCGATGCTGCGCGGCGCCTACGGCGAGCAGACCGGCCGCCGCCTCTTCGGCGCGGTCGCCGACCTGACCCGGCTGGTCGGCTGGACGTCGTACGACATCGCCGCGCACGGGCTCGCGCAGCGGTACTTCGTGCAGTCCCTGCGGCTCGCCCAGGCGGCCGGGGACCGGGCGTACGGCTCCTACGTGCTGCTCACGATGAGCAGGCAGGCCGTCTACCTCGGGCACGGGCGGGAGGCCGTCCAGCTCGCCCGGGTCGCGCAGCAGGGCGTGGGGACCAACGCGCCGCCGGTGGTGCAGGCGCTGCTGCACGCGGTGGAGGCGCGCGGGCACGGGGTGCTCGGCGAGGTGCGCAGCTGCACCGCGTCCCTGGTCCGCGCCGAACGCGCCCTGGAGACGTCCCGCACCGGGGACGAGGTGCCGTACTGGGCGCGCTTCTTCGACGAGGCGCAGCTCGCCGACGAGTTCGGGCACTGCCACCGCGACCTCCAGCAGTTCCGCGCGGCCGCCCAGCACGCCGAACGCTCCCTGCAACTGCGCGCGCCCGCGTTCGCCCGCAGCAGGCTGTTCTGTCGGGTGGTGCTGGCCACCGCCCGCCTCGGCCTCGGCGAACTCGACCAGGCCTGCCAGCTCGGCGCGGAGGCGGCGGGCCAGGCCGCCGAGATGCGCTCGGTCCGGGCCGTCGAGTACGTCAGGGACTTCGAACGCCGCCTGGAGCCGTACAAGGACGCGGCCCCGGTCCGCGGCTACCGAGACCGCGTGGCGGCCCTGGGCTGACGGCACGAGCGCGAGCGCGGGCGCTGACGCGGGGGAGCGGTGGCGCGG
>NZ_FMCI01000176.1 GCF_900091845.1 Streptomyces sp. SolWspMP-5a-2
ACGGTCCTCCCGCCCCACGGCCGCCCGCGCCGCCGCCCTCCCCCGGTGCCGCTCAGGCCGTGACGGACTCCCGGTGGGTGCCCTCGCGGGCCGTCCGTGTGCCGAGGTCCTCGGTCGGCACGGTGTGCGTCTCGCGCGCGGTGAGCGCGGCGATCACCGGCGGCACGCAGAGGGCCGCCGTGAACAGCGCCACCGCCGACCAGTCCGCCCCGTCGGGACCGGCGATCTCCGCCGCGAAGGTGACGGCGAAGCCCGCCACCGCGAACCCGATCTGGGTGCCGATGGCGACGCCGGACAGCCTGACCCGGGTCGTGAACATCTCGCCGTAGAAGGACGGCCAGACGCCGTTCGCCGCGCTGTAGACGACGCCGAAGGCGACGACGCCCAGGAGCAGGATCAGCGGGTAGGAGCCGGTCGATATCGCCCACAGGTAGAGGAACATCGTGACGGCGCTGCCGACCGCGCCGATCAGGTACACCGGACGGCGGCCGACGCGGTCCGACAGCGCGGCCCAGAGCGGGATCGCGCCGAGCGCCACGACGTTGGCGACCGCGCCCACCCACAGCATCGACGACCGGGACATGCCCACCGCGTCGCTGGTCGCGTAGGCCAGCGCCCACACCGTGAAGATGGTGGAGACCGAGGCGATCAGCGCGCCCGCGACCACCCGCAGCACGTCCGCCCAGTGCTCGCGCACCAGCACCACGAGCGGCAGCCTGACCACGCCCTCGGCGGCGGCCTGGCGGGCGAAGGCCGGGGTCTCGTCGAGTCGGCGCCGGATCACGTACCCGACGACGGCCACCGCGATGCTCAGCCAGAACGGCACCCGCCAGCCCCAGGACAGGAGTTGGTCCTCGGGGAGCTGGGCGACCAGCAGGAAGACGAGGGTGGCGAGGAGCTGGCCGCCCTGGGTGCCGCCGAGGGTGAAGCTGGTGAAGAAGCCGCGCCGCCGTGGCGGGGCGTGTTCGAGCGTCATGGAGTTGGCGCTGGCCTGCTCGCCCGCCGCCGAGACGCCCTGGAGCACCCGGCAGAGCACCAGCAGCACCGGGGCGAGCGCGCCGACCTGGGCCCGGGTGGGCAGACAGCCGATGAGGAACGTCGACACGCCCATCAGGACCAGCGTGAAGACCATGATCTTCTTGCGGCCGACCCGGTCGCCGAAGTGGCCGAGGAAGAGCGCGCCGACCGGGCGGGCCGCGTACGCGACCCCGAACGTGGCCAGCGACAGCAGGGTCGCGGTCGCCGGGTCCGAGGCGTCGAAGAACACCTTCGGGAAGATCAGCGCGGCGGCGCTGCCGTAGATGAAAAAATCGTAGTACTCCAGGGCGCTGCCGATCCAGGCGGCGGCCGCCGCCTTCCTCGGCTGGCCGGGCGGCGCCGCGGGGGCGGGGACGGCGGGCGTGGCGGGGTCGGACACGGCGGTACTCCTTCGAGGGCTCCGGCGGGGGCGGAGTGAGCGGCGGGGAGGAGGCCGGATCCCGGGGACGACGGGTCGGCGGACCGATGGCTAATTAACCCACTGGGTAGTTAGTCGCGATGGGTAGGGATGTTGCGCCCGGGTTTCCCCACTGTCAAGAGGTCGCGCCGAAAGCCGCCGGGAGCCGTCGCGCGGGAGCGGTGGGGCGGTGGGAGGGGTCGACCGCTCCGCTGCTCAGTCCGTCGCGCGGTCCGCCGTCAGGTAGGCGATCACCATGTCGCCGAGCATGGTCCGGTAGTGCTCGCGCTGGGCCGGGTCGACCAGGTCGCGGCCGAACAGCGCCCCGAACGTGTGCCGGTTGGCGACCCGGAAGAAGCAGAACGAGCTGATCATCGCGTGCAGGTCGACGGCGTCCACGTCGGCGGTGAAGAGTCCGGACTCCTGCCCCGAGGCCAGGATGCGCCGGATCACGTCGAGGGCCGGGGAGCCGATCCTGCCGAGCATCTCGGAGGAGGCGATGTGCTCGGCCTCGTGGATGTTCTCGATGGAGACGAGGCGGATGAAGTCGGGGTGGCGCTCGTGGTGGTCGAAGGTCAGCTCCGCCAGCCGCCTGATCGCCGCGACCGGGTCCAGGTGCTCCACGTCCAGGCTCTGCTCGGCCTCCCGGATCACGCCGTACGAGCGCTCCAGGACCGCGGTGAACAACTGCTCCTTGCCGCCGAAGTAGTAGTAGATCATCCGCTTCGTGGTCCGGGTGCGGGCCGCGATGTCGTCGACCCGCGCCCCCGCGTAGCCGACCCGGGCGAACTCCTGGGTCGCCACGTCGAGGATCTCGGCCTTCGTGCGGACGGCGTCACGGATGCGCCCGTTCGGTCGTGCCGGTTCGTCGACGCTGGTCATCGGGCTCCTCCGGGGCGGGTCCAGTGCCGGTGATTGTAGAAGCCGGGTGCGGCGGCGTCCGGGGAGAGGGCGGCCGCCGGAACCTCTCCCGCCGGTCTCCTGCGGGGGCGGGGTTCCCCGGGGCGGCGTCGGCTGCTATAGCTAACGTACTGGTTCGTACATTAGTCAGCCGCTGGGAGGGCCGCCGTGGCCAAGGACGCGTATCTCGTCGGACTGATCGGTTCCGGCATCGGCCCCTCGCTCACCCCCGCCCTGCACGAGCGCGAGGCCGACCGGCAGGGACTGCGCTACCTCTACCGGCTCATCGACATCGACGCCCTCGGCGTCCCGCCCGAGGCGGTCGGCGACCTGCTGCGGTCCGCCCGCGACCTGGGCTTCGACGGACTGAACATCACCCACCCCTGCAAGCAGCTCGTCATCGGCCACCTCGACGCGCTCGACCCGCAGGCCGAGGCGCTCGGCGCCGTCAACACCGTCGTCCTGGAGGACGGCCGCGCCACCGGGCACAACACCGACGTCACCGGCTTCGCCGCCTCCTTCGCGCGCGGCCTGCCCGACGTCTCCCTGGAGCGGGTCGTCCAGCTCGGCGCGGGCGGCGCGGGCGCGGCCGTCGCCCACGCCCTGCTCACCCTCGGCGCCGAACGGATCACCCTGGTCGACGCACGCCCCGAGCGCGCGGCCGCCCTCGCCGACGCCCTCACCCCGCACTTCGGCGCGGCCCGCGTCGCCGCCGCCGCTCCCGACGCGCTGTCCGCGCTGACCGGCGCCGCCGACGGCATCGTCCACGCCACCCCCACCGGCATGGCCGCCCACCCCGGCCTGCCCCTGCCCGCCCGGCTCCTGCACCCCGGACTCTGGGTCGCCGACGTCGTCTACCGCCCGCTGGAGACCGCGCTGCTGCGCACCGCCCGCGCCCTCGGCTGCCCGGTCCTCGACGGCGGCGGCATGGCCGCCCTCCAGGCCGTCGACGCGTTCCGCCTGATCACCGGGCGGGAACCCGACGCGGACCGGATGCTCGCGGACCTCGGGGAACTGGCCGGCGCCGTGACCGCCCCGAAGTGAAGCGAGGTACGCCCATGCCCACGCCCCCGACCGCCCCGCCGCGCACCTGCGTCGCCACCGTCTCCCTCAGCGGCTCCCTCACCGAGCGGCTCACCGCCGCCGCGCGGGCCGGGTTCGACGGCGTCGAGATCTTCGAGAACGACCTGCTGGCCAGCCCGCTCGACGCCGCCGGGATCCGCGCCCGGTGCGCCGACCTCGGCCTCACCATCGACCTCTACCAGCCGCTGCGGGACATCGAGGCGGTGCCCGCCGGTCTCCTCGCCGCCAACCTGCGCCGCGCCCGGCACAAGTTCGCGCTGATGAACCGCCTCGGCGCCGACACCGTCCTGGTCTGCTCCAGCGTCTCCCCGCACGCCGTGGACGACGACGACCTCGCCGCGGAACAGCTCGCCCGACTCGCCGACCTCGCCCAGGACTTCGGCATCAGGGTCGCCTACGAGGCCCTGGCCTGGGGGCGGCACGTCTCCACCTGGGACCACGCCTGGCGCGTCGTCGAGAAGGCCGGTCACCCCGCGCTCGGCACCTGCCTCGACAGCTTCCACATCCTGTCCCGCGGCTCGGACCCCCGGGGCATCGAGGACATCCCCGGCGAGAAGATCTTCTTCCTCCAGCTCGCGGACGCCCCGCCGCTCGCCATGGACGTCCTCCAGTGGAGCCGCCACCACCGGCGCTTCCCCGGCCAGGGCGGCTTCGACCTCGCCGGACTGCTCCGGCACGTGCTGCGCGCCGGATACACCGGGCCGCTCTCCCTGGAGGTCTTCAACGACGTCTTCCGGCAGACGGAGGCGGGACCCACCGCCGTCGACGCGCACCGCTCGCTGCTCGTCCTCCAGGAGGCGGTCGGACTGCGGGAGTTGCCCCCGCCCGTGGTCCCCACCGGCATCGCCTTCGCCGAACTCGTCACCGCCGACGCCGATCCCGTCACCGGCGTGCTCGCCGCCCTCGGCTTCACCCGCGCCGCCCGGCACCGGGGCAAGCCCGTCGACCTCTGGCAGCAGGGCGAGGCCCGGATCCTGGTCAACACCGCGGGCGCGGCCCGCCGGGACGGCACCGCGCTCGCCGCGATCGGCCTGGAGTCGCCGGACCCCGCGGGCGCCACCCGCCGCGCCGAGGCCCTGCTCGCCCCGGTGCTGCCCCG
>NZ_FMCI01000179.1 GCF_900091845.1 Streptomyces sp. SolWspMP-5a-2
CGGATGTCACTCCCGGGCCGGCGGGTGGGGCGGGGGAGTCGGGTGCGGGGGCCGGACGGTGGCGAGCGCGCCGGCACCGGCGAAGGGCGGGAAGCGCCGTACGCGCGCCTCCCGCCCTCTCCCTCTCGCGCCGCGCGGGGCCCTCACCCCTGCGGCCGCGCGGGCCCCTCAGCCCGCGCCGTGCCAGGTCCCCGGACCTGGCCGCGGATGGGCCTATGCCTGTCGCACGAGGTGGCGGGCGTAGGCGTCGGGGGTGAAGAACCGCGGCAACTCCTGGGCGAGGGCGGTCCGTTCGAAGAGGGCGCGGATGTCGTCCACCGGTGCCCAGGGGTACGTGGCGCCGAGCGCCGCCAGCTCGTCGGCGAGCAGCCGCGTCACCGTCTCCCGGTCGACCACCCGGTGCCGCAGCCACTGCCAGAGCTGCACGCGGGCGGTCTCGGCGGTGGCCGCGTCCGCCATCAGCCCGTCGAGGACGACCGCGCCCTCCCCGCGCAGCCAGGCGGCGTAGTAGCGCAGGGTGACGGCGACGGCGGTGCGCACGCCGTCCGGGGTGGGCGGGCCGCTGGTCCGGCGCACGGACAGCAGCTCGGTTGGGGTGACCTCGACGTCGTCGCGGGTGCGGTCGAGCTGGTGGGGCCGGTCGCCGAGCACCCGGTCGAACGCGTCCCGGCAGACCGGCACCATCGCCGGATGGGCGACCCGGGAGCCGTCGAAGCCGTCCTCGGCCTCGCGCTCCTTCTCCAGCCGCACCGCGCCGGACGCGGCCTCGTCGGCGGCCGGTCCGCCGCCGGGCACCCGCGCGCTCAGGCGGCCGACGGCGTGCGCGCCCCGCCGGTGGCAGGTGCGGACGAGGAGGTCGGCGCAGGCCCGCAGGAAGGGGGCGGTCGGTGTCACCCGCGCCCGGTCGGGCAGCAGGAAGTCCGTGCGGTGTCCGAAGGTCCTGATCAGGCTGAACAGATAGTCCGAGCGCCCGGCGCCGAGGCCCGCGCCGTGCTCGCGCAGCTCGTACAGGATCTCCTCCATCTCGAACGCCGCGGTGATCGTCTCGACGGGCACGGTGGCCCGGACCGTGCCGCGCGGGATGCCGAGCAGCCCCTGGGCGAGGACGAACACGTCGTTCCACAGCCGGGCCTCGTAGCGGTTCTCCAGCTTCGGCAGGCAGAAGTAGGGGCCGCGTCCGGCGTCGATCTGGCGCCGGGCGCAGTGGAAGAAGTACAGCCCGAAGTCGACGAGCGCGGCGGGCACCGGACGGCCGCCGAACTCCAGGTGCTCCTCGTCGAGATGCCAGCCGCGCGGCCGGACCACGACGGTGGCGACGCCCTCGGACGGTGTGAGGCCGAGGCGCTGCCCGACGGCGTCCAGGAGGGTGAGCTGTCCGCCGACGACGTTGTCCCACCGGGGCGCGGTGGCGTCCTCGAAGTCGGCCGTCCACACCTGGGCGCCCGAGGTGAGGGCGTCGACGGCCGTGCGGCGGTCGGGCGGGCCGGTGATCTCCACCCGCCGGTCGGCGAGACCGGGCGCGGGCGGCGCCACCCGCCAGCCGGGGTCGGCCCGGACCGCGGCGGTGACCATGGGGAAGCCGAGTGGCGCGCCCGACGCCAGCCGCAGGGCCTGCCGGTGGCGCTCCTTCAGCAGGTCCCGGCGGCGGGGCTCGAACGCCTCGACGAGGGTGCCGACGAAGTCCAGGGCGGCGGGGTGAGGATCTCGTCGTGCCGGTGACCCGGCGCGGCGAGGACGCGGACCTGCTGGGCGAGTGCGGTGGTGGTCATCGGGCTCTCCTGGAGGACGGGAGGGGCGGGCGGGCGGTCGCGTGTCCGCCGTCCGGCCGGGGGCCGCGCCGGACGCGGGAGGCTGTCCGGCGCGGCGGTCGGGTCCTGTCGTGCGGGTCGCGCGGTGCCGCCGGGGCCCCCGGGGCACGACCCCGGGGCGCCGCACGGCGGCCCGGACGGCGCGGACCCGCCGTGGGCCGTGTCTGACACATCCCGCCGGGCCCGCCCCGCGGGCGGACGGCGCTCCGTGCCAGGCCCGCTCTAGTGGAACTGCTCCTCCTCCGTCGACCCGGCCAGCGCCGTGGTGGAGGAGGCGGGGTTGACGGCGGTGGAGACCAGGTCGAAGTAGCCGGTGCCGACCTCGCGTTGGTGCCTGACGGCGGTGAAGCCGTGCTCCTGGGCGGCGAACTCCCGTTCCTGGAGGTCGACATAGGCGGTCATGCCGTGCTCGGCGTAGCCGCGGGCCAGGTCGAACATGCCGTGGTTGAGGGAGTGGAACCCGGCCAGGGTGATGAACTGGAACCGGTAGCCCATCGCGCCCAGTTCCCGCTGGAACTTGGCGATCTGGTCGTCGTCCAGGGCGGCCTTCCAGTTGAAGGACGGCGAGCAGTTGTAGGCGAGCATCCGGTCCGGGTACCGGGCGTGGATCGCCTCGGCGAACTCGCGCGCCTGGGCCAGGTCGGGGGTGCCGGTCTCGACCCAGATCAGGTCGGCGTACGGGGCGTACGCGAGGCCGCGGGCGATGACCGGGGCCATGCCGTTGCGCACCCGGTGGAAGCCCTCCGCGGTGCGCTCGCCGGTGACGAACTCGGCGTCGCGCTCGTCGACGTCGGTCGTCAGCAGGGTGGCGGCGAGCGCGTCGGTGCGGGCGATGACGACGGTCGGCACGTCGGCGATGTCGGCCGCGAGGCGGGCCGCGTTGAGGGTGCGGATGTGCTGCGAGGTCGGCACGAGGACCTTGCCGCCGAGATGGCCGCACTTCTTCTCCGAGGCGAGCTGGTCCTCGTAGTGCACACCGGCCGCGCCCGCCGCGATCATCGCCTTGGTCAGCTCGAAGGCGTTGAGCGGACCGCCGAACCCGGCCTCCGCGTCCGCGACGACCGGCGCGAGCCAGTCCGTGGTGTCGCCCGCTTCCTCGGCGGTGGCGATCTGGTCGGCCCGCAGCAGCGCGTTGTTGATCCGGCGGACCACCTGCGGCACGGAGTTGGCGGGGTAGAGGCTCTGGTCCGGGTAGGTGTGACCGGCCTGGTTGGCGTCGGCGGCGACCTGCCAGCCCGACAGGTAGATCGCCTGGAGCCCGGCCCGCACCTGCTGCACGGCCTGACCGCCGGTCAGCGCGCCCAGGGCGTGGACGTAGTCGCGCTCGTGCAACTGCCGCCACAGCCGCTCGGCACCGCGCCGGGCCAGGGTCGCCTCCTCGCGGACGCTGCCGGAGAGCCGGATCACGTCCTCGGCGCGGTAGGTGCGCTCGACGCCCTTCCAGCGCGGGTCGGTGGCCCAGCGCCGTGCCAGCTCCTCGGCCGCCCGCGTGCTCGTCGTCGCGTCTGCCATGACTGTCTCCGTCTCCTCGGTCTGCGCTGACTGCCAATCCCGCCGTCCGGACGAACAGAGGTGGCACTGCGTGTCGTTCGATGGGGATGCGGCTCGCCGTCACCCGGGAGGTGGAGCTGAGCGATGCTGCCGGTGCAGGTGTCTGCCGTTGCCGGGGTGTCCGACGTCAGGGCGGAAATCGTGTCCCGGTCCCGGGCTGTGCCTGCCGGTTCCGGCGAGCCGCACGACGACTTTCGCACTGGCACTGAGTGCCATCAAGGGGGGATGTATGCCAATCTCTGCCAATCTTCCCGACCGCATCTGCCAACTCTGCGAAGGCTCCGGAGGCGGACGGCTCCCCTACGCTGACCGGATCGGGTCCCCGGCACTGAGGAGCGGTTCGGTGAGCAAGATGTACGCGGGCGCGCGGCTGCGGCGGCTGCGCGAGGAGCGCCGGATGAGCCAGGCCGATCTCGCCCGGGTGCTGTCCATCTCCCCGAGCTACCTCAACCAGATGGAGCACGACTCCCGGCCGCTCACCGTGCCCGTCCTGCTCCGGGTGACCGAGGTGTTCGGGGTGGACCCGGGCTTCTTCTCGAAGCGCGACACCGCGCGCCTCCTGGCCGACCTGCGCGAGGCGCTGGCCGGGGAGATCGCCGAGTCCCGGGTCTCCGCGGCCGACCTCGGCGAGCTGGCGTCCCGGCTGCCCGGCGTCGCCAGGGTCCTGCTCGACCTCGGCCGCCGCAACGAGCTGCTCTCCGAGCGCCTGGCGGGGGAGGCGGACGGCCGGGGCCGGGCAGGCGCGGGCACCTCCACGCCGCACGAGGAGATCCGCGACTTCTTCTACCGCCGCCAGAACTACCTGCACGACACCGACCTCGCCGCCGAACACCTCGCCGCCGGGATCGGCGTCAGGCCCGGGGACGTGATCGGGGCGCTCACCCGCAGACTCGCGGACGCGCACGGCGTCCGCCCGGCCGCCGAGCCCGGGGCGCGGCTGCACCGCTACGACGCCGCGAGCCGCACCCTGCACCTCTCCGCGCGGCTGCGGCCGGGCCAGCGCGCCTTCCGCATGGCGACCCAACTGGCCCTGCTCGAACACGGTGAGGAGCTCGACCGCCGGGCCGCCGAGGACTTCGAGCCCGGCTCACCCACCCACGCGCTCGCCCGCATCGGCATCGCCAACTACTTCGCCGCCGCCCTGATCCTGCCCTACACCGCGTTCCACACGGCGGCCGAGGAGGCCCGCTACGACATCGAGCGCCTCACCGACCGCTTCGGCGTCGGCCACGAGACCATCTGCCACCGGCTCAGCACCCTCCAGCGGCCCCGGCTGCGCGGGGTGCCCTTCTCCTTCGTGCGCGTCGACCGCGCGGGCAACCTCTCCAAACGCCAGTCCGCCACCGGCTTCCACTTCTCCCGCGCGGGCGGCACCTGCCCGCTGTGGAACGTCTACGAGGCGTTCGCCGCCCCCGGCCGCATCCACGTCCAGCTCGCCGAGATGCCCGACGGACAGCGGTACCTGTGGACCGCGCGGGCCGTCACCCGGCACCGCGGCGGCTGGGGCGAACCGGGCAAGACCTACGCCGTCGGCCTCGGGTGCGAGATCCGCCACGCCCACCGGCTCGTCTACTCCGACGGCCTCGACCTCACCAGCACCTCCGCCGCCGTCCCCATCGGCATGGGGTGCCGCGTCTGCGAACGCCTCGACTGCTCCCAGCGGGCCGCGCCGCCGCTCGGCCGCCCGCTGCTCATCGACCAGAACAGCAGCACCTTCGTGCCCTACCCGGTCCAGGACGACCGGACCGACGGCTGACCGGCACCGCGCCGGGCCCCTCCCGACGGTGCGCGGGCCGTGGTTCCCGGCCGGGTATCAGCAGGTGGACGACCCGTCAGGGGTGATCGGCCGGAGGCTACCGTGCGGCCATGGCCCTCGGTATCCCCTCCACCCGACCGGACCGCGCGGCGACCATCCGCGACCTGCTCGCCTCGGGGCACCGCTCCTACTCCTTCGAGTTCATGCCCCCGCGCAGCGCCGAGGCCGAGGTGGGGCTCTGGACGGCGATCCGGAGACTGGAGGCGCTGTCACCGACCTTCGTCTCCGTCACCTACGGCGCCGGGGGCTCGACACGGGGCCGCACCGTCAACGTCACCGGCCGGATCGCCCAGGAGACCACCCTCACCCCCGTCGCCCACCTCACCGCGGTCGACCACAGCGTCTCCGAACTGCGCAACATCCTCGGCCACTACGCCGACCAGGGCGTCCGCAACATCCTGGCGCTGCGCGGCGATCCGCCGGGCGACGTGCTCGGTCCCTGGACCAGGCACCCCGAGGGGATCGAGTACGCGGCCGAACTCGTGCGGCTGATCAAGGAATCGGGCGACTTCTGCGTCGGGGTCGCGGCCTTCCCCGAGATGCATCCGCGCTCGGCCGGCTGGGACGACGAGATCCGGCACTTCGTGGACAAGTGCCGGGCCGGGGCCGACTACGCGATCACCCAGATGTTCTTCGACGTCGACACCTACCTGCGCTTCCGCGACCGGGTGGCCGCCGCCGGATGCGCGACGCCGATCATCCCGGAGATCATGCCGGTCACCACGATCCGCTCGCTGCGCCGTGTGCCCGGTCTCAGCACCGCCGCGTTCCCGCCGGCGCTCGCCGAGAGGATGCTCGCCGCGCGGGACGACCCGAAGACGGTCAGGGCCCTCGGCATCGAGCACGCCACCGCGATGTGCCGCCGGCTGATCGACGAGGAGGCCCCCGGACTCCACTTCATGACCATGAACTTCTCCAAGGTCACGACGGAGATCTACCGGACCCTCGGCCTCCACCCGGCCTGAGCCGCCGCGCGGGGGCGGTCCGGTTGCGCCGGGCTCCCGACCGCCGCCCGCCGGGTCAGTCGCCCACCGTCATCGCGACGACGGTCCTGCGCGCCGCCGCGATGACGTCGGAGGCCGCCGCGGGCGCCCCGAAGGTCGACGCGATCACCGAGCCCACGGCGTTGAACACGGTCCGCACGTACAGCACTTCGGCCGCCGGGGTGTCCTCGTCCGTGAAGTGGGCGATGACCTGCTCGAAGGCGGCGGGGATGCCGATCTCCCCGTCCCCCTGGACCCGCCGCTGGGCCGCCTGGTTCGCCAGGGCCAGCCGCTGGGCGTGCACATGCTCCTCGGTGGTGGCGTCGAGCCAGCGCAGGGCGGCCTCGCGCAGCAGCCCGGGGGTGCGCGGCTGGGCGCCGAGCCACTCCAGGAACGCGTCCAGGTCGCGGCGGCGCCCTTCGAGCAGGCTCCGCACGATGTCGTCCTTGCTCTTGAAGTGGTAGTAGAGCGTCGACTGGTTGATGCCCAGCACCTGGGCGATGTCGCGGGTGCTGGTCGCGTCGAAGCCGCGGTCGGTGAAGAGTTCGAGGGCGGCCCTGCGGATCTCGTCGCGGGTCTCGGCGGCGGAGCGGCGGGGGCGGGCGGGGTTCGTCGGCACCTCCTCATCCTATCTCCACATCGATCGATTGATGGATGCGTGTGTATGCTTCCAGTAGTCCATCAATCGATTGATTGGTTGCCTCGTGTGAGGAGCACCGCCATGGAATCCACCGACACCACCACCGGCACGTCCCCCCAGGCCCCGACCGGCGCCCCCGCCTCCATCGCCGTCGTCGGGGCCGGTCCCGGGGGCCTGCTCTGCGCCCTCGTGCTCCAGCGGCACGGGATCGACTGCACCGTCTACGACGCCGACCTGTCCGCCGACTCCCGGGACGCGGGCGGCACGCTCGACCTGCACACCGACACCGGGCAGATCGCCCTCGCCGACGCCGGACTCCTCGACGCCTTCCTCGCCGTCGCCCGCGTCGACGACCAGGCCAAACGCCACATGGACCAGCACGGGACCGTGCACGGCGTCTTCGAGCCCGAACCCGGCGACAGCGCCGCCCCCGAGATCGACCGCGGGCAGCTCCGGGCCCTCATCGCCGCGCACGTCGACCCCGCCCGCGTCCGCTGGGGCCACAAGCTCACCGGCGCCGACCCCCTGGGCGCCGGGCGGCACCGGCTGACCTTCGCCAACGGCGCCACCGCCGAGGCCGACCTGGTGATCGGCGCCGACGGGGTCCGGTCGCGGGTGCGCCGCCTGGTCAGCCCCGCCACCCCGGAGTACTCGGGGGTCGCCTTCCTCGACGTCCGCTACGACGACGCCGACCGCCGCCACCCCGCCCTCGCCCGGCTCCTCGGCCGCGGCCACCTCTTCGCCCGCGGCGACGACGGCAACGCGATCATCGTCCAGCGCAACAGCAACGGCATGATCCGCGGCTACGTCGCCCTGCGCACCGAGGCCGACTGGGCGGCCCGCGCCGGGATCGGCGAGGACGACGTGGCCGCCCTCCGCGCCTTCCTGCTGGAGCGGTTCAGCGGCTGGTCCGCCGAGCTGCTGCCCTTCCTCACCGACAGCGACGGCTACGTCCGGCGTGAGATCTCGTTCCTGCCGACGCCCCTGACCTGGCCGCACACCCCCGGCGCGACGCTCCTCGGCGACGCCGCGCACGCCATGGGACCGTTCGGCGGCCACGGCGTGAACCTCGCGCTCCTGGACGCGGCGGAACTCGCCCGCGCCCTCGCGGAGGAACCGACGGTGGAGGCCGCCGTACGCCGGTACGAGCCGGCCATGCAGTCCCGCGCCGCCGCGTACGCCGGGCCCTCCAACCAGGCCACCCGCGGTTTCTTCGGCGTCGGCGGCGCACCCGACGACGGCATGCCCGACCACGCGGCCGAGCACCGGCGCTACCGCCGCAACGCCGCCGACTACCTGCGCGACCGCGCCGCCAGCGGCGTCTGGGACGTCACCTTCCGGGCCCCGGACGGCGCACGGACCGCCGAACTGGCGCTCACCGTCGCGCACGACGGCGTCTCCGGGACGCTCGACGGCCGCCCGCTCGCCCACGGCTCCCGCGACGGCGCCGAGATCCGGTTCACCGCCGAGGTCTCCTCGCCCTCCCCGACCACCCTGACCTGCGTCATGACCGTCGACGGCGACACGGCCGAGGGCACCGCCCGGCACGCGCTGGGCAGCACGGCGTTCACCGGGACGCGCAGGCCCGCGGCGTGAGCCGCCGCGACCCGGCAGGACCGGGGCGGGCCGCGCCCGGCGCCGCACCATGCCCCATAATCAAGGCCCAGGACAGGAGGGGCCCGATCAGCATGGTGGCCGCGGGCTGGGCGCCGCTGACTCCCGCCGAACGGGCGGTGGCGATCGAGGTGTTGCTGCACGGGCCGATCTCCCGCACCGGGATCGCGCGGCGGCTCGGCCTGTCGGCGGGCAGCCTCACCCGGCTGACGAAGCCGCTGATCGCGTCGGGCCTGCTGACCGAGACACCGTCCCCGGCGCCGCCGCGGGCCCACCGCCAGGGGCGTCCCTCGCTGCCCCTCGACATCGTCGCCGACTCCCACTGCCTCGCGGGCTTCAGGGTCACCGGGGACGCCGTCCACGGCGTGGTCACCACGCTCAGGAGCGACGTCCTGGCCCATCGGTCGACGCCGCTCACCTCCCGGGAACCCGACCGGGTGGCGGATCAACTGGCCGCCATGACAGCGGAGTTCACCCGCGACTTCCCCGCCGTCGCCGGTGTCGGCGTCGGTGTCGGCGGCCCGGTGGGGGAGGGCGGCACCGGCCGGCGGGACGTCCCGTTCGGCGCCCTGCTGGGGGAGCGCACCGGTCTTCCCGTCGTGGTCGAGAACGACGTCGCCGCGCTGGTCGAGGCGGAGGCGTGGTTCGGCGCCGGGCGCGGCCTCGACCGGTTCGTCGTCCTCACCGTCGGCGCGGACGTCGGCTACGGCCTGGTCGTCGACGGCGTCCGGGTCCGCTCCGCCGAGGACGGCCCGGACCCCGGCCGCCACTGGATCGTCGAACCCGGCGGGCCGTTCACCCCCGACGGGGAGCCGGGCAGCGCCGTCGCGCTGCTCTCCGTCCCCAGCATCCGCTACCAGGTGCGGGCGGCCACCGGCGAGGATCTCGGCTACGACGCGATCCTCGCCCGCGCCGCCGACGGCGACCCGCTGACCGGCCGGGTCGTGGACGAGGCCGCGCGCGCCCTGGGCGTCCTGGTCGCCCGGATCGCCAACTTCGCGATGCCGCAGAAGATCCTGCTCGCCGGGGAGGGCGTCGGCCTGGTCGGCGTCGCGGGGGACACCGTCCGGGAGACCGTCCGCGCCCACCGCCACCCGCTCGCCGACCCGGTGGTCCTGGAGACCCGGGTCGCGGACTCCGCCGACTGGGCGCGGGCCGCGGCGGTACCGGCCATCCAGATCCTGGTGCGGGGCGGCACGGCGGGCGGGCGCATCCGCTCGGGCGAGTGAGCCGGGGGAGGGCCCGGACGCCCCCTCGGCCCGGCCCAACCCCCCGTCACCTGTCGGCCGCCGTACCCCCCGCCGCGGAACCGTCCGTGACGGCCGCTGCCGCCAGGAGCGCCGCGCCCAGGGCGCCCGCCCGGTCGCCGAGCCGGGCCCCGACGAGCACCGGGCGCCGGTGGAAGGTCAGCCCCTCGGCCACCCGCCGTTCCAGCGGGCCGAGGAGCAGGTCGCCCGAGGACGCCAGCCCGCCGCCGACCACGACCGTGTGCGGGGCGAGGACGGCGGCCAGCCAGCGGATCGCCACCGCGAGCGCCTCGACCGCCTCCTCCCACACCGCGACGGCGACCGGGTCGCCCGCGCGGACCAGGGCCGCGACCTCCTTGGCGCCGTCGGCGGGCCGTCCGGCCCTGCGCCGGTAGCGGCGGGCCACGGCCGCGGCCGAGGCGACGGCCTCCAGACAGCCCGTCAGGCCGCACCGGCACGGCTCGTCCGGGGCGACCCGGACGTGCCCGATCTCGCCCGCCCGTCCCCCGGCCGCGTACGGCGTCCCGTCGAGGAGCAGCGCGGCGGCGATGCCGGTGCCGACGGGCAGGAAGACGACGGTGTCGCGCACCCCGGCCGCGGCGCCCACCCGGCTCTCGGCCAGGCCCCCGGCCCGTACGTCGTGGCCGAACGCCACGGGCAGGCCGGTGCGGCGGGCGAACAGGTCGGCGAAGGGCACGTCGCGCCATCCGAGGTTCTCCGAGTGGACGGCGAGGCCGCGCCGTTCGTCCACGGTGCCGGGCACCACGAGGCCCGCCGCGGCCAGCGGGACCGGGGTGCGCGCGGCGAGTTCCCCGGTGAGCCGCCCGGCGAGTTCGACGACCCGTTCGGCGACGCCGGGACCCGGGCGCGGGGTGGGCCGGTGGGCCTCGGCCAGGACGGTGCCCCCGGCGTCGGTGAGCACAGCCTTGGTGAAGGTGCCGCCGACGTCGACGCCGACCAGGTGGCCGGTGCGATCGCCGACCGGGGCCGGGGCTTGCTCCGAGAAGGACACGGGACTCCCGCGATGCGTGTTGCTGCAAGATGTGGTCGGTTATCGAGCACATTCAAGCATGACGAGGGGTCGTCGTGACGCGGGAACGGGGAGGGGCCCCGCGGACAGGCAGTCCGCGGGGCCCCTCCGGGCGCCGTCCGATCAGGGGCGCACCAGGAGCTGGAAGTCGAACGCGTACCGGGACGCCCGGTAGATGTGGGTGCCGAACTCGACCGCGCGGCCCGTGTCGTCGTAGGCGGTGCGCTCCATGGTGAGCAGGGCGGCGCCGGGACGTTCGTCCAGGCGCGCGGCCTCCTCGGGGGCGGCGCACCGGGCGCCCACCGTCTGGCGGGCGCTGTGCAGCGTGATGCCGACCGTGCGCATCATGCGGTAGAGGCCGGTCGCCTCAAGGCGTGCGGTGTCCAGCTCCAGCAGGGCCGCCGGAAGGTAGTTGCACAGGTACGCCATCGGCTGCCCGTGCGTGCTGCGCAGCCGCTCCAGGACGACGACCTCGGCGCCCTCGGCGAGACCGAGCGCGGCGGCCACGTCGGCACCGGCCGCCACCCGTTCGTTGCGCACCACCCGGGTGGTCGGGCCCTGGCCCGCGGCCTCCAGGTCGTCGTAGAGGCTGCTGAGTTCGAGCGGGCGTTTGACCTGGCTGTGCACGACCTGGGTGCCGACCCCGCGGCGGCGCACCAGGAGGCCCTTGTCGACCAGCGACTGGATGGCCTGCCGGACGGTGGGCCGGGACAGGCCGAGCCGGGTCGACAGGTCGATCTCGTTGCCGAGCAGGTTCCCCGGGGCGAGGACGCCGTGCTCGATCGCCGACTCCAGCTGCTGGGCGAGCTGGTAGTAGAGCGGCACAGGACTGCCCCGGTCCAGGGCGAAGTCCATGGAGTCGAGCACGGGGGCGGACGCGGCCCGGGTGGGGCCGCCGGTCTTCACCATGGGGCGGGTCTCCCTCTGCGGAAGGGGCGGGGGCGGCGGGACGGACCGGCGGGTCACAGGTGGTGGCGGCGCGCGCCGACCTGCCGTTCGTACTCCTCGCGGGCGCGGACGGCGGCCTCGCGGGACGCGGTCGCGGCGACCGGCACGTCCCACCACGCCTCGGCCGGGGGAGCGGTCGGGGTCGCCGTGTCGGTCTCCACGTAGACGCAGGTCGGGCGGTCCGAGGCGCGGGCGGCGGCGAGGGCCTCGCGCAGTTCGCGGACGGTCCTGGCGCGCAGCACCGTCATGCCGAGGCTGGCCGCGTTGGCCGCGAGGTCGACCGGCAGCGGGTCGCCGCTGAAGGTGCCGTCGGCGGCCCGGTGGCGGTACGCGGTGCCGAACCGCTCGCCGCCGACGGACTCGGAGAGCCCGCCGATGGAGGCGTACCCGTGGTTCTGGACGAGCAGCAGGTTGACCGGAAGCCCCTCCTGGACGGCGGTGACGATCTCGGTCGGCATCATCAGGTAGGTGCCGTCGCCGACCAGCGCCCAGACCGGGGTGTCCGGCGTCGCCTGCTGGACGCCGACCGCGGCCGGGATCTCGTAGCCCATGCAGGAGTAGCCGTACTCCAGGTGGTACTGGCGGGGGGAGCGCGCCCGCCACAGTTTGTGCAGGTCGCCGGGGAGCGAACCGGCCGCGTTGATCACCACGTCGTCGTCGCCGACCACCGCGTCCAGCGCGCCCAGGACCTGGGTCTGGGTGGGCACGGCGTCGTCGTCGGCCCGGAAGGCGGCCGCCACGACCCGCTCCCAGCGCTCCTTGCCCGCCCGGTACTCCGCCTCGTACCCGGCGTCGACCCGGTGTCCTGCGAGGGCCTCGGTGAGCGCCTCCAGACCGGTGCGGGCGTCGGCGACCAGGCTCAGCGCGGCGAGCTTGTGCGCGTCGAACGCGGCGATGTTGAGGTTGACGAACCGGACGTCCGGGTTCTGGAAGAGGGTGCGGGAGGCGGTGGTGAAGTCCGTGTAGCGGGTCCCGACGCCGATCACCAGGTCGGCGGCGCGGGCGAGGTCGTCGCAGACCGCGGTGCCGGTGTGGCCGATGCCGCCGAGGTCGGCGGGGTGGTCGTGCCGCAGCGAGCCCTTGCCCGCCTGGGTGGAGGCGACCGGGACGCCGGTGGCGTCCACCAGGGCCCGCAGCGCCTCCTCGGCGCGGCTGTGGTGGACACCGCCGCCCGCGACGATCAGCGGGCGCGCCGCCTGCCGGATCGCCTGGACCGCCGCGGCCAGTTCGGCCGGGTCGGGTGCCGGGCGCCTGACCCGCCAGATCCGCTCGGCGAAGAACTCCTCCGGCCAGTCGTACGCCTCGGCCTGCACGTCCTGCGGCAGCGCCAGGGTGACCGCGCCGGTCTCGACCGGGTCGGCGAGCACCCGCACGGCGTTCAGCGCGGCGGGGACCAGCGCCTCGGGGCGGGTGACGCGGTCGAAGTACCGGGAGACGGGGCGCAGCGTGTCGTTGACGGTGAGGTCCGCCTCGGAGGGGTGCTCGAGCTGCTGGAGCAGCGGGTCGGCGGCCCGGGTGGCGAAGGAGTCGCCGGGCAGCAGCAGCACCGGCAGCCGGTTGATCGTGGCCAGCGCGGCGCCGGTGACCAGGTTCGTGGCGCCCGGTCCGATGGACGTGGTCACCGCCTGCGCGGAGAGCCGGTCGAGCTGGCGGGCGTACCCCACCGCCGCGTGCACCATCGCCTGTTCGTTGCGCCCCTGGTGGAAGGGCATGGTGTCCTCCCCGGCCTCCAGGAGCGCCTGACCGAGCCCGGCGACGTTGCCGTGGCCGAAGATGCCCCAGGTGCCGGCGATCAGCCGCTGCCTGACGCCGTCGCGCTCGGTGTACTGGACGGACAGGAAACGCACCAGGGCCTGCGCGACGGTCAGGCGGCGGGTGGGGCTGCTCATCAGGGTTTCTCCGGTGCCGTGGGGAGGGGGAGGCGGGGGTCGGCCGGCCGGGCGGGCCGGGTGCTGCGGGGCCGGAACACGTGCCCCGGGACCGAATGTTTTCGGACAACTCCTGGCCGGGCGGCGGCCTGTGCGGGGACGAAGTGGCGCGACCCGGGCGCCCCAGAGCGCCGACCAGGCGGGTTTACCGGGTCTTGGGGCGTCGCCGGTGCGGACAGAGCCGTCGGAATCGGCCGGAAATCGACTGCCGTCACGTTCGACGCAGAACCGCCTTGGAATTCGCCGACGGTCTTCACCCGGGTCAGCGGTGCGCGAGACTGCAAGGCGTAAAGATCGACTCCGACGCGTCCCATGGTGATCAGGTCGTAGGGCTGGACTGGCTCGGCCATGCGCGACGCTCCTAGAGCTGTGCCGGGAGGGCGGAATCCAGGGGGCCGCCGCATCCCAGGTGTAGACCTCGGGGGGTGAGCCTGTCAATGCTTTGTACTTACATTCGGACCTGTTCGTGAAATGATGTCTTAACAAAGCATTGACAGCGGGCGCGTCAGGGGATTTGATCCCGTCCCAGCGCAACAGCCGCGTTTGCGGCGACGGTCCGGACCTGAGCAGCAGACTCCGGGCCAGGAACCCCCGGGTCGTCCGGGGTTCTTCCCCGTCTCCCCCCGTCGCACAGTGAGGTGCAGGACAGATGGAACGCTCTTCTCGCTTTCGCTCCCGCAGAGTCGCCCCGGTGGTCGCCGTGGCCGCGGCAGCGGCCCTGACCCTCGCGGGCTGCTCCAGCAGCTCCGGTGGCAAGAAGTCCGAGGAAGGCGCATCCAACGCTTCCGCCGGCAAGGCCAGCACGCCCCGCATGACCGTCGCCCTGGTCACCCACCAGGCACCCGGTGACACCTTCTGGGACATCGTCCGCAAGGGTGCGGAGGCGGCCGCCGCCAAGGACAACATCAAGCTCGTCTACTCCGCCGACCCGAACGCGGGCAACCAGGCCAACCTGGTCCAGAACGCGATCGACCAGAAGGTCGACGGCATCGCCATCACCCTCGCCAAGCCCGACGCCATGAAGGACGTCGCCGCCAAGGCGGAGAAGGCGGGCATACCGGTGGTCGGCCTCAACTCCGGTCTCAGCGAATGGAAGAAGCTCGGCCTGCTGGAGTTCTTCGGCCAGGACGAGACGGTGACGGGCGAGGCGCTCGGCAAGCGGCTGAACGAGGAGGGCGCCAAGCGTGCCGTCTGCGTCGTCCAGGAACAGGGCAACGTCGGTCTGACCCAGCGCTGCGACGGCGTCAAGAAGACCTTCTCGGGCAAGACCGAGACGCTCTACGTCAACGGCACCGACATGCCGTCCGTGCAGTCGACCATCACCGCCAAGCTCAAGCAGGACAAGGCCATCGACTACGTCGTCGCGCTCGGCGCCCCGTACGCGCTGACCTCGGTGAAGTCGGTCTCCGAGGCCGGGAGCCAGGCGAAGATCGCGACCTTCGACCTGAACAGCCAGCTGACCGGCGCCATCAGCAAGGGCACCATCCAGTTCGCCGTCGACCAGCAGCCCTACCTCCAGGGCTACCTGGCCGTCGACTCCCTGTGGCTCTACAAGAACAACGGCAACTACAGCGGCGGTGGCGAGGCTCCCGTGCTGACCGGTCCCGCCTTCGTGGACAAGTCGAACGTGGAGAGCGTCGCCAAGTTCGCCGCGAAGGGCACCAGGTGATGAGCATGACCCAGCAGGCTGAGCCGGCGGTCACCCGACCGCCGGCCCCCGGCCCCAGGGCCACCGACGGCCGCACCTCCGAACGCCCCCTCGTCCTGCGGCTGCTGGCCCGCCCCGAGGTCGGCGTCTTCCTCGGCGCCGTCGCCGTGTTCGTCTTCTTCCTGATCGCCGCGCCCGCCGTCCGGCAGGGCGGCTCGATGGCGACCGTGCTCTACCAGTCGTCCACCATCGGCATCATGGCGCTGCCGGTCGCGCTGCTGATGATCGGCGGCGAGTTCGACCTCTCCTCCGGCGTCGCCGTGGTCAGTTCGGCACTCACCGCGAGCATGCTCAGCTACCAGCTCAGCATGAACATCTGGGTCGGCGTCGTCGTCGCCCTGGTCGTCTCCCTGGCGATCGGCGCGTTCAACGGCTGGATGGTGGTCAGGACCGGACTGCCCAGCTTCCTGGTCACCCTGGGCACCTTCCTGATCCTCCAGGGCGTCAACCTCGCCGTCACCAAGATGGTCACCGGCAACGTGGCCACCGACGACATCAGCAACATGGACGGCTTCGACCAGGCCCGCGCCCTCTTCGCGTCGTCGTTCGACATCGGCGGCGTCCAGGTGAAGATCACCGTCTTCTACTGGCTGGTCTTCGCCGCCCTCGCCACCTGGATCCTGCTGCGCACCAAGTACGGCAACTGGATCTTCGCCGTCGGCGGCAACAAGGACTCCGCGCGCGCCGTCGGCGTCCCGGTGAAGTTCACCAAGATCACCCTCTTCATGGGCGTCGGCCTCGGCGCCTGGTTCGTCGGCATGCACCAGCTCTTCTCGTTCAACACCGTCCAGTCGGGCGAGGGCGTCGGCCAGGAGCTGATCTACATCGCGGCCGCGGTCATCGGCGGCTGCCTGCTCACCGGCGGCTACGGCTCCGCGATCGGCCCGGTCTTCGGCGCCTTCATGTTCGGCATGGTCAACCAGGGCATCGTGTACGCCGGTTGGAACCCGGACTGGTTCAAGGCATTCCTCGGCGTGATGCTGCTCGGCGCCGTGCTCATCAACTTGTGGGTCAGCCGCACGGCGACCCGGAGGTGACCCCCATGACGACATCCAAGGACACCGGCACCCACGGCGCCGTCCTCCAGGACACCCCGCCCGAGGGTGACCGCCCGCTGGTCGAACTGCGCGGCGCGGGCAAGGCGTACGGCAACGTCCGGGCCCTGCACGGCGTCGACCTCACGGTCCGCCCGGCCGGCGTGACCTGCGTGCTCGGCGACAACGGCGCCGGGAAGTCCACCCTCATCAAGATCATCTCCGGGCTGCACCAGCACACCGAGGGCGAGTTCCTCGTGGACGGCGCCCCCGTGCGCTTCGCCAGCCCGCGCGACGCCCTCGACAAGGGCATCGCCACCGTCTACCAGGACCTCGCCACCGTGCCGCTGATGCCGGTGTGGCGCAACTTCTTCCTCGGCTCCGAGATGACCAAGGGCCCCTGGCCCGTGCGCCGCCTCGACATCGCCCGCATGAAGGCGACCGCCGACGAGGAACTGCGCAACATGGGCATCGTCCTGGACGACCTCGAACAGCCCATCGGCACCCTCTCCGGCGGCCAGCGCCAGTGCGTCGCCATCGCCCGCGCCGTCTACTTCGGCGCCCGCGTCCTGATCCTCGACGAGCCCACCGCCGCCCTCGGCGTCAAGCAGTCCGGTGTGGTCCTGAAGTACATCGCCGCCGCCCGCGAGCGCGGACTCGGCGTCATCTTCATCACCCACAACCCGCACCACGCCTACATGGTCGGCGACCACTTCAGCGTCCTGCGCCTCGGCACCCTCGAACTCTCCGCCGAGCGCGCCGACATCACCCTGGAGGAACTCACCAACCACATGGCGGGCGGTGCCGAACTCGCCGCGCTCAAGCACGAGCTGGCGCAGGTCGGCGGGGTGGACACGGCGGAGCTGCCGGACGAGGGCGCGCTCCCGGCGGCCGCCGCCGCGCCGCGGCCGTCGGCGGACGGCGGGGACTGAACCCGGCCGACCCCGATCCCGCCGCGGG
>NZ_FMCI01000067.1 GCF_900091845.1 Streptomyces sp. SolWspMP-5a-2
CGGGCCAGGAAGCCGAGGCTGGTCATGGCGTTGGTGTTGCCGGCGTCGGCTGCCTGGGTGTACCAGGTGCGTGCGGTGTCGGTGTCGCCTCGCTCGTCGGCGAGGATGCCGAGGAGGCCCATGGCGTCGGTGTCGCCGGCGTCGGCGGCTTGGGTCCATCGGGTGCGTGCGGTGTCGGTGTCGCCCTGATCGTTGGCCAGGAAGCCGAGGTTGTACATTGCGTTGGTGTTGCCGGCGTCGGCTGCGCGGGTCCAAGCGTCGGCTGCCTGGGGCATGCGCTCGACGTAGTAGGCGGCGCGACCGATGGCCCTTTGCGCGTCGGGGGCGGCATGGGCGATGAGGGTGTTCCACACCTCGTCCGGGGTGATGGCGGCTGTGGGGGCGGGCGAGGTGGGGGCGGTGTGGTTGGTGAGGATGTCGGTGACGCGGTGTCCGTCGGTCTGGCCGGGCTGGTCGCCGTGGGGGGCGAGCGGGGAGATGCGTTGGCTGTGGTGGACGGGCTGGCAGGCCCAGGCCAGGCCCTGCTGGAGCCAGTTGGCGGGTGCGTCGGCGCGCTGCTGTCCGGTGAGGTAGTGGTTGGCCAGGGCCTGGAGTATGGAGGTGGGGATGGTTGGGGGGTGGCCGCAGCGGCGGGCGGTGACGGCGCCGGTGATGAGGGCTTTGCCGTAGGGGTTGTCGGCTTGTTCCCAGCTCAGGATCAGTTCGGGGGCGGCGGACAGGACCTGGGTCAGGCCGAGGCTGGTGCCGCTGTTGGCGGTGGCGTGGGCGAGGCGGGGGTCGCGGCCGGCCAGTTCCCGCGCGCGTTCCCACTCCGCCTCGGTGAAAGCGGTCAGGGAGAAGATCCGGGCCTGCTCCAGGACGTCCTTCTCGTTGCGGCCGGGAGCGTTCGGCTGCTGCTCGGCCAGGCCGCCGGCGGCCTGGCTCGTGTCGGCGCTCTCCGCCGGGCGTGGAGCGGGGGAGGGCGTGGTGGGCTCGGGCGGCGTGGCGGGGATGGTGCGGAGTTGGGCGTGGCGGTCGGCCCAGATGGTGCCGATGAGGATGACCGGCTGGTCGGTGTCGGCCAGCAGGCGGCGCACGGTGGCAGCCTCCAGCGGAGCGGCACCGGTGAGGAAGTCCTGGATCTCGTTGAGCCAGATCACGCTGCGGCCCAGCTTCCGGCTCTGCGCCCACGCCATGTCGCCGCCGGGGTTGGGCCGTAACAGCTGCCAGCCGGGCAGGGTGCTGAAGATCGCCTCCCAGGCGCTGCGGGTCTTGCCGGCCGCAGCCGGCCCGACCAGCAGGGCGAAGCCGCCCTTGGCGGATCGTGCGCGCAGGTAGGTGCGCAGATCGGCGTCGATGTCGCGCACGACGTACTCGGGCAGGTCCGGCGACAGGGAGCCCTGGGCACCGGCGGGTAGAGGGATCGACGGGTGGATCCCGAGCAGGGTGGGATCGGTCTCGGCCACCGTCTTCGGGGCGGGTAGCCCCTGGAGGGAGCGACGGGCGCCTTCGTCCTGCGCGACAGTGTCCTTGGTGCGAGCGACTGACGCGTCGTTGATCACCGTGAACCGGGGTTTGACCGCTCCCAGTAGTACCGCCGCCACGGCCAGCATCACCGGCGCCATCCAGGCCGGCCCCGGCAGATGCACGGCCTTGACGACGCCGGGCACCGCGCTCAATGCCGCCATCGCCGCTACCAGTCCGGCGAACACCCACGTCGACTTCCCCTGCTTTCCCATCACCACCATATCGTCGTGGCTCGCGCCGACTGCCCGCCACCTGTTCGCCTCAATCCGGCCACCACTGCAGCGGCACTGAGTAGCTCCTACGGCAACAGCTCCGGCCCCGGGATGGGCGAGGCCGGCTTCGACGCTTCCGAATGGAAGAACCGCGTCGATGCGGCCGGTGGCGACGTGGCCGTTGCGGTGCGCGGCTGGATGGTCGACACCGGCCGCCTGGCCCCCGGCGCCGCTTCCCGCCCTTTCCCAACTACGCGAATTCCAGAAGGTGCTGACGTACGGTTCCAAGCGCCTCACCGGAACAGCCGAGGCCACTTCACCGGCGTTTTCGGACTCGTCAACAATCTAGCGAGGGAGGGAAAACTCTCGGACGAGCAGGAGAGCTTCCGCCGCCGCAACAACAGTTGGTACGACGCCGCGTACACCGACCCCTCGACCGTTGACCCCCACGTCTACGACGATGAAATCAACCCTGGCGCGGCGGCATGGTTCAAGCCGTCAGCCACTCATCTCGGGCCTTGACCCCGAATCTTGAACACGTCTATGCGGCTTGGGCCAGGGTAGTTGTTGCCGATGGCAAGGCGTTCTCGTAGGCGATCGGAGATCGTTGGCCGAGGCGGGAGTGCCGGCGTCGGGTGTTGTATCGGGTCAGCCAGCGGAAGGCATCGAGTCGTGCTTCGTGCTCGCTCGGCCAGCCCTTCCGGCCCTTGAAAGCCTCCCTTTTGAAGGCCGCGTTGAAATGCTCCGCGGCGGCGTTGTCCGCGCTGGATCCGATCGCGCCCATGCTTTGCCGGACCCCTGCTGACCTGCAGATCTCAGCAAAGGACCTGCTCGTGTATTGGGATCCGTGGTCGGTGTGCATGATCGCTCCGGCGAGACTCCCCCGGGTTCGTTCGGCGGCCGCCAGGGCGCTGGTGACGAGTTCGGTTCGCATGTGATCGGCGATCGCCCACCCGGCCAGCCGACGTGAGGCGAGGTCGATGACGGTCGCGAGGTAGAGCGGCTTGGCGCCGCTGACCGGCAGGTATGTGATGTCGCCGACGTACTTCGTGTTCACCGCGTCCGCGGTGAAGTCACGGCCGATCAGATCCGGCGCCTTCGCCGCGGCCGGTTCGGCAGTGGTGGTGCGGTGCCGACGACGCAGACGCACGCCCTCGAGCCCGATGGTCCGCATGATCCCGGCGACGCGCTTGTGGTTGATCAGTATCCCCTCGCCGCGGAGTTCGGCGGTGACCCTGGGGGCTCCGTAGGTGCCGTCGGAGTCCTGGTGGACTTCGCGTATCAGATCAGCGAGCTCTGTCTCGGCGGCCTGGCAGGCCGCCCTCGCGGCTGCGGTGCGGCGCCAATAGTAGAAGCTGGAGCGGGAGAGGGTGAGAATGATGCAGAGCCGCTTCACGCCGAACCGGCGCTGGTGATCTTCAACGAACTGGCAGCGGTTCACCAGCGCGTCTCCGTCGCGAAATACCGGGCCGCCTTGCGGAGGATGTCGCGTTCCTCCTCCAGCTCGCGGATCCTCTTCCGGGCCACGGCCAGCTCTGCCTGAACGCCGTCGCCGCCTGACGTCGCCGCGGTCGCCGGCGCGGAGTGGGAGCCGGAGCACCGTCCCTCACCGGCCCGGATCCAGTTCCGGAGTGTCTCGGTCTTCACTCCCAGATCGGCAGCGACGGACTTGATCGTGGCTCCCGGCCTCGACCAGTACAACGCGACTGCGTCCGCCTTGAACTCGGCGGGGTAGTGCTTCATCCCCACAGGGACTCCGTTCTCCTGAACCATCAAGGTCCAAGTCTCTCCGGTGTCCAAAATCCGGGGTCAGGGCCCGATCTCCCGCAGGGTCAATCAGGGATTGGTAGCCCGGCATGATCGCAGGTAAGCCGAGCCCATTTCCTGAGGGCGAATAGCGACCCCCACGAGGCTATGGAATTAGCCGTCGAAGAGATCCGCTTGCTCCCAGTAGGCTGGGGTGGACTCGCCCGCATCGAGCAAGTTCTCAAGTTGCGCGGCATCTTCGGCATTCAAGCTCAGGATCAGCCGGAGAGTTGTGCCGAGCAGCTCGGCATATGGAACGAGGGCCATCGCTCCTGGTGGGCTGGCGGTCCTGCTGGCGAAATTACACCGCAGAGGGACACGGGTGGAGGTGAGCGCTTGAGCTTCGACCACGCCCTCTTCCTGTCCCAACGCGGCGCTAATCCCATCGAGTTGTGGGTCATGGGTCACGTCTTCGCCCGGGGCGTCGTAACCGATACTGCGGTTGGTCATCAGCATCCGGATGGAGGTCAGGGGGATGGCGAACCTGGCGGCCCGCTCCCGGACCTCGGCCAGCAGGGGCGCCTCGTACTCCTCAGGAGCATGGAGATCCTTGCGGCTGCCGGCCAGGAAAGCCACGAAGTCGGATCCGCGCAGACCGAGGTGTCCGTCGTCGATGACCCAGCGCCATGCGCCACCGGCCCTTACGGTCTCCGGTTCGACCACCATGCACACGTGCGCCTTCCACGCCTGCACCGCGCTGCGCATCAACCGCTGGAGGTTCGGCGTGTCCGTAATGCCAGTACACAGCAGCGTCTTGGCGTCCACGAGCGGACGGATACGACGCCAGAAAGCCTCGTCCGTGATCTCTGGAGAGGAGAGGAGCAGGCTCAGTGAGGTCTCGTCGAGCGATGCCTGATGGGGCACATTGGCCGGGAACTCTGACAACGACCGTCCACTGCCCTGCCACATGGCCGCCATCAACGTGGACATGCGGCGCGACACGTCAGGCACCGTGTGCCGAGAGACTTCAGAGAGGGCTAGCCGAGTGGGGTCGGCTTGACCCTCGCGAGCTGCCTCCACACCCGTACCGACCATGTGCAGGAAGCGCTCGACCTGACGCTCCCCCATGATGCCGCGGCCGCCCTCGACGATCGCGTCGGACGCCAAAGCGGTCGGCGTCCGCGTGGAGGTGTGGGCAGGAAGCGCCCCGAGTCCAGAGGGATCGAGTACAAGGGTGTGGTGTTCCTCCGCAACCGTTCCCAACTGATCCCGTGCGGGCCCCGTCCCGAGGCGAGCGAGTGGCACGACCAGCGGCTGCTGTTCACGCTGGAAGATCTGAACGTCCGATGCAAGCAGATCCGGGTCAGAAGACGCACGAAGGTAAACGCGTCGTTCGGACTTCCGGGTGCCCGAACTCCACGTCATCAACAGGTCCGGCACATAAGTGTGGTTGAAGAAGTCCGTCCGGACGATCCGCGCGGTGGGGTACACGTCCAAGAGGCGCCGCTGGATCACATCCTTGACGCGCTCGACCGCTTGCCGCGGATCGGGGTGGTCGAGCGCGCTGTCGATCTCCGGCGCCACCGGCGTCACCATGACGACCTTCCCTGGCTGTTGTAGAAGTTGGCGACGACTCCACGCCAGTCGTCCAGCGGTACCAGCTTCTCCTGCTTCTCTGACATCACGACCAGCCAGAGCCGCTCGGACAAGTCCTCCACAAGCTCATTCTTGATTGACTCGGCCGCCGCTTCCGGATCCTCGACACCAAAGATCCTCAGCGACTCCGCAAGCACGGCCTCCCGGATCGTCTGCGGGCTGGTGAGCAGGTCCCAGTCATTGGCACGGAAGGGAGCCCAACTGATCCACATGTAGTGATCACCAAGCATGTACTCCTGGCTCAGCGCGACGTAGCACTTGGCCAGGAAACTCTTGTAAGCAGGGCCTTGGTCGCTCGCGTTCTTGCGCCACTTCACCTCAGCGCAGAACATCTGGCCGTCCCACTCGCCGCCCCGCATCATCCCACCGAGGTCATAAGAGAACGGCCTCTCGTTCCCGTTCGGCCACCGCAAAGTGAGCTTCCGCGCCCATGCACCATCGATGTTGGTGTAAGACTGCGACACACGCATGGTGCCTTCAAGCCAGCGCTTGACCCGCTGCACCGCCTCAGCGCCCTTGACGTGCTCCTCTTCACCCGGCACGGCGCAACAGTATCTCTTCGCACCATCGCCGATACAGAGTGCGAGAAAATCTGGCGCTTGTTCACACCTGGCCGTCGGCGACAACCACGGCTGCGACCTCTCCGAGAGCGTCACCAGTCCGCAACGCGCCACCGGCAGTCGCCGCATGGCCGGGGCCTGACATGCCCAAAATTCGCCTGACACCCCATCAGAACGAGCGTCGGATGAGCGTCATGAGCGTCATTTCGGCGTCAAGATATCGCCCGTAACACCCAAACCGCACATAATGCGCATGCAAGAAACCGCAGGTCAGGAGCCCTTCACGGCCGGTTCGAGGATGGCTAAACACTCCACGCGATGGGTCACGGGGAAAGCATGGAAAGCCACGGCATCTGCGTGGATTTTAGTGAGCTCGACGGCCCGGCACCCATGGGAACCATGCACAAGGAACCGCATGACCGCCGGGGGACTATAGCCGCACATCGCCGGTTGGCCCAACCGGCGCTTATGCAGATGCTTGTTACACAACGTCCACCGCGAGCACTCCCCTTCGGACCGGTCCCCAGCGAGAATTCCCCACCACCCATAAACGACACACTCTCGCGCCCCAAGGCACACGACCTCCCTCACATCACCAGGGGGCCTTCCGCGGACCCATCAGATGCTCCATCACGCCAGGAGTCACACTGCCCCTGCCTCCCGAATCCACAGCAGACGAACCCCGCTCCTCGTTCACGGCCCATGCCTGGTACTCGACCAGCGACCTCGCCGCCTGCCTGCGCGTAGACACCTCGACTCTGCGCCGCTGGCGCACGGCCAGGCCACCGCAGGGCCCACCGTTCGTCGCCGTTTCGAAGCGCGTCGTCCTGAACAGCACACGCGACGTCGAGGAATGGCTGGACAGCCGCCGGACGGTCCCGGGCCGGGAAACCTGATGGCCGAGAAAGCCAGTGTTCCGGTCGGTGTCCGGCTTTCCACCGACATCGAATACCGCCCCGACCGCCCCAAGCCCTACCGTGCACGTGTCCGCTGGTTCGATCCCACGACAAAACAACGCCTCTCCCTCTCGGAGGGAAAGGCCGACGAAGACGAAGCCCAGGAGTGGCTCCAAAGCATCATCGACGCCGCGCAGGCCGGTCTGCCGCCCTCGCTCGCCACCATGAAGCTCGCCGAATACGGCAACGCGAACATGAATCTCGCCCTGCGCGGGCTGGAGTTGAAGACCCGCGACCCCTATCTCTCGGGATGGCGCACGCGCGTGGTCCCCGCCCTGGGCCACCTTCCCGCACGGATGATCACCAACGGCGTCGTCGACCGCAGCGTGCAGAACTGGATCGTCGACGAGCACAGCCGCTCAACGGTGAAGAACACCATCGCCGTTCTGGTCCGTGTCATGGAGCAGGCGGTCCGCGACGGCATCA
>NZ_FMCI01000184.1 GCF_900091845.1 Streptomyces sp. SolWspMP-5a-2
CCCGCGCCGTCCGGCCCGCCCCGCGGTCGCCGTGTTCCAGGCGCCCGTCTTCACCGAGCCCCGGTTCCAGACGCCCGAGCGCGCCGCCGCCGAGGCCGCCGCAGGCGCGTCCGGTGCCGACGACCTCGACGCCGTCGAGGAGACCGAGGAGCCGACCGCGGCCGTCGAGCCCGCCAGGGCGCCCGCCGCCGAGGAGCCGTCCGCCGGTTCCCGGCGCCGCCGTCGCCGTCGCGGCGCGGCCTTCGGCGACGAGTCCGAGGCGCAGGCCCCCGAGCCCGCCGCCGAGGACGAGCCGGAGGACGCCGAGGCCGAGGACGGCCACGACGGGGACGACGACTCCGAGGACACCGGTTCGCGCCGCCGCCGTCGCCGGGGCGGTCGCCGCCGCCGGCGCGGCGAGTCCGCCGACTCCGGTGGCGACGACGAGTCGGACGAGCACGACGACACCGACGAGCGCGCCGCGCGCGACGACTCCGACGACGCCGAGGACGGCGCCGGGCAGAGCGACGAGGACGAGGACGACGACGTCCGCCAGGGTGACTCCGGCGGCTCGAACTCCAGCAGCCGCCGTCGCCGCAGGCGCCGTCGCCGCGCCGGTGACAACGGCACCGACGGCGAGCCCGGCGACAACGACCCGGAGCGCACCGTCGTCAAGGTGCGTGAACCGCGCAAGCAGTCCGAGCCGTCCGACGAGGTCCAGTCCATCAAGGGCTCGACCCGCCTGGAGGCCAAGAAGCAGCGCCGCAGGGAAGGCCGTGAGCAGGGGCGCAGGCGCGTCCCGATCATCACCGAGGCCGAGTTCCTGGCCCGCCGTGAGGCCGTCGAGCGCGTGATGGTGGTCCGCCAGCACGGCGACCGCACCCAGATCGGCGTCCTGGAGGACGGGGTGCTCGTCGAGCACTACGTCAACAAGGAGCAGTCGACGTCGTACGTCGGCAACGTCTACCTGGGCAAGGTCCAGAACGTGCTGCCGTCGATGGAGGCCGCCTTCATCGACATCGGCAAGGGCCGCAACGCAGTCCTGTACGCCGGTGAGGTCAACTTCGAGGCGCTCGGCATGGCCAACGGGCCGCGCCGCATCGAGTCCGCCCTCAAGTCCGGCCAGTCCGTGCTCGTGCAGGTCACGAAGGACCCCATCGGGCACAAGGGCGCCCGCCTCACCAGCCAGGTCTCGCTGCCCGGCCGCTACCTCGTGTACGTGCCCGAGGGCTCGATGACCGGCATCAGCCGCAAGCTGCCCGACACCGAGCGGGCCCGGCTGAAGACCATCCTCAAGAAGATCGTCCCCGAGGACGCGGGCGTCATCGTGCGCACCGCGGCCGAGGGCGCGAGCGAGGACGAGCTGCGCAGGGACGTCGAACGGCTCCAGGCGCAGTGGGAGGAGATCCAGAAGAAGGCCAAGGGCGGCAACGCCCCGACGCTGCTGTACGGCGAGCCCGACATGACCGTCCGGGTCGTCCGCGACATCTTCAACGAGGACTTCACCAAGGTCGTCGTCAGCGGCGACGAGGCCTGGTCGACGATCCACGGCTACGTCGCGCACGTCGCCCCCGACCTCGCCGACCGGCTGTCGAAGTGGACCTCCGAGGTCGACGTCTTCGCCACGTACCGGATCGACGAGCAGCTCGCCAAGGCCCTGGACCGCAAGGTCTGGCTTCCCAGCGGCGGTTCGCTGGTGATCGACAGGACCGAGGCGATGATCGTCGTCGACGTCAACACCGGCAAGTTCACCGGCCAGGGCGGCAACCTGGAGGAGACGGTCACCAGGAACAACCTGGAGGCGGCCGAGGAGATCGTCCGCCAGCTCCGGCTGCGCGACCTCGGCGGCATCATCGTCATCGACTTCATCGACATGGTCCTGGAGTCCAACCGCGACCTGGTCCTGCGCCGCCTGCTCGAATGCCTCGGGCGCGACCGCACCAAGCACCAGGTGGCCGAGGTGACCTCGCTCGGGCTCGTGCAGATGACCCGCAAGCGGGTCGGGCAGGGGCTCCTTGAGTCCTTCTCCGAGACCTGCGTGCACTGCAACGGGCGGGGCGTCATCGTCCACCTGGAGCAGCCCGGTTCCGCCGGTGGCGGCGGCAAGCGCAAGAAGCGCGGCCGGGGCGGCGACGGCCACAGCCACGAGGCCGCGCACCCGGTCGACGCCGACGGCACCGACGAGGAGACCGAGACCGAGAGCGTCGCCGAGGTGGCCGCCGAGGCCGCCGCGCCGGTCGCGCTGCCCGGTCCCGAGTTCACCCCCGACGAGGAGCTGTACAGCAGCGTCGCCGAGGCGGAGGCCGCCGCCCGCGGCCGTTCGCGGCGCCGGACGAGCCGCCGGGCGTCCGCCCCGGCCGGTGCGCCCAGCCGCAGCGAACAGCGCGAGCAGCGGGAGCAGCGCGACGAGCGCGAGCGGCGTGACGAGCCGAGGGCGGAGACCCCGAGGTCCGAGGCGCCGAAGTCCGAGGCGCCG
>NZ_FMCI01000209.1 GCF_900091845.1 Streptomyces sp. SolWspMP-5a-2
GCCCGTGCCTTCGCCGCCCTCGTGGACGGTAGCGGCGGCGGTCATGCCAGTCCCCTCTCGGTGAGCAGCGCGTGCACGGCCGCGGCCGACTCCCGCACGGTCTGGTGCTGCGACTCGATCCGCAGATCCGGCGCGTCCGGCTCCTCGTAGGGGTCGTCGACCCCGGTGAGCCCGGACAGCTCGCCCGCCGCCTGCTTGGCGTAGAGCCCCTTCACGTCCCGCTCGCTGCACACCTCGACCGGCGTCGCCACGTGCACCTCCAGGTAGGCGCTGCCGCTCTCCCGGTGGCGGGTGCGCACGGCGTCCCGGCTGTCCGCGTAGGGCGCGATCACCGGCACCAGCGCCTTGACGCCGTTGCGGGCGAGGAGTTCGGCGAGGAACCCGACGCGCTGCACGTTGGTGTGCCGGTCCTCGCGGCTGAAGCCGAGGCCCGCTGAGAGGAACTCGCGGATCTCGTCGCCGTCGAGCACCTCGACGAGGTGGCCCTCGTCCCGCAGGCGCCCGGCCAGCTCGTACGCGATGGTGGTCTTGCCCGCGCTCGGCAGACCCGTGAGCCAGACGGTGGCTCCGGTCGTCACGTGGTTCTCCTGGATGTCGGCGGTGGCGGGTACTGGGTCGGCGGGTACGGGATCGGGGTCGGCGGGCGGGTGGCCGGCCGCGGTGGTGCCCGCGGCCGTCATCCGTGCAGCCCGCACTCGGTCTTGCCGCTGCCGGACCAGCGTCCGGCGCGGGCGTCCTCGCCCGCCAGCACCCGGCGGGTGCAGGGGGCGCAGCCGACGGAGGCGTAGCCGTCCATCAGCAGCGGGTTGGTCAGGACGCCGTGCTCGGCGACGTAGGCGTCCACGTCGTCCTGGGTCCAGCGGGCGATCGGCGAGATCTTGACCTTGCCGCGCCGCTCGTCCCAGCCGACGACCGGGGTGTTCGCCCGGGTCGGCGACTCGTCGCGGCGCAGTCCCGTCGCCCAGGCCAGGTAGGAGGCCAGGCCGCGTTCGAGGGGCTCGACCTTGCGCATCCGGCAGCAGAGGTCGGGGTCGCGGTCGTGCAGCCGGGGTCCGTGCTCCGCGTCCTGCTCGGCGACCGTGCGCGCGGGGGTGAGGGTGATGACGTTGACGTCCATCACAGCCTCGACGGCGTCCCGGGTGCCGATGGTCTCCGGGAAGTGGTAGCCGGTGTCGAGGAAGACGACGTCGACGCCCGGCAGTTCGCGGGAGGCGAGGTGGGCGACCACCGCGTCCTCCATGGACGACGTCACGCAGAACGCGCGGCCGAAGGTGTCGGCCGCCCAGCGGAGGATCTCCGGCGCGGTGGCGTCCTCCAGGTCGCGGCCCGCCTGTTCGGCGAGGGCTTTGAGGTCGTCGGTGCGGTGCTTCTCCTGAACGGCGGTCATAGGGGGTCTCCCGCTCGGTCGGTGGGCTTCAGTCCGCGGGCGAGCAGCCCGAGGAACTTCAGCTGAAAGGCGCGGTTGCAGGCCGCGCATTCCCACGCGCCGTGGCCCGCCTCGCTCGGACGCAGGTCCTCGTCACCGCAGTAGGGGCAGTAGAAGGGCGCGGCCCGCTCGCTCACGACAGGGCCTCCTCGGAGGCCCGCGAGGCCCAGGCGGCGAACCGCTCGCCGTCCTCGCGCTCCTGCTGGAACCGGGTCAGGACCCGCTCGACGTAGTCGGGCAGCCCCTCGGCGGTGACCTTCAGACCGCGGACCTTGCGGCCGAACCCGGCTTCGAGGCCGAGCGCGCCGCCGAGGTGCACCTGGTAGCCCTCGACCTGGCGGCCGTCGTCGTCGAGGACCAACTGCCCCTTGAGACCGATGTCCGCGACCTGGATGCGGGCGCAGGCGTTGGGGCAGCCGTTGATGTTGATGGTGATGGGTTCGTCGAACTCCGGGATGCGGCGCTCCAGTTCGTCGATGAGGGAGGCGCCGCGCGCCTTGGTCTCGACGATGGCGAGCTTGCAGTACTCGATGCCGGTGCAGGCCATGGTGCCGCGCCGGAAGGGGGACGGCCGGACCGCGAGGTCCAGCGCCTCCAGGGCGGTGACCAGGGAGTCGACCTGGTCCTGGGCGACGTCCAGGACGACCATCTTCTGTTCGGCGGTGGTGCGGACCCGGCCCGAACCGTGTGCCTCGGCCACCTCGGCGATCTTGGTGAGGGTGGCGCCGTCGACCCGGCCGACGCGCGGCGCGAACCCGACGTAGAACAGGCCGTCCTTCTGCCGGTGCACGCCGACGTGGTCGCGCCAGCGCTCGACGGGCTGGTCGGGGGCCGGGCCGTCGAGCAGCGGGCGGCCCAGGTACTCGGTCTCCAGGACCTCGCGGAACTTCTCCGTGCCCCAGTCGGCGACCAGGAACTTCAGGCGGGCCCGGGTGCGCAGCCGCCGGTAGCCGTAGTCGCGGAAGATCGAGATGACGCCCTCGTAGACGTCGGGGACCTCGTCGAGCGGGACCCAGGCGCCGAGCCGCTGGCCGATCTTGGGGTTGGTGGACAGGCCGCCGCCGACCCACAGGTCGAAACCGGGGCCGTGCTCGGGGTGGACGACACCGACGAAGGCGATGTCGTTGATCTCGTGCGCCACGTCCAGCAGCGGCGAGCCGGAGATCGCCGATTTGAACTTGCGGGGCAGGTTGGAGAAGGCGGGGTCGCCGATGATCCGGCGCTGGATCTCGTCGATGGCGGGGGTGCCGTCGATGATCTCGTCCTCGGCGATGCCGGCGACGGGGGAGCCGAGGATGACGCGGGGCGTGTCACCGCAGGCCTCGGTGGTGGAGAGGCCGACGGCCTCCAGGCGGTTCCAGATCTCGGGGACGTCCTCGATCCGGATCCAGTGGTACTGCACGTTCTGCCGGTCGGTGAGGTCGGCGGTGCCGCGGGCGAACTCCTGCGAGATCTCGCCGATCACCCGCAGCTGGGCGGTGGTGAGGCGGCCGCCGTCGATCCGGACGCGGAGCATGAAGTACTCGTCGTCCAGCTCCTCGGGCTCCAGGACCGCGGTCTTGCCGCCGTCGATCCCGGGCTTGCGCTGGGTGTAGAGGCCCCACCAGCGCATCCGGCCGCGCAGGTCGTTGGGGTCGATCGACTGGAATCCACGTTTTGAGTAGATCGTCTCAATACGTGTCCGTACGTTGAGACCGTCGTCGTCTTTCTTGAACTGCTCGTTGCCGTTGAGCGGGGTGAAGTGCCCCGCGGCCCACTGGCCCTCGCCGCGGTGCCGGCCGGCCTTGCGGCGCGGAGTCTGGGCAGCGGGGTTCTGCGGGGTGGCGGCCATGATGGTACGTCCTCCGGGACAGGCGGGAAGGCGGCTCTTACCTGCGCGTTCGGGCGCATGGCAGGCGGGCGCGGCGCTGCGCGGGCCTGCGGGAAGAAGCGGGAGACGTCGGCGTTGCTGGGACTGTCAGCCCGCCGGACAGATGGCGCTGGACATGCGGCCGAGGTCGACGTGTCGCCGACTCACCAAGGCAATCCCAGTTCCAGACATGACGGAAGCGTGGCACGGCATTCTGGACAGAGTCCAGCTTCGTCCGCCATCCGGACACCCTTGTCTCGCAGAGCGGGACGCGGGTGTCCTGGCCCCAGGGCACGGGACGGCGGGGCGGGCGCAGGTCAGGCGGGGTGTGCCCCGGGCCACGGGCCGGGCGTGGCGATCTCCGGCTCCTCCTCGACCCTGGTGTCGAAGAGGGTGAAGCCGCGCCGCCGGTAGTTGTCCATCGCGTGCTCCCCGTCGAGGCTGCACGTGTGCAGCCAGACCCGCTTGGTGGCGGCGATCCCCGGCCACCTGCTCTCCAGGTCCCAGGCGCGGGCGGCGCCGTACGCGAGCAGGTGTCCGCCGATGCGGCGGCCCCGGAAGGCGGGCAGCAGTCCGAAGTGGACGATCTCCACCACCCCGTCGTCCTGCGGGACCAGCTCCGCGTAGCCCGCCGGGGTGCCCCGCTCGTAGGCCACCCAGGTCTCCACGCCCGCGCGGTCCAGGTGGTCGACCCACCGGGCCCGGCTCCAGCCGAGCCGGTCGGTCCAGCGGATGTCGCCGCCGACCGCGGTGTACAGGAACCGGCTGAACTCGGGGGAGGGCACCTCGGAGCGGACGATCCTGACGTCACCCTCCGGCGCGGCGGCCGGGAGGAGATCGGTCGGGGCGGTCTGCTCCAGAGACCAGGTGGTCACGGGGATGTTCGTCATGCCCGCCAGGGAATCACCCGGCGCCCGGACCTGTCGATCGCCCCCGGGCGTCCCGATCCGCGCGCCCACCGGCCGGACGGCCGCCGCGGCGGGTCACGCGGGTCCGGCGGCCGTGGTCCTCCCGGTCATCGCACCGCGCGGTCGATCGAGGAGAGCGGCAGCGCGAACAGGGTCCGTCCGGACTGCGACCACACCTCGCCCGTCTCCTCCCAGTACGACAGCGAGCCCGCGCCGCTCCAGCAGTGCCGGGTCCCGTCCGTGCCGCACTCCGCGGCCTGCGCGTCCTCGGCGTCCTGGCGCCACAGCGTGCCGTGGTCGGCGGGCGAGTCCGTCGCGCGGTCCAGGTACCAGTGCGCGCCGTACGACAGCACGCCCCGCACCCCGTCCGCCTTGGACTCGTACGCCTCGTCGGCGAGCGCGCGTCCGGCGGAGTCGGTGGCCAGCAGTCCGGCGCGCTCCGGGTCGGAGCTGAACGCCCAGCGCCAGAGCCGGGTGTGCCGTCCGCTCTCCGCGGGGACCCGCTCGCCCGCGACCAGGCTGTCCGGCGCGGTGCTGCGGTCCAGGGAGAGGGCGGAGGGGCGCGGTCCCTCGCCGACCGTGCGGTAGACCCCGACGGCGGGCATCACGAACCGGTAGCCCCCGGCCGCCCAGCCGCCGCGCACCCGGCCGACCCCGCTGCTCTCCACGGTGGTCCGCTGGACGCGGTGCATGTCGTACACGTACAGCCCGTCGGCCGTGGTCACCAGCAGCTTGCCCTGGTACCAGACCATCCCGGCGACGGCGGAGGAGAGGCCCCGGTAGTCGCGGCCGCCGTCGACCGGGACGGCGAGCAGGGCCCAGGTGTAGCTCAGGTGCGCGGGGTCGGTGGCGTCGATGAAGGCGACCCGGGCCAGGCCGCGCCCGCCGCCCTCGGTCCAGCCGGAGAGGATCACCCGGTCGGCGCCCCAGTGGCCGTCGTCGTCCGCGTCGCCCGAGGTGGTGACGGCACCGGGGTGCCAGCCCTCGGTGTCGACCTCGCTCCAGCAGTAGGCGCGGGTGGCCCTGGGCCGCACCGGCAGGGAGGCCCGCTCGGCGGTGCGGCAGTCGGCCTCGGTGCGCAGGCTGCGGTCGGCGCCGTCCAGGACGGCGCGCACGCCGACGGGTCTGCCCATCGCGTCCGCCAGCCGGTCGAGGGTCTGCCGGGGCACCAGGTCCTCCTGGAGCCGCAGCCCGGCGGTGTCCGCCGAGACGGCGAGCGGCTTCAGGGCCCCCGGGTCGTCGCCGACCGTGGCCTGCGAGGCGCTGATCATGGTGGCGGCGGCGGTCAGGGCCAGCGCGGTTCCGGCCAGGAAGGCGCGTACCGCCCTGCCCCGCTTCCGCCTGCGGTGTCTGCCACGTTGTGTCATCGAACCTCCCGAGGCGAGCCAACTGCGCCTGACGGTCCGTGCGTTGATTCAGGAGCAGGTGGGGTGGCCCGTACCGGGATGCTACGGCAGTCGAGTGCGGCTCGTGACGAAGACCTGGCAAATATGCGGAAGATGCCACGTGTTGAGCACACAGCGTGACCAATTGGCCCTCTCATGGCGCTCCCGACCCGGTCCTCAGTTCGGCGAGCGCGGGCGCGGTGGAGTGCGGCAGCAGCCCGTCCGGCGCGGCGGGCAGCAGCAGTTCCACCTCGGCGTCCTCGCAGAAACGATACGGCCGATGGTCGAGCAACCCCCCGAGATACCGCCGCACCCGGGACATCTCCGCCCGCACCGTCACCGTCCTGCCCACGTCCCCGAAGACCTCCGCGGCCAGCTCCGCCGCGCTCAGCCCGTCCCGCCGCAGCGCCAGCAGGCACAGCAACTCGGCGTGCCGCGGACTCAGTTCGTGGCGCCAGGTGTCCACCGCCCCGGACACCGCCACCGACCAGCTCCGCCGCCGCGTCAGATCCAGCACGATCCGGGTGCCGTCCGCCGCCGCGGGCCGCTCCGAGGCCCGCAGCAGCCAGCCCTCCGCCAGCGGCTCCACCGCGCACACCCCGAGCTGCGGCAGCCACCGGCGGCCCGCCTCCAGGGACTTGGGCAGCGCGACGCGCGTCACGTACGGCATCCCGGTCGCCGCCGCCGTCCAGCCGTCCCGGTCCACCACCGCCGCCCGGCCCTCGAGGCGCGCCAGCGGCACCGCCGCCACCGCCCGCAGCCGCTCCAGCGACGCCGTGTGCCGCTCCCGCAGCCGCGCCTCGGCCAGCTTCGCCACCGAGCCCACCCACGCCAGGGTCGCCGGGTGCGCCGTCTCCAGCGGGCCGCTCACGTCCACCACGCCCAGCAGCCTGCCGTCCCGCGGGTCCGAGATCGGCGCCCCGGTGCACGTCCAGGACGCCTGCGAGCGGGCGAAGTGCTCCGACGCGAACACCTGCACCGGCCGCCGCACCACCGCGGGCGTCCCCACCCCGTTGGTGCCCACGACCTCCTCGCTCCAGTCCGCGCCGACCTCGAACCCGAGCGCGTCCGCCCGGCGCAGCACCGGCGGACTGCCCTCCCGCCACAGCAGCCGCCCCTCCGCGTCGGCCACCGCCATGATGAGGTGGGCCGCGTCCGCCGCCGCGAGCAGCTCCTCCCGCAGCACCGGCAGCACGTGCCGCAGCTCCGACGACTCCCGGCGCCTGCGCACCTCCTCCGCCGACAGCAGCCCGGAACGGTGACCGTGCTCCGGGTCGACCCCGCTGCGCAGCGCCCGCTCCCAGGACCGTTCGATCACCTCACGGGGCGCCACCGGGACACGCTGCCCGGCGAGCCGGGCCGAACGCACCTCGCGCAACACCCGGGCGGCGCGCGCCGTGTCGACGGCGGCGAGCTGCGCGGCGTCCGTCGGCGAGAGCACCACGGGACCTCCTGAAGACGGCCTCGGGACAGCCGGTCACCGTCGTGTTCCGGTCACGGAAACCGCTGTCATTCCTGAATGTTCGTCTCATAGTGCCGGTCGGCTCCGCCGGAACGACACGCTCCGGCACCAGCCGACGGCAAGTTGCAACCCCCTGCAACCCTGGTGGACGTCCGCGCCCTGGTCGAGACTTGAGCGACACCGCCCGGCGGTGTCACCGGCCTCGATCGGGCCACGGGTCGGGGGTGGTGCCGTGTCGGCGCGGCACCACCCCCGCACCCGACCGGCTCCCGCCGCGTCCCGGCACCGGGGTACCCGCCGCGGCCAGGTGCCACACCCGCCCGCGCTCCGCCGCGCCGACGGCACCGGGAACCCGCCACCGCGCCCGCCGGACCCCCGCGCGGCTCACTCCGACGGCCGGGCCCTGCGCACCACCGCCGCCAGGTCGAGCGTCGACGGCAGCGTCCCGAACGTGGACCCGCCGTCCCCGCCCAGCCGCGCCGCGCAGAACGCGTCGGCGACCTCGGGCGGCGCGAACCGCACCAGCAGCGCCCCCTGCAGGACCAGCGCGAGCCGCTCGGCCAGCCGTCTGGCCCGCCCCTCCACACCGTCCAGATCGGCCAGTGACGTCAGCAGCTCCCGGATCGCCGCGTCCAGCCGCCGGTCCGCGCCGCGCGCCGCACCGACCTCCCGCAGATACGCGTCGAGCGCCGCGGGCTCCCGCCCCAACGCCCGCACCACGTCCAGTGCCTGGACGTTCCCCGCGCCCTCCCACACCGAGTTGAGCGGCGACTCCCGCACCAGCCTCGGCAGCCCCGACTCCTCGACGTACCCGTTGCCGCCCAGGCACTCGGCGGCCTCCACCACCACCGCCGGACACCGCTTGGTCACCCAGTACTTGGCCACCGGCACCGCCAGCCGCAGCAGCGCCTCCTCGCCGTCGTCGCAGGCGGCGGCCAGCCGCAGCGCCAGCACCGTCGCGGCCTCCGACTCGATCGCGAGGTCGGCCAGCACGTTGCGCATCAGCGGCTGCTCCACCAGCCGCGCCCCGAACGCCTCGCGGTGCGCGCAGTGGTGCACGGCCAGCGCGACGGCCTGCCGCATCAGGCCCGCGGAGCCCAGCACGCAGTCCAGCCGGGTCGCGGCGACCATGTCGATCACCGTCCGCACCCCGCGCCCCTCCTCGCCCACCCGGCGCGCCCACGTCCCGTCGAACTCGACCTCGGCCGACGCGTTCGAGCGGTTGCCCAGCTTGTCCTTGAGCCGCTGGAGCAGGAAGACGTTGCGGGTGGCGTCCGGCAGCACCCGGGGCACCAGGAAGCAGGTGAGCCCGCCCGGCGCCCGCGCCAGCACCAGGAAACCGTCCGACATCGGCGCCGAGCAGAACCACTTGTGCCCGGTCAGCTCGTAGGCGCCGGCCTCCGCGAGCGGACGCGCGGCCGTGGTGCTGGCGCGCACGTCGCTGCCGCCCTGCTTCTCGGTCAGCGCCATCCCGAAGAGGGACCCCGCCTTGAGGTGGGCCGGCCGCAGCTCGCGGTCGTACACCGCGGACGTCAGCCGCGGCACCCACTCGGCGGCCAGCTCCGGGTCGGCCCGCAGCACCGGCACAGCCGCGTGCGTCATCGACAGCGGGCAGCAGTTGCCCGCCTCCGCCTGCGTCCACACCATGAACGCCGCCGCCCGCCTCACGTGCCCGCCCGGCCGGTCCCACGCCGACGTCAGCCCGGCCCCGACCCCCTTGCCGAGCAGCCGGTGCCACGCCGGATGGAAGTCGACCTCGTCGACCCGGACCCCGCTGCGGTCGTGGGTGCGCAGCCGGGGCGGGTTCCCGTCGGCCTGCGCCGCCCACTCCTGCACCTGGGCGGAGCCCGCCGCCCGCCCCAGCTCGCCCAGTTCGGCCCGGACCGGTGCGAGCAGCTCCGGCGCGACGTGCCGCCCGACGGCCTCGGCGAGCACCCGGTCGGTGCCGAAGACGTCGTGGCCGGTCAGCGGCGGGACCTGATTGGTCACCTCGTGCGTGGTACCTGACATGCGGGCGAACCTATCCCGGCGCACGGAGTCCGGCCGACGACGGACACGGCGGCCGCGGCGGTCCCCGCGACCGGGGCGGAAAAACCGTTCGAATCCAGCGCCTTCCAGGTGGGAGCGGTGGGGCGGGGGATGAGCGGACTCGGCGTCGGCGGATACCTTTAGGGCGTGCAGTCAGAAAGCGATTCCCCGCAGCGGCCCTCCGGCCGTCTCCACCGGGCGCGTGCCCTCTACCGGAACGTCTCCAAGCGCAGGACCGCCTGGCTGCTCCTCAAGGACACCGTCAACTCCTGCATGGAGTACCGCATCCTGGGCCTCGCCGCCGAGGCCGCGTTCTTCACCCTCCTCTCCGTCCCGCCGCTGCTGCTCAGCCTCATCGGGCTGCTCGGCTACGTCGACGACTGGACCGGCGCCGACACCATCCAGAGCCTGGAGAACAACATCCTCCAGGCGTCCAGGACCGTCCTGTCGGACAAGGGCGTCACGGAGATCGCGCAGCCGATCCTGCACGACGTGATGAAGGGCGGCAGACCCGACGTCATCTCCATCGGCTTCCTGTTCGCCCTGTGGTCGGGCTCCCGCGCGGTGAACGTCTTCATCGACACCATCACCGTCATGTACGGACTCGACGGCGTCCGCGGCATCGTCAAGACCCGGCTGCTCGCCTTCCTGCTGTTCGTCGTCGCCTTGCTGATCGGCTCGGTCGCGCTGCCGCTGATGGTGGCGGGCCCCGACGCGGTGGTGAACGTCCTGCCGTGGTCCACGACCGTCGTCCAGGTCCTGTACTGGCCGGTCGTCCTGGTGCTCTCGGTGTCCTTCCTGACGACGCTCTACCACGTCTCCGTACCGGTCCGCTCCCCGTGGATCGAGGACGTCCCCGGCGCCCTCGTGGCCCTCGCCATGTGGGTGTTCGGCAGCTTCCTGCTGCGCATCTACCTCACCAGCACGGTCGAGGGCCCCACCATCTACGGCTCCCTCGCCGCGCCCGTCGCGGTCCTGCTGTGGATCGGCGTCTCCGCGTTCGCGGTCCTCGTCGGGGCCGCCGTCAACGCGGCCATCGACCGGGTCTGGCCGGCCGCCGCGACCGCCGCCGCGCGCGCCACCAACGAACGGCTGCGGGAGGCCCAGGTCGCCGAGTACGTCGCCCGTGCCGCCGCCCACCGCGGAGCGGAGGGCGACGACCCCGACGACCCGGACATGCCGTCGGAGTTCCCGGAACGCTGGTCGCGCTTCCTGCCCCCGGAGGACGTGACGTCCCGGCTGCGCACCCACACCAAGGGCCAGCAACCGCCCAAGGGCGACGGGCACTGAGGGCGACCGCGGACCGACGGCGCCCGGGACGCCGGTGCCGTCGGTGCCGGTGAGCCGCTCGGCCCCGGCGCCCCGCGCCGACCCGGCGTAGCCTGGCGGGCGTGTACGCGGAGCGGGTGTCGCTGCTGGCCGGGGCCGTGGTCTGGCGCGTCGGGCCGCCGCGCGGCGGCCAGGGCCGGGTCCTGCCCGACGGCTGCATGGACCTGCTCTGGGACGACGGCGCGCTGCTGGTCGCCGGGCCCGACACGCGCG
>NZ_FMCI01000186.1 GCF_900091845.1 Streptomyces sp. SolWspMP-5a-2
CCGGTGCGGCCGGGTGCTCCGCCGCGGGCCGGGGCGGAGCGCCGTCGGCCGCCGGGGTGCCGGGCGGTCCGGTGCGCACCGGGGCGGTGAGCGCGGGGTCGTCGCGCAGGATCGCCAGGTGCAGGGCGCGCAGTTCGGGGCCGGGGTCGAGGCCGAGGTCGGCGCGGAGGATGTCGCGGCCCTCCCGGAAGACCCGCAGCGCGTCCGGCGCCCGGCCGACCCGGACCAGGGCCGTCATCAGCTGGACGCGCGGTCGCTCGCGCAGCGGGTGCGCGGCGACCAGGGAGAGGAGCGGGGCGACGACCTCGCCCGCGTCCCCGAGCCGCAGCCGCAGGTCGTGGAGGTGCTCCTGCGCGACCAGCCGCAGCTCCCCCAGCCGGGCGGCCTCGATCCGGGCGAAGGACTGGCCGACGCCTTCGAGGGCGTCCTGTCCGCGCCACAGGTCGAGGGAGGTGGTGAGCAGGTCGAGCGCCTCGGTGTCGCGTCCCGCGGCGGCGGCGCGCCGCCCGGCCGACAGCAGGTCCTCGAAGCGGCGGGCGTCGACCTGTCCGGGGGCGAGGTCGGCGAGGTAGCCGGGGGCGCGGGTGCGGATCACGGAGGCGGCGCCGACCGGAGCGAGCGCGCGGCGGACCGCCGCGACGTGCGAGGCGACCAGGGCGCCCGCGGTCGCCGGTGCCCGCTCCTCCCACACCAGGTCGACCAGCCGCGCGGTGGAGAGGACCTGGCCGAGATGGACGACGAGCGCGGAGAGCAGCGCCACCGGCCTCGATCCGCCCAGGCGTAGGGGGCGGGTGCCGTCGTCCCACACCTCGACCGGCCCCAGCAGGCGCACTTCGATCATCGTTCCCCGAAAGCCTCGATCATCGCGTCAGGGCCTGACAACGATATCCGCACCTCGCGCGCGTGCGCGCGGGGGCGACCGGGGCGGTGTCCGGTTTCGAGCGGTCCCGCACCCCCGGGGACGGCCGCCGCACGAGGACCGGACGGCACCGCATCACCAGCGGCACGACCAGCTATTGGCCGGTTCCGGTCACCCCTGTCCGCTAGGGCGCGACACCGCCCGGGAGCGACGGCAGGGACGGTGCGGACGGCAGCGACGGTGCCGAGGACGTGGCCGAGCCCAGCGACCCGGTCACCATGGACAGCACCGGCGGCAGCAGCCCCGTCACCGCGCCCGGCGCCTTGCCCGCGTCGAGCGAGGTGAACGCGGAGACCAGGCGGGAGATCGCCGTCTGGAGGCGGGCCGCGGCGTCCCCGGTCGGGTCGGCCGCCCGGACACCGTCCGCGTCCCGCGCCCGCACCGGTCCGGTGGCGAGCCGCTCGCGGAGTCCCGCGTACGCCGACTCGATCCGCCGGGTGTAGGCGGCGGCTTCGGCCGCGCCGAGCGGGGCGGTGCCCCGCGCCCCGATCTCCGCCAGGACGTCGAGCAGCGGCCCGGCCGCCGCTCGCGCGCCGGATTGCCCGTCGGCGCCGGACCGCGGGTCGTGGTCCGGCGTCCGGACGGACACGGGCTCCGGGGGCTCCTGCGGGACGGTCCGCCGCGGCGGTGGCGGTGCCGACCGGTGCGAGCACCAGGACGGCGGAGACGACGGACGGCAGGAGCAGTCCACGGGTTCCGAGGGGGGACATGCGCGTTCCTTTCGGGGCCGCCGGGTACGGCCTTCCAGGACTCACGGTGGGAAGCGACGCGGTGACCCGCAATCGCGACCGGCCGCCCCCGGCCCGCCGTCACCCCGCCCACCTGCGGGTTTCACCGCGCGCCCGGCCCGGCCCGCGTTGCTCCGTCGGGGTGCGGCCCCGGTTCAGACGGCCGAACCGGAGGACGAACCCACCGCGACGTCCCGCCCCTCCCCCGCGTCCCCCTCGACCCCGCCGGCCTTGCCGACCGTGTCCTCGACCCCGCCCGCGTTGCCAACCGTGTCTTCGGCCCCGCCCGCCTTGCCGACCATGTCCTCGACCCCGTCCGCGACGCCGACCGTGTCCTCGGCCCCGCCCGCCTCACCGGCCGTCCCCTCGACCCCGCCCGTCTCACCCGTCGTCCCCTCGGCCCCGCCCGGCGACTCCTCCGCGTCCGGCGCCGCCGTGCTGCGCGCCCGGTGCAGTTCGGCGTACCGGCCACCGGCCGCGAGCAGTTCCTCGTGCCGTCCCCGTTCCACGATCCGGCCCGCCTCGACGACCAGGATCTGGTCGGCCGAGCGGATCGTGGAGAGCCGGTGCGCGACGACCAGCGCGGTGCGCCCTTCGAGGGCCTCGGCCAGCGCCTCCTGGACGGCGGCCTCCGAGGTGTTGTCGAGGTGCGCGGTGGCCTCGTCGAGGATGACGACCCGCTGCTCGGCCAGCAACAGCCGCGCGATGGTGAGGCGTTGGCGTTCGCCGCCGGAGAGCCGGTAGCCGCGCTCGCCGGCGACGGTGTCCAGGCCGTCGGGCAGGTCCCGCACGAGGGTGTCGAGACGGGCCCGCCGCAGCGCGTCCCAGATCTCGGGCTCGGTGGCCGCCGGCCGGGACAGCAGCAGGTTGGCGCGGACCGTGTCGTGGAAGAGGTGCCCGTCCTGGGTGACCATGCCGACGGTGGCCCGCAGGGAGTCCGCGGTGAGGTCGCGGACGTCGGTGCCGCCGATCCGCACGGCGCCCCCGTCGACGTCGTAGAGGCGCGGCAGGAGCTGGGCGATCGTGGACTTCCCGGCGCCGGAGGAGCCGACCAGGGCGGTGGTGGTGCCGGGGGCCGCGTGGAAGGAGACGCCGCGCAGGACCTCCTCGCCGCCCCGGGTGTCGAGGGCCGCGACCTCTTCGAGCGAGGCGAGGGAGACCTGGTCGGCGGACGGGTAGGCGAAGCGGACGTCCTCGAACGCGACGGAGACGGGGCCCTCGGGGACGTCCCGGGCGTCGGGCCTCTCCTCGATCAGCGGTCGCAGGTCGAGCACCTCGAAGACGCGCTCGAAGCTGACCAGCGCGCTCATCACCTCGACGCGGGCGCCCGCCAGCGCGGTGAGCGGCGCGTAGAGCCTGGTCAGCAGCAGGGCCAGGGAGACGACGGCCCCCGGCTCCAGGGTGCCGCGCAGCGCGAACCAGCCGCCGAGCCCGTAGACGAGGGCGAGCGCCAGGGACGACACCAGGGTGAGGGAGGTGATGAACGCCGTCTGGGCGGTCGCCGTCCGCACCCCGATGTCCCGCACCCGGCGGGCGCGGGCCGCGAACTCCTCGGACTCCTGCGCCGGGCGCCCGAAGAGTTTGACGAGGGTGGCGCCCGGGGCCGAGAAGCGCTCGGTCATCCGGGTGCCCATGGCCGCGTCGAGGGTCGCCGCCTCCCGCTGCATGCGGGCCATCCGGCCGCCCATCCGCCGCGCGGGCACCACGAACACCGGCAGCAGCGCGAGGGCCAGCAGGGTGATCTGCCAGGAGAGGGTGAGCATCACGCCGAGCGTGAGCACCAGCGTGACCAGGTTGCTCACCACTCCGGACAGCGTGTTGCTGAAGGCGCGTTGGGCGCCGATGACGTCGTTGTTGAGTCGACTGACGAGCGCCCCCGTACGAGTACGTGTGAAGAACGCGACCGGCATGCGCTGCACATGATCGAACACAGCCGTGCGCAGATCGAGGATGAGTCCCTCGCCGAGGGCCGCCGAGAGCCTGCGCCCCAGCAGTCCGAGGGCCGCCTCCGCGACGGCGATCACCGCGATGAGCAGCGCGAGGCGGACGACGGTCCCCTCGTCGCCGCCCGTCACGATCGCGTCGACGACGCGTCCGGCGAGGACGGGGGTGGCGACCGCCAGCAGCGCGGTCACCACCCCGAGGAGCACGAAGCGGGTGATGCGCGGGCGGTGCGGGGCGGTGAACGCGGCGATCCGCCGCAGGGTGGCGCGGGCGAAGGGACGGGACGCGTCTCGGGCGTTCATGACACTGTGCAGCTGTGTCCACGCCGTGGTCTCCATGCTCATGCGGGCGACCGTAGGACCTCGACCGAAGCTGAGGTCAAGCTCCCGCGGCGGGTCCTGGCCGCGGCCCGTCCGGGAGACGACCGGAGGGACACCCGGGGTGCCGGGGACACCGGGGGCACCCGGGGCGATGGGGACAGCCGGGGCGCCGGGGACGCGGGGCCCCCGAGGGACCCGATGACCGCGCGTAAGCCGCTGTCGACGCTTCTGCAACCCGCAGTTGGCGTACGGCGCGGAGGCTGTCCCGATGTGACAGCCGTGCAGCTCTCCGAACTCCCCGCGCTCCCCGCCCGCCCCGGACCGCCGCGGTCCCCGAAGGGACGGCTCCCCCGTCGCGTCCCGGTCCGCCGCGTGCTGTGCCTGGTGCCGCTCGTGCTGGTGACGGTGGTCGCCGTCCGCCACCGCTCCGTGCTCGCCGACGGCTTCGGACTTCTGGGGCGGGCCGAGTGGCCGTGGCTGCTGGCCGCCGTCGGCGCGACCTGTCTGACCTGGGTCGCCGCCGCCGTCACCCGGCAGGGCGCGGTGGTGGAGCGGCTGCCGGGACGGCGGCTGCTGGCCACCCAGTTCGCGGCGGGCGCGGCCAACCACCTGCTGCCGACCGGCCTCGGCGCGAGCGCGGTCAACCTGCGGTTCATGGCGGTGTGCGGGGTTCCGCTGGCCCGCTCCTCGGCCGCACTCGCCCTCTACCTCCTCGCCGAGTGCGTGGCCCGGCTCACGCTCCTGACCGCGCTGCTGCTCGCCTTCCCCGGCGCGCTGCGCCTGGGCACGCTGCTGCCGGAGTCGGCCACCGGTCCCCTGCTGCCCGCGGTGGCCGGGGCGGTGCTGGTGGCGGGGCTCGCGCTGCTGGCGGTACGACGGCTGCGGCGGCCCGTGCTGTCGTTCCTGCGGACGGCGCTCGGCGAGGCCCGCAGGGTGCACGCCCTGCCGTCCCGGGCGCTCGCCCTGTGGGGCGGTTCGTTCGCGTTCCCCGCGCTCCAGGCGACCGTACTGGTCCTGGTGGGGCGGGCGTTGAGCCTCCCGGTGCCGGTGGCGCACATGGCGGTGGCGTACCTGGCGGCGACGGTGGCGGTGGCACTGGTGCCCACCCCGGGCGGCATCGGCTCCGTGGAGGCGGCGCTCGTGGTGGCCCTGGTGGCGGCGGGCGGACCGGTGGCGGTGGCGACGGCGGTGGTGCTCGCGTTCCGCGTCATCACGGTGTGGCTGCCGCTGCTGCCGGGGGCGCTGACGCTGGGCGCGCTGGTCCGGCTGAAGGTGATCTGACCCGCGGATCCGGGCGGGCCCGGGCACCTGTCCTGAAGCGTCCGGGCGCCCCGCCCTCTGGCACGAACTCCCGTTCGGATACGGCAGGATGGCTGCCCGCACTCCCCGCATCCGAACAGGTGGCACCGTGACGACTGACCGCACCCGGCCCTCGACGGCACAGCCAGGAGCGGGCCGGTGAGCCGCGCGGTGACCGTGGACGACCTGGCCTTCGCCGGGATCGCCCTGGCCGCGGGCCTGCTGGCGGCGTTCCTGGCGCGCGCGGTGCTGCGCTGGCTCGCGAAGCACGCCGACCGCACCCGCTGGAGCGGCGACGACGTCATCGTGGAGGCGCTGCGCCGGGTGGTCCCGTGGGCGGCCGTGGTGGGCGGTGCCGCGTCGGCGGCGGCGACGCTGCCGCTGACCAGGACGGTCCACACGCACGTCAACCAGTCGCTGACGGTGCTGCTGATCTTCGTGTGCACCCTGGCGGCGGCCCGGGTGATCGCCGGTCTGGTCCAGACGGTGACGCAGTCCCGCTCCGGGGTCGCCGGGTCGGCCACGATCTTCGTGAACATCACCCGGGTGCTGGTGCTCGCCATCGGGTTCCTGGTGGTGCTCCAGACCCTCGGCATCTCCATCGCCCCCATGCTCACCGCCCTGGGCGTCGGCGGCCTCGCGGTCGCGCTCGCCCTCCAGGACACCCTCGCCAACCTCTTCGCCGGCATCCACATCCTGGCCTCCAAGACCGTGCAGCCCGGCGACTACATCCGGCTGAGCAGCGGCGAGGAGGGGTACGTCGAGGACATCAACTGGCGGCAGACCACGGTGCGCGCGCTCTCCAACAACCTGGTGGTGATCCCCAACGGGCAGCTCGCCAAGGCCAACATGACCAACTACATGCGCCCCGAGCAGCGGTTGACGATCCTGGTGCAGGCCGGGGTGGCCTACGACAGCGACCTGGACCAGGTCGAGCGGGTGACCATGGAGGTCGTCGCCGAGGTGATGACGGAGATCACGGGGGCGGTCCCGGAGCACGAACCGGCCGTGCGCTTCCACACGTTCGGGGACTCCCGAATCGGGTTCACCGTCATCCTGGGGGTCGGCGAGTTCAGCGACCAGTACCGGATCAAGCACGAGTTCATCAAGCGGCTGCACCGGCGCTACCAACGCGAGGGCATCCGCATCCCGGCCCCGGCGAGGACGGTGGCGCTGCACCAGGGCGCGGTGGTCGTCCCGCAGCAGCGGACGGGCCGGGAGCAGACCGACGCGCACCCCGTCCTGCCCGACTGACCCGCGCGCGCTTCCCCGTCACCGGGAGATACCGGGTGGTACCGGCGTATACCGGGAGGATGGGGAAGCGGGCACGGAACCGGACGCGCGGACGGACCGGGAACCGGACCGGGAACCGAGGAGGGAGCGGGCGCGGAACCGGCCACGGGGCCGGACCCCTGTCGAGTCGGAGTCCGCCACGAGATATCTTGATGTCGAGCAATGTTGCAGACGTGGAGCGGAGCACCCGGTGACTGACTCGACCATCATCTATACGCACACTGACGAGGCCCCGGCCCTGGCGACGTATTCCTTCCTGCCGGTGGTCAAGGCGTACGCCTCGCAGGCGGGTGTCACCGTGGAGACGCGTGACATCTCGCTGGCCGGGCGCATCATCGCCGTCTTCCCCGAGTACCTCACGGAGGGCCAGCGGATCCCGGACGCCCTGCACGAGCTGGGCGAACTGGCGAAGACGCCCGAGGCCAACATCATCAAGCTGCCGAACATCTCGGCGTCGATCCCGCAGCTCAAGGCCGCCGTCGCGGAGCTGCAGGCGCAGGGGTACGCGCTGCCGGACTACCCGGACGACCCGAAGACCGACGAGGAGCGGGAGATCCAGTCCCGCTACGACAAGGTCAAGGGCTCCGCGGTCAACCCGGTGCTGCGTGAGGGCAACTCCGACCGGCGGGCCCCCGCCTCGGTCAAGAACTACGCCAAGACCCACCCGCACCGCATGGGTGCCTGGACCGCCGGGTCCAAGACCGATGTCGCGACCATGGGCGAGAACGACTTCCGCTCCACCGAGAAGTCCGCGGTGATCTCCGAGGCGGGCGCGCTGCGCATCGAGCTGGTCGGCGACGACGGCACCACCACGGTGCTGCGCGAGTCGGTACCGGTCCTCGCGGGCGAGGTCGTCGACGCCTCCGTGATGCGGGTGGCGGCGCTGCGGGAGTTCCTCACCGCCCAGGTCGCCCGCGCCAAGGCGGAGGGCGTGCTGTTCTCCGTGCACCTCAAGGCCACGATGATGAAGGTCTCCGACCCGATCATCTTCGGTCACGTGGTGCGCGCGTTCTTCCCGGAGACCTTCGCCCGGTACGGCGACAAGCTGGCCGCCGCCGGTCTCTCCCCGAACGACGGCCTGGGCGGCATCTACAAGGGCCTGGAGTCCCACCCGGAGGGCGCCGAGATCAAGGCGTCCTTCGACGCCGAGCTGGCCGAGGGTCCCGCCCTCGCCATGGTCGACTCCGACAAGGGCATCTCCAACCTGCACGTGCCGTCCGACGTGATCGTGGACGCCTCGATGCCCGCCATGATCCGCACCTCCGGTCACATGTGGGGCCCGGACGGCGAGGAGGCCGACACCCTCGCGGTGCTGCCCGACTCCTCCTACTCCGGCGTCTACCAGGCCGTCGTCGACGACTGCCGGGCCAACGGCGCCTACGACCCGTCCACCATGGGCTCGGTGCCGAACGTCGGCCTGATGGCGCAGAAGGCCGAGGAGTACGGCTCCCACGACAAGACCTTCGAGATCCCGACCACCGGCACGGTCCGCCTCGTCGACCAGGCCGGGAACGTCGTCATCGAGCAGACCGTCTCGGCCGGCGACATCTTCCGCGCCTGCCAGACCAAGGACGCGCCGATCAAGGACTGGGTGAAGCTGGCCGTCACCCGCGCCCGCGCCACCGGCGACCCGGCCGTCTTCTGGCTGGACGAGACCCGCGCGCACGACGCCAACCTGATCGCCAAGATCAACGCCTACCTGCCGGAGCACGACACCGAGGGCCTGGACATCCGCATCCTCGCCCCGGTCGAAGCGACGAAGCTGTCGGTCGAGCGCATCCGGCGCGGCGAGAACACGATCTCGGTCACCGGCAACGTGCTGCGCGACTACCTCACCGACCTGTTCCCGATCCTGGAGCTGGGCACCAGCGCCAAGATGCTGTCGGTCGTGCCGCTGATGGCGGGCGGCGGTCTCTTCGAGACGGGCGCGGGCGGCTCCGCGCCCAAGCACGTCCAGCAGTTGGTCAAGGAGAACTACCTGCGCTGGGACTCGCTGGGCGAGTTCTTCGCGCTGGTCCCGTCCCTGGAGCAGTACGCCGAGACCACCGGCAACACCCGCGCCAAGGTGCTGGCCGACACCCTCGACCGCGCCACGGCGACCTTCCTCGACCAGGACAAGTCCCCGGCCCGCCGGGTCGGCGGCATCGACAACCGCGGCAGCCACTTCTTCCTCTCCCTGTACTGGGCGCAGGAGCTGGCCAAGCAGACCGACGACGCCGAGCTGGCGAAGGCGTTCGGCCCGCTGGCCGAGACGCTGGCCGCCAACGAGCAGCGGATCGTCGACGAGCTGGGCGCGGTGCAGGGTGAGCCGACCGACATCGGCGGCTACTACCAGCCCGACCCGGCGAAGGCCGCGGCCGTGATGCGTCCCTCGGCGACGTGGAACTCCGCCCTGGCCGACCTGGGCTGACCCCGCCCCGGCCACCGTGCCACCTCCGCCCCGGCGCGCCCCGGCCGCCGGGGCGGAGCCATGTCCGGCGGAACGGCACGGACGGGGGTGTCGGCCCTGCGGTCACCATGGACCACACGATCGCCACCCCCGTCAGCCGTGCGCCCGCGCCATCGCCCCACCTATCGTCCGTGCGTCCGCACCACCGCCACCCCGCCGACAATGCGCGCCCGCCCCACCGCCACCCCTGTCGGCCGTGCGCCCGCCCCACCGCCAGCGCCACCGCCACCGCCAATGCGCCCGTCCCGCCGCCACCGCCCACCCCCGGAGCAGTGATGCCGCCGTCCTCCGTCCCGCCCCCGTTCGCGTTCCTCCCCGGCGATCCGGCCTCCCCCGTGCTCCTGCACGTGCCGCACTCCGCGCGGGCCGTGCCGGACGACGTGCGCGCGGGCATCCTGCTCGACGACCCCGCCCTCGAACGGGAGCTGGACCACCTCACCGACGCGTACACGGCGGAGCTGGCCGAGGCGGCGGCCGCGCGGTCGGCGACCACCCCGTGGCGGTTCGTGAACGGGCTCTCCCGGCTGGTCGTCGACCCCGAGCGGTTCCCCGACGAGCGGGAGGAGATGCGCGCCGTCGGCATGGGCGCCGTCTACACGCACACCGCGCACCGCGCACCGCTGCGCTCCCTGGGGACCGACCCGGAGCCGCTGCTCGCGCGGTTCTTCCACCCGTACGCGCGGGCCATGACCGACGCGGTCGCCGACCGGCTGGCCGCCACCGGGCGGGCCGTGATCGTGGACGTGCACTCGTACCCGGCCGCGCCGCTGCCCTACGAGCTGCACGGCACCGGGCCGAGGCCGCCGGTCTGTCTGGGCACCGACGCCTTCCACACCCCCGCCCCGCTGCTGGCGGCGGCCCGGGAGGCGTTCGCCGGGTGCGGCGGGACCGGCGTGGACAGCCCGTTCGCCGGGACCTATGTGCCGCTGGCGTTCCACCGCCGCGATCCACGGGTGAGCGCGCTGATGGTAGAGATCCGCCGGGACACCTATGTGACCGAGCCGGGCGGACCACCGGGCCCCGGACTCGACCGGCTGGCGGCGGCGCTGGCCGCGCTGGTCGGCGCCGTCGGCTGACCACCGGCTGGCGCACTCCGGCGCGACAGCCGCGCCGGTCCCGGTGAGGGTGGACGCATGACCGAGGATCCCGCCCTCCTGACCACGCCGACCGCACCGCCCGTGCGGGACTGGCCCGCCCTCGACCTGCGCGGCGCCGAGTTCGACCCGGTGCTCGCGGAGCTGATGCGGGAGGGCCCGCTGACCCGGATCAGACTCCCGCACGGCGAGGGCTGGGCCTGGCTCGCCACCCGCTACGACGACGTCCGCGCCGTCACCAACGATCCGCGCTTCGGCCGCGCCGAGGTGACACGGCGCCAGGTCACCCGGATGGCACCGCACTTCAAGCCGCGCCCCGGGTCCCTCGCCTTCGCCGACCAGCCCGACCACAACCGGCTGCGCAAGGCGGTCGCGGGCGCGTTCACGGTCGCCGCGATGAAGCGGCTGCGGCCCCGCGCGCAGCTCGTGCTGGACGGCCTGGTGGACGGGGTGGTGCGGGACGGGCCGCCGGCCGATCTGATCGGGCGGGTCCTCGAACCGTTTCCGATCACGGTGGTCAGCGAGGTCATGGGGGTGCCCCAGGAGGACCGGGAGCAGGTCCACGCCTGGACCCGGGAGATCATCTCCACCACTGGCGCCGAGGCCGCCGACCGGGCCAAGAACGGCCTGTACGGGTGGATCACGGAGACGATCAGGGCCCGCGCGGGCAGCACGGACGAGGACGTGTACGCGCTCCTCGGCGCGGCCGTGGGGCGCGGGGAGATCAGCGAGGAGGAGGCGGTCGGTCTGGCCGGGCCGCTGCAGATCGGCGGCGAGGCCGTCACCCACAACTGCGGGCAGATGCTGTTCCTGATGCTGACCGACCCGGAGCTGCTGCGCGCCACCCGTGCCCTGGAGCCCGGTGCCCGGGGGCCCGTCCTGGACGAGCTGCTGCGGTACATCCCGCACCGCTCCTCGGTCGGACTGGCCAGGATCGCCCTGGAGGACGTCGAGCTGGCCGGGCACCGGATCGCCGCGGGCGAACCGGTGTACGTCTCCTACCTGGCCGCCAACCGGGACCCCGGTGTCTTCCCCGACCCGGACCGGATCGACGTGGAGCGCGATCCGAACCCGCATCTGGCCTTCGGCAACGGGCCGCACCACTGCACCGGCGCGGTCCTGGCCCGCATGCAGACCGAACTGCTCGTCGACACGCTCCTCGACCGGCTGCCGGGGCTGCGGCTCGCGGTCCCCGCCGATGAGGTGGAGTGGCGGCGCCGGACCATGATCCGCGGACCGCGGAACCTGCCCGTCACCTGGTGAGCGCGCGGTCCCGGGTCAGGCCGTCAGCCAGTCCGTGACGAGGACGCCCCCGCCGGTGCGCAGCCGCAGCGCGAACGGTCCTGACGGCGGCTCCTCGGAGGCGAACCGGCCCAGCGCGTCGGTGGTGAGCGCGGAGCCCGCGCGCGGGCCGCTCAGCACCTCGATGGCCGCCGTCTGCGGGGGCAGCACCTGGCCCAGCAGGCCGTGCCCGGTCAGCTCCACGTCGACGGTCAGCCCGTCGGCGTGGAACGTGAGCATGCGCGGCACGTCCACGGCGCCGCGGACCGGGATCGCGTCGACCACCGAGTCGAAGGTCAGCTCGGCGATCCGGGCGTCCAGGTCGTGCAGCGCGAACGCCTCCACGGCCAGTTGCTCCAGGGCCGTGGGCACCGGGTCGAGGACCGAGGCGGCCTCGCGCAGTTCCCCGTCGAGCAGGCCGAGAGCGGGCTCCTGGGCGTCGAAGGGTTCGCCGCCGCCGGTGGCGCTCAGGTCATCCATGTCGTTCACTCCGCTCCCCGTGCTTCGAGTCGCGCCCGCAGGCGCCGCAGACACCGCTGGCGCAGCGGTCCGATGCTGCCCACGGCGATCCCGAGGGCCGCGGACACCTCCTGGTAACTGGGCGGCGGCGAGGCCATCAGGACCCGCAGCAACTGCCTGCACCGGTCGCCCAGCTCCTCGAACTCCTGCCACAGGTGGCGGATGCGCTCGGACTCGGCGGCCGCCTCCTCCGCGTCCAGCAGCGACTGCTCGGGGGTGCGGTCCTCGCTGACCCGGTCGAGCAGTTGGGGATCGTCCGTCGGGGTGAGCCGCCGCAGGCCCTTGATGACCTTCAGGCTCTCGTGGCGGGCGGTGCTCGCCAGCCAGGAGCCCGCCTTCTGCGGTTCCCTGATGCGGCCCAGGTGCTGGGCGAAGCGGAACCACACGGTCTGGTAGACCTCGTGCGCGTCGGCGTCGGAGAGCCGGTGCGCTCGCGCCACCGACCACACCAGCGGGCTGAGCCCCTCCACCAGTGCTTTCCACGCCGCCGCGTCACCGTCGATTGCCGACTGGACAAGCGCGCCGACATCTGAACGGTCCACGGCCCCACCCCTCGAGTACGGCATGTCATCGTACGCCGTGGGAGGGGCCGTCCCGGCACGAGCACCGGCCGACAGGACGCTCACGCGGAGCTCACCGGGACCGGGCGCCAGGTGGCCGGCCTGAGCGCGGGCACGTGCGCTCCGCGCACCTCGGCGAACTCCGTGTTGGCCGCCAGGAGTTGCCGTGCCGCCGCGCGCGGGTCGGTCTCCTTCTCCGCCGTCATGTGGGCGGCGACGAGTCCGGCGACGACCGGGGTGGCGAACGAGGTGCCGCTCCACTGGGCCAGTCCGTCGAACATCACCTGGTCCGGCTTGGCGACCGCGCCCTCGTCGCTCAGGACGCCCGCGTGGCGCGGGTGGCGGCAGGTGCAGCGGTAGCCGAACCCGAACCGGCAGTCGTCGTAGGTGCTGTGCTGGTAGACGTAGGGCACCGGGCCGTCGAAGCCGGTGAGGGAGCTGGTCAGCCGCTCGCCGGGGGCGTAGGCCCGCACCCAGGCGCCGTGGTTGCTGAAGCAGGCGCCGAACTCGCCGTCGCCGCGCAGCGCGCCGACCGAAAGGACGGCGTCCCGGTAGTCGGGCAGGGCCGCGTAGGCGGCGGGCCAGAACGGGGTGGCGCTGGAGTTGTTGCCCGCGGCGGCGACCAGCAGGGTGTGCCGCTCGCGCAGCGCCCGCATGAAGGCGTCCACCCCGAGGAGGCCGTCGACGCGGCCGTTGGGCGTCCCGGCGGAGAGGCTCAGGATGTCGGGCCAGCCGCCCTCCTCGACGGCGTCGAACAGCAGCTCCCCGAACTCGGACTCCAGGACCGCGCCCGCGTCGTTGAGGGTGTTGCGGACGGTGATGTCGGTGTTGGGCGCGACGGCGGCCAGCAGCCCGGCGATGAACGTGCCGTGCCCGACGTACTGCTGGAGGATCCCGGCGTCGTCGGTCTCCCGGACCTGGGTGTCGCCCCGGGTGTGCGCGAGCAGCGGGTAGGAGGCGTGGTCGTGGGTCAGGCCGTTGTCGACGACGAGGACCCGGACCGCGGTGTCCCGGTCGTGCTCGGTGTCGGCCGCGGCCGGGTTGGCGGCCTCGCTGCGCGGGACGGGCACCGGCTCGTCCCCGGGACAGGAGTTGACGGCGATCCCCACCACGTGGTTGCGGCTGACCAGGCGGCGCCCGTGACGGCCCTCGTGCTCGCGCAGCGCGCGCAGGGCCCCGGCCACCGTGTGGTCACCGCGCCGGTCGCCCTGCCCGGGGTCGCCGACGCGGATGCGGGTGATGCCGGAGCGGTTGGTCTCCGGCCCCGCCCGGCGCACGTGATCGGCGACGAGGTCGGGCGCGGCGGCGAAGTGGGTGCGGACGGTGTCCTCGACGAGCCGGGCCTCCTCGCCGTCGCGCGCGAGGACGACGCCCTTCTCGTAGATGAACTCCGCCGAGTCGTCCGGCCCCATCGCCAGGGCCACGCCCGCGAGGGAACGCTGGATCTGGTCGAACTGCTCCCGGAACCGCTGTGGTGCCATCGTGGTGTCCTCCCCCTGAGACGGCCGGTCCTCATACAGATACGCCCGGCCGTCGTTTGATACAGCGCCGAACGGGTGTCCCGCGCAATCCGGACCACTACCATCCGTGGAGTGACAGGGGGAAGCGAATCGGTACTGGAACTGCTGCCCATGGTGTTCGCCGCCCCGAACGACGCGCTGGCCCGTGCGGAAGGGGTGCTCGGCGCGGACCCGTCGCCGCTGCACGCGTCCGTGGCGCACCAGGTGATCGGGATCTGGCAGCGGGACTGGGGCGACATGCGGATCGCCCTGCGCCACCTCCGGCGTGCCCGGGACCTCGCCGCGCGCGCGGAGTCGGCGGACCGGGAGGCGGACGTGCTCGCCGCGCTCGGGGTGGCGCTGGTGCACGCCGGGCGCACCCAGCAGGGTCTGGCCGCGCTGGAGCGCGGGGTGGAGCGGGGCAGCGGGCACACCCGCGCGCGCGTGCTGTACCGGCGGGCCTACGCGCACTGGGTGCTGGGCAGGCACCGTGAGGCGCTGGAGGACGTGCGGCGGGCGATACCGGTGCTGCGTCAGGTCGAGGACGTCATCTGGGTGGCGCGGGCGCTGACCCTGCGCGCGACGGTGCATCTGGCGGTGGGCGCGGTGGACCGCGCGGACGCCGACTTCACGGCGGCCGAGGCGCTCTGGGGCACCACGGGGCAGGAGCACGACAAGGCGGACTCGGTGGAGAGCCGGGGCCTCGCCGCGTTCCGTTCCGGCGACATCCCGGTGGCGCTGCGGCTGTTCGACGAGGCGGAGGAGCGGTACGCGAAGCTCGGCACCCCCTCGTTCATGCTGTACATCCGGCGCTGCGAGGTCCTGATGGCGGCGGGGCTGGCCTCCGAGGCGGTCATCGAGGCGGACGCGGCGATCGGCGTCCTCGACGGCATCGGCGGGCAGTCCACCCGCAAGGCCGAACTGCTCCTGGTGGCGGCCCGCGCGGCACGGCTCGCCGGTGATCCGGGGACCGCCATAGCGCGCGCCGCGCTCGCCGTGCGGCTCTTCGCGGGGCAGCGGCGGCCCTGGTGGGAGGCGCACGCCCGGCTGGTGCTGATCCAGGCGCGGGTGGCGGCCGGGCGGGGTTCGGGGCGGCTGGTCGCGGACGCCGCCGCGGTCGCCGAGCGGCTGGCCTCCTTCGGGGCGCCGGCCGCGCCGGAGGCATCCCTGCTGGCGGGGAGGATCGCGCTCGGCCTGGGCTGGACGGACGACGCGGAGCGCCATCTGGCGGTCGCCGCCCGCAGCAGGCGCTCGGGGCCGCCGCTGGCCCGGATGACGGGCTGGGCGGCGCAGGCGCTGCGGGCCGGGGCCGCCGGGTCGGGCCGGGGCGTCCTGGAGGCGTGCAGGCGCGGCCTCGACGTGCTCGACGACCACCGCACCACGCTGGGCGCCTCGGAGCTGCGGGCGCGGGCGACGGAGCAGGGCGCGGAGCTGGCGGCGCTGGCGCAGAAGGCCAGCCTGGAGTCGGGCGGGCCGCGGCGGCTGCTGGTGTGGAGCGAGCGGTGGCGGGCGACGGTGCTGTCGGCCCCGCCGACCAGGCCGCCGGCCGATCCGGCGCTGCTCGGTGACCTGACCGCGTTCCGTGAGATCGCCGCGCGCGCGGAGGAGGCCCGCAGCGACGGGCGTCCGGTACCGGCCCTGGAGCGGGAACAGCGGCGTCTGGAGCGGGAGATCAGGTCGCGGACCCTGCACATCCGGGGCGAGACACCGGGCGACGGGGACCGGTTCGACGTCGCCCGGCTGCTGGCGCGGCTCGACGGGGTGCGGCTGGTGGAGCTGGCCGTGCTCGACGGGCGGGTGCAGGTGCTGCTGTGCGGGGACGGGCGGGTGCGGCGGTTCGGGGCCGGGCTGCTCGCGGAGGCCGAGGTGGAGGCCGAGCACGTGCAGGCCGGGCTGCGGCGGTTGGCGCACCCGGGGGCGGAGGCGCGGCTTCCGCTGGTGGAGGCGATGGGGCGGCGGCTGGAGGAGCTGCTGCTGGGCCCGGCCGCCGCGCACCTGGGCTCGGGGCCCGTGGTGGTGGTGCCGCCCGGACGGCTGCACCGGGTGCCGTGGGCGCTGCTGCCGTCGCTGCGGGAGCGGGTGCTGAGCGTGTCGCCGTCGGCGAGCAGCTGGCTGCGGGCCCGGGAGACGGTGCCGCCGCCGGACGACCGGCAGGTGCTGGTGCGCGGCCCGGGTCTCGCCTCCGGCGGCGCCGAGGTGCCGGGGCTCGCCGACCGGTACGGGCGGCCGACGCTCCTGGAGCACGAGGACGCGCGCGTGCCCCGGGTGCTGCGGGAGCTGGACGGGGCGGCGCTCGCGCACATCGCGGCGCACGGCACGTTCCGCGCGGACAGCCCGCTGTTCTCGTCGCTGCGGATGGCGGACGGGCCGCTGATCGTGCACGACTTCGAGCGCCTGGACCGCAGTCCGTACCGGATCATCCTGTCGAGCTGCGACACCGCGCGGCTCGCGTCGGTCGGCGCGGACGAGCTGCTGGGCCTGGTGACGGCGCTGCTGCCGCTGGGCACGGCGGGTGTGGTGGCGAGCAGCGCGCCGGTCAACGACGCGGCGGTGGTGCCGCTGATGCTGGCGCTGCACAAGGGCCTCGGGACCGGCCTGTCGCTCGCTGAGGCGCTGCGCGACGCGCGGGCGGCGCTGCCGGGTGACGCCCTGCACCAGGCGACGGGCTGGGCGTTCACGGCGTTCGGCGCGGTGTGAGCCCGCGCGGCGGCGGGCGGGTGGCGGCCTGACCCCTCCCCCGATACGGGGGTCAGACCGCCGGTCCCCGGGCGGCTCCGGTCAGGCCGATCGGGCGTCCGGCAGGCGGACGAGCCACGGCAGCGCCCCTCGGTCCCCGGCGCCGAGCCGCGCGTAGGCGCTGTAGAGGTGGTTGCCGACGGTGCGGATGGACAGGGTGAGCTGTTCGGCGATCTGCCGGTTGCTGAGTCCGGCGGCGGCGAGGGTGACGATCTGGCGCTGGCGCGCGGTCAGTTCGCCGAGGACCAGTCCGGACAGGGCCGGGGTGCGGGCGCCCTGGCAGCGGCGGGCCAGGGCGACGGCACGCGTGCGTGAGGTGCGGGCGGCCCTGGGGTCGCGGTGCGCGGGGACCGCCTGGGCGTGCGCCTCGGCCGCGAAGAGCAGGTGGCCGCGGGCCTCGAAGGCGGCGGCGACCCGGTCGAGGGCCGGTCCGTCGCCGCGCACCAGGGCGTCGGCGTGCAGCGCGAAGAGGCTGTCGTGCGGCAGCCGGTCGGCGACCTTCTCGGGCACGCCGAGGCGGACGGCGTCGTGGAGGGCGAGCGGTTCGTCACCGCCGTCGTAGATCATCTCCAGGGCGTCCTCGGTCTCCCCGGCGACGACCGCGAGCCAGACGGCGGCCGCGGCCGGGACGGGTCCGGGGCCGATCGCCTCGGCGGCCCCGGACGCGTCCCCCGACTGGGCGGCGGCCAGGGCGAGTTCGGTACGGCAGGACGCGTCCCCCGGCGCCTCCCGCAGTCCCTGCCGCGCCCAGGCCGCCGCCTCCCGCAGCTCCCCCCGCAGCCGCGAGATCCGGGCGCGCACGGCGGCGTGCCCGGCGGGCACCCGCGCGCCCTCCTCGGCGAGCCACTCCCCCAGGGGCGCCGCCGCGGTCCGTACGTCACCGTGCGCGATGCGCCGCTCCAGCGCGGCCGTCTCCGCCTCCAGGGCGGG
>NZ_FMCI01000066.1 GCF_900091845.1 Streptomyces sp. SolWspMP-5a-2
TACACACCCCCGCCCCCGGGATCCACCCCGCCGCCCCCGCCCGCCGACGTGCACGGCGCTCCGACGATCATCGCGCCCCTCACCGGCCCCGGCGGCGCCCCCGTGCCGCCCCCGGGCCCCGCGCCCTACGGACGACCGCCCCAGCAGCCGTACGGCGGCCCCGGCGCCCCCAGCGCGCCCCTGCCGCCCGGCTACGGCCAGCACCCCGTACCCGGCGCCCCGCCCGCCCCGGGGCCGCCGCCCGGCCACTTCCAGCAGCCGCCGTTCGGCCAGGTGCCCGGACAGCAGACGCCTCCTTACGGAGGGGCGCAGTACACCGTGCCGCAGGGCCCGCCCCCGTCGGGCTCCGGGGTGTCCGCCGCGCTCCAGAAGTACAAGGAGACGCCCACCGGGCAGCGCTGGACGCAGCAGAACAAGAAGCTCGTCCGCGTCGACCTCGGCATCGGCGGCCAGCCCGTGCTGGCCCGCCAGGGCAGCATGGTGCTCTACCAGGGCAAGGTCGACTTCAGCTACAAGGGCGCCGGGTTCGCCGGGCGCATCGTCGGCAACGCCACCGGCCAGGAGATGCAGCTGATGCGCTGCACCGGGCAGGGCCAGGTGTTCCTCGCGGACTCCTCCACCTATCTGCACCCGGTCGAACTCCAGGGCGACGCGATCTGCGTCTCCTCGGAGAACGTCCTCGCCTTCGACGAGAGCCTCCAGTACGAGGTGCGCCGCATCGAGGGCCACGGCATCCCCGGGGGCGCGCTGTTCACGATGCAGTTCCAGGGCACCGGCACGATCATCGTGCAGACCCACGGCACGCCCGTCGTGCTCCCGGTCACGCCCACCACCTTCGCCGACTGCAACGCGGTCGTCGCCTGGTCGGCCGCCTCCCAGGTGATCGTCTCCAGCCAGGTGCGGATGCGCCGCAACGCCTACGCGGGCGACACCGGGGAGAGCGTCAACCTCCAGTTCCGGGGCGCTCCCGGCAACTTCATCGTCGTCCAGCCGTACGAGGTCTGAGGGAGCCCGTCATGAACCAGCCGCTCGCGGGCTACGCGCCCGCACCCGTCACCGCCCGCATGGAGAACCACGGCAACCACATGCTGAAGGTCGCCCTCCAGAGCGGGAACGACCTCCTCGCGCGCGTGGGCTCGATGGTCGCCTACGAGGGGTTCGTGCAGTACGAGCCCAACCCGCCCGCCGTGCGCCAGATCGCCCGTGACTGGGTCACCGGCGAGGGCGCCCCGCTGATGAAGTGCTCGGGCGACGGGCTGCTCTACCTCGCCGACTACGGCGCCGACGTCGTCGTCATCCACCTCGACGGCGACGGCATCTCCGTCAACGCCACCAATCTGCTCGCCTTCGACGCCCAGCTCACCTGGGGCGTCGAGCGGGTCAAGGGGCTCGCCAAGTTCGCCGGGCAGGGCCTGTGGAACACCAGGATCTCGGGCCAGGGCTGGGTCGCGCTGACCTCCCGCGGCACCCCGATCGTCGTCGACTGCGGAGGCGGCGAGGACGAGACGTACGTCGACCCGGACGCGCTCGTCGCCTGGTCGCCGAACCTGAAGGTGAAGGGCAAGCGCAGCTTCAAGGCGCAGTCGCTGATCGGCCGCGGCAGCGGTGAGGCTTACCAGATGGCCTTCTCCGGTCAGGGCATCGTCGTCGTCCAGCCCAGTGAGGACAGCACCGACCGTCTCCGGGTCCGGGGCTGAGGGGGAGCCAGAACAGCCATGCAGAGCTCGCTTTTCGCCTACAACGACCTCCAGACCCAGGACCGCTGGAGTCTGCAGAACCAGCAGATGCTGCGCGTCACCCTGGAGGGCCACGACGACCTGCTCGCCCGCAAGGGCTCGATGGTCGCCTACCAGGGGCTCGTCGAGTTCGACGCCGAGTTCCAGAGCACCCAGCAGGGACGCGCCCGGATGTACACCGGCGAGGGGCTCGACCTGATGCGCTGCCACGGGCAGGGCACGGTCTTCCTCGCCAACCTCGCCCAGCACGTCCATGTGATGGAGGTGGAGCAGGAGGGCCTCACCGTCGACAGCGCCTACGTGCTCGCGATGGACTCCACGCTGCACCACGAGATCATCGCCGTCGACAGCCTCTACGGCATCTCCGGCTCGGGGAAGTACCAGCTCAACATCACCGGACACGGCCGGGTCGCCCTGATGACGTCGGGTGCGCCGCTGCTGATGCAGGTGACGCCCGACAAGTACGTCAACTGCGACGCCGACGCGATCGTCGCCTGGTCGACCGGACTGCGGGTGCAGATGCAGGCCCAGACGCACTCCTCCGGGGTGTGGCGGCGCCGCGGCAACACCGGTGAGGGCTGGGAGCTGAGCTTCATGGGCAGCGGCTACGCGCTCGTCCAGCCCAGTGAGCTGCTCCCGCCGCAGAACGCCCAGATCGGCGGCGGGATCGCCGCGCAGTTCGGCATGGGCGCGCAGGGTGCGCACGGGCAGAACCAGGGCAACGTCTGGAGCTGAGGCCCGGCAGCGGGACGGGTCCGGGTAAGGGGCGAGTGCCATGGCGGCCGCCCCTTACCCGCTCCCGGACCTGGCCGCGGCGATCCCCCCTTCCGGGCCCCGGACCCCGGCGCGGTGGTCACCTTCGCACCCGCGCCCGGACCCCACCGCGGGTGATCACGCCCGGACCCCGGTGTTGATCACGTCCGTGCACGCCCCCGAAGCCCGGTGCTCGGGCTCAGAGGCGGGCCCGGGTCGCCTCCAGCAGGTTCACCACCGAGGCGTCCGCCACCCCGGCCACCTCGTCGTAGCGGAACCAGCGCAGGTCGAGGGACTCGTCGCTGATCGTCTGGACCGCGCCCGGCGGTGCGAGGACGGCGTACTGGACGTCCAGGTGCCAGTGGCACGGCGCCGGGATCGCGTGCCGGTCGAGCCGCACCGGGCCGCCCGGCAGCAGCGTCAGGCCCGACACGCCCGACTCCTCGGTGGCCTCGCGCAGGGCGGCGTCCGCCAGGGACCGGTCCCCGGGCTCGCAGTGGCCGCCCATCTGGAGCCACATCCGCAGCTTCCTGTGCAGGGTGAGCAGGACCCGCCCCCGCGCCGGGTCGATCACCAGGGCGCTCGCCGTGAGGTGCCCGGCACCGCACGCCTTCCACAGCCCGTCGGCGTGCGCCGCCAGGTGGTCCAGATAGACCTTCCGCAGCGCCTGCTGACCGGCGCCCTCCGCCCCGTCCGCCCCGTCCGCGAGGTCGGCCTCGACCGCCCGGCCCTCGAACTGCTCCAGGACGAGGACCGCGTCGTCGTGCAGGCTCACTCGCCGTCGTCGCCCTCGGTGTCGCCGGGCCGCCCGGTGCCGTCGGCGGGGCCGTCCTCCGACGCGTCCTTCTTGCGCAGGTCGGGCTTGTCCGCCGCCTCGCCGAGCATCTTGTCCAGCTCGGAGAAGTCCAGCTGCTCGCGGTGGACGAAGCCGTCCGGGTCGTCGAGGTCCGAGGCGGTCGGCAGCATGTCCGGGTGGGCCCAGAGGGTGTCCCGGCCGTCGACCCCGCGCGCGTCCGTGAGCGACGCCCACAGCCGGGACGCGTCGCGCAGCCGGCGCGGGCGCAGCTCCAGCCCGATCAGCGTCGCGAACGTCTGCTCGGCGGGGCCGCCGCTGGCCCGGCGCCTGCGCAGCGTCTCGCGCAGCGCGTCGGCGGACGTCAGGCGCGGCTTGGCGGCCGTGTGCACCACCGCGTCCACCCAGCCCTCGACGAGCGCCAGAGCCGTCTCCAGACGGGCCAGGGCCGCCTTCTGCTGCGGGGTGTCCTCGGGCTGGAACATGCCCTGCTGCAGCGCGTCCTGGAGCTGCTCCGGGTTCTGCGGGTCGAACTGGCCGACCACGTCCTCCAGCTTCGCGGTGTCGACCTTGATGCCGCGCGCGTACCCGTCGACCGCGCCGAACAGGTGCGAGCGCAGCCACGGCACGTGCGCGAAGAGGCGCTGGTGGGCCGCCTCGCGCAGGGCGAGGTACAGCCGCACCTCCTCCTTGGGCACGCCGAGGTCCTTGCCGAACGCCTCGATGTTGCCCGGCAGCAGCGCGGCCTTCCCGGCCGGGGTGAGCGGCAGGCCGATGTCGGTGGAGCCGACGACCTCGCCCGCGAGCACCCCCACGGCCTGGCCGATCTGGGTGCCGAACATGGCGCCGCCCATGGAGCGCATCATGCCGATCAGCGGGCCCGCCATGGCCTGCATCTCCTCCGGCAGGACGTCGCCCATCGCCGCGCCGACCCGCTCGGCGACCGGGTCGACCAGCTCCTGCCAGGCCGGGAGCGTCGCCTCGACCCACTCCGCGCGCGACCAGGCCACCGCGGACCCGGCGCCCGAGGGCAGCGACGTCGCGTCGTCCAGCCACAGGTCGGCCAGGCGCACGGCCTCCTGGACGGCGGTGCGCTCGGCGGGGCCGACGCTCGCGTCCTTGGTGCCGTCCGACGTGCCCTGCGCGACCGTCTGCCGGGCGATCTGCTTGGCCATGTCCCAGTTCACCGGGCCGCCCTCGTAGGACAGCATCTGGCCGAGCTGCTGGAACGCGGCGCCCAGGTCGGTGGGGTTCAGGGAACCGAACATCGCGGCGAGCGGGTTGTCGGCGCCCCCGGCGCCGGCCGGCCCGAATCCGAACGGATTGGCCGGTCCCTGACCACCGCCGCCCTGCTGGTCCTTCTTCTTGCCCTCGTCGCCGTCTTCCGGCTCCTCCGGCGGAAGGCCGAATCCGAATGGGGTGTCACTCACGGGATTCCTCGGCTCCTAGGGCCGCCGGTTGGCTCCGGCGGCACGACTGCCCGATAACACCACCCAGCGTAGACACCGCGCGCGGTTCGGGCCTCGGTGCTCCGCCGACTCATGGCCTGCGGCAGGATGGATGCCACCTGGTACGGACGCGTCACTCGGGTCCGTACTGAAGACAACCGCTGGAGACGCCCGGTGAGTTCCCCAGATCCTCAGGTTCGCGCAGCGCGAAACGAGTCAACCCGTCCCGCCGTGCGCGGGCCCGTCGTCGCGGTCACGGGCGCCGCGTCCGGGGTCGGAGCACTGCTCACCGAGCGGCTGGCCGCCTCGGACGAGGTCAGACAGGTCATCGCCATCGACGAGCGGCGCGGCGACTGCGCGGCCGCCCAGTGGCACATTCTCGACGTGCGTGATCCGGCCATCGCGGAGAAGCTGCGGGGCGCCGACGTGGTCGTGCACCTCGCGCTCGACCTCGACCTGGAGACCGACGCCGCCGCCCGGACGGCCTACAACGTCCGGGGGACGCAGACGGTGCTGACGGCCGCCGCCGCGGCCGGGATCCACCGGGTCGTGCTCTGCACGTCCGCGATGGTCTACGGGGCGCTGCCCGACAACGAGCTGCCGCTCTCGGAGGACGCCGAGCTGCGCGCCACGGCCGAGGCCACCGGCGTCGGCGACCTCCTGGAGATCGAACGGCTGGCCCGGCGCGCGCCGCGGGCCCACCCCGGTCTCAATGTGACGGTGGTCCGCCCCGCCGTCCTCGTCGGAGGCACCGACACCGCGTTGACCAGGTACTTCGAGTCGCCGCGGCTGCTGGTGGTCGCCGGTTCGCGGCCCGCCTGGCAGTTCTGCCACGTCGAGGACCTGTGCGGCGCCCTGGAGTACGCCGTCCTGGAGAAGGTCGACGGCGAGCTGGCGGTCGGCTGCGAGGGGTGGCTGGAGCAGGAGGAGGTCGAGGAGCTGAGCGGCATCCGGCGCATGGAGCTGCCGTCGGCGGTCGCCCTCGGGGCCGCGGCCCGGCTGCACCGGATCGGTCTGACGCCGTCCCCCGCGGGTGACCTCGCCTACACGATGTACCCCTGGGTGATCAGCGGGAGCAGGCTGCACGACGCGGGGTGGCGGCCCCGGTGGACCAACGAGGAGGTGCTCGCGGAGCTGCTGGAGGAGGTCTCCGGGCGGCACACCGTGGCGGGACGGCGGCTGGGCCGCAAGGACGCGACGGCGGCAGGCGCGGCCGGTGCGACGGTGGCGCTGCTGGGCGCGGCGGCCGTGGTGCGGCGGGCCCGCAAGGCGCG
>NZ_FMCI01000188.1 GCF_900091845.1 Streptomyces sp. SolWspMP-5a-2
CTCGTGCGCGGTCCGGGGCGCGGGCAGCGCGTCGAGCGGCTCGGGTTCCCCCTCCCGGCCCCTGGCCAGCCGGGCCGCCTCGGCGGGCGGCACCCCGGACGACGTCAGGCGGCACATGGCCTCCAGGACGGCGACGTCGACGGGGGTCCAGCGGCGGTGGCGGCCGTCGTCGCGGACGGCGGGTCCGATGCCGTAGCGGCGGTCCCAGGAGCGCAGCGTGGTCGGCGAGACGCCCAGCCGCCGGGCCAGCGCGCCGGTGGTCAGCGACGCCTCGACGGCCGTCCCCGGGGAGGCCGCCGGGGCCGTTCGATCGGTCATCTCCCGACTATACGACGCAGAATCGATGCGAGTTGCCGCGTTGATCGTCCCGCTCGCAGGATGACCGGCATCGGGGCCGCGGCAGCGCCCCCGACCGCGCCGACGCCGTCCGGCAGGAGGAGCCCCATGAGCTCACGATCAGGCGGGGCGCTGCTCGAACGGCGTACCCCGCCCGCCGACGAGGAGGTCGCCCGCGGCCTCGTGGCGGGCGACGAGGAGTGCCTCGCGATGGCCTACCAGCGCTGGTCGGCCCTGGTGCACTCGCTGGCCTGGCGCTCGCTCGGCGACCCGAAGGAGGCCGAGGACGTGACCCAGCAGGTCTTCCTCGGCGTCTGGCGCGGCCGTGACGGGTTCCGGCCCGAGCGCGGTTCGATCGGGGGCTGGATCGTCGGCATCACCCGCCGCAAGATCGCCGACGCGCTCTCCGCCCGCACCCGCCGCCTCGACCTGGCGGCCTCGGCCGCCGCGTCCCTCGCGGTGGCCGACCGCGCGGTCACCGGCCCGGAGACGGCCCTCGACCGCGTCCTGATCGGCCAGGAACTCTCCCGGCTGCCCGCGCCCCAGCAGCGGGTGCTGCGGCTGGCCTTCTACGAGGACCTCACCCAGACCGAGATCGCCGAACGCACCGGATGGCCGCTCGGCACGGTCAAGAGCCATGCCAGGCGCGGGCTGCACCGGCTGCGCGACCGCCTGGTGGACGAGCGTCCGGTGGCGCGGGAGCTCCAGGGCACGCCGGGAGACACCGGGTGACCGACACGACCACGGCGCCCCGGCCTGCGGCCACCGCTCCGGAGGCGGGCCGCGCGCGGCACACGGGCACCGTCCCCGATCTGGAGCCGCTGCTCGCGCGGGTGGCGCTGGGCGATCACGACGCGTTCGCCGGGCTCTACGACGCCGTCGCCGGGCCGGTGTACGGGGTGGTGCGGGCGGTGCTGCGCGACCACGCGCAGTCCGAGGAGGTCGTCCAGGACGTGCTGACCGAGGTGTGGCGGACGGCGCCCCGCTACCGGGCGGACCGCGGCACGCCCGTCAACTGGATCCTGACCCTGGCGCACCGCCGGGCCATCGACCGGGTCCGCTCGGCGGAGGCGCGCGCGGCGCGTGAGCAGCGGGCCGCGCGGCTCGACCGCACGCCCGCGTACGACCACGTGACGGAGCAGGTCGAGGACCTTCTGGAGCGGGAGCGGCTGCGGACCGCGCTCGCCTCGCTGACGGACGTCCAGCGCCAGGCCGTCACCCTCGCCTACTACCGCGGGCTGACCTGCCGGCAGGTCGCGGAGACCCTGGCGGTTCCGCTCGGCACGGTCAAGACCCGGCTGCGGGACGGGCTGATCCGGCTGCGCGCCTCGCTCACCGCGGCGCCCTGACCGGCGGCACCGCACTTCGTGACGATCCTTTCCAGTCAGAACTACACATAAGACTGAAACAGACGCAGAATGGACATACGCGGTTTTTCCGCGCGCCGCTCCAGAGGCGGTCAGATCTGTGAGTCACGAAGGAGACGAATCATGGCCAACGTCTCGCACACCAGAGGTGACATGACGAGCCACCCTGATGTCCCCGAAATGCGGGCACGGTACGCCCGCATGCTCGGAGGTCGCGATGTGGCACTCGTGGACGGTCCGGTGTTCCTGCTCGGCCTCTACTGCGCCGTATCCCCCTGGATACTCCACTACACCACCAGCCAGCCCGCCCTGGTGCCCCACAACCTCATCATGGGCATCGCGATCGGCCTGCTGGCCCTCGGGTTCACCACCGCACCCGCCCGCATGTACGGCCTGAGCTGGGCCATGTGCGCGCTGGGCGTGTGGATGATCGTCTCGCCCTGGATCATCGGCGCGAGCCCCGACCGGGGTGTCGTGCTGAACAACGTCATCATCGGCGCCCTCGCGGTGCTCCTGGGGCTGGTCTGCGCCGTCACCTCGGCGCGGAGCAGGACCGCGACGTAGGCCCCGGCAGGAGGGATCCGGAGACCGGCCGGTCCGCGGACGAGCGGACCGGCCGACCGCTGCCCGGCGCGGCCCCGTCCCGGAGCGCGCCCTCATTGACCCGCCGTTTACCGGGAGTTGGGGAGAAACGGAGACGGCGACGCGCGGGGAGCGGAGTGCCCCTCCACCCAGCGGGCATCCGCACTCCGCGGGGTTCCTGACGAAGAGGGGCGGAGATGGAGATCTCGAGCATCGTCAGCGCCATCCTGATCGGCATCGTGATCGGTGTGCTCGGCCGTCTGGTCGTGCCGGGCCGTCAGCACATCGGCGTGCTGCTGACCATCGTCGTCGGCATCGTCGCCGCGCTGATCGGCACCGCGATCGCGGCGGCGCTCGGTGTGGCGGACACCAAGGGCGTCGACTGGATCGAGTGGCTCATCCAGATCGCCCTCGCCGCGGTGGGCGTGGCAGCGCTCGACCGCACGGTGGGCCGCCGCTGACCGGGCACCCGCGCGGGAGGGACACATAGCCAGGGGTACGGGACGACGGTGCCGGGACGGGCACCGTCGGGTGTGAGCGGGGGCGGGCCCCGGAAGGGTTCCGCCCCCGCGGTGTGCCCGCTACGGGCGCCGCACGTACGGCGTGGTCGTCGTCAGCGGGGCGAAGCCCAGGCGCTCCAGGACGGGGCGGCTCTGGGACGACGCGTCGACCTGGAGGTAGCGGTAGCCGCGCTCGACCGCGGCGCGGGCCCGGTGGGCGACCAGCGCGCGGTAGACGCCACGGCCCCGCCAGCCCTCGACCGTGCCGCCGCCCCACAGACCGGCGAACCGGGTGCCGGGCACCAGTTCCATCCGGGCCGCGCTGACCGGTTCGTCGCCCGCCATCGCCACCACGGCGACGACACCCTCGGGGGCGTCGGTGAGCCGCGCCAGGAGCTGGCGGCGCATCCGGGAACCGTCGGTGCCGAACGCCTTCTCGTGGACATCGGCGACCAGCCGGACGCCGTCCGCGTCGGTGACGGGCACCAGGCGCACGCCCTCGGGCGGGGCGGCGTCCAGGTCGAGGGCGGCGACCTCGGCGATCATCAGCGTCTCCTCGGGCTCGGGCGTGAACCCGGCCGCGCGCAGCCGCCGTCCCAGGTCCACGGGCAGGTCGTGCCCGTAGAGCTTCCACTCGAACTCCCGGCCGAGCGCGCCGAAGTGGGCGATCTGCTCGGCGATCGCCGCGTCGGCGTGCGCCGCGTCCAGGTCCGACCAGACGACGCCGTCCCAGCCGTGCCCGTCGGAGACCTGCCTGACCACCCGGCCGACCCGCTCGATCCGCGCGCCGGGACCGTCCGGCTGGGCGCCCGCGCGCATGTCCCGGTCGTAGAGGGCGAGTACCCCGTCATGATCCATGGCCTCACTCCAGCACCGGACGGCGCGGGCGGCAATGGTTTTGACGGCTCCCGTGCGCGGGCGCGGGCCGGAACGGGCCGCCCGGCGACGGGCCGGGCGGCCGGTCCGCGACGGCGGCCGTAGGCTGGACACCGGTGTCCGCCGACCGGGCGCCGGGGCCGTCACCGCGCGAGGAGGATCGGACGTCATGGCTGTTCAGGACCGCGAGCTGCCGTATCTGCGGCGGTGTGTGGAGTTGGCGGCCGAGGCGCTCGCCGACGGGGACGAGCCGTTCGGCTCGGTCCTGGTGGACGGGAACGGCACGGTGCTCGCCGAGGACCGCAACCGGGTGGCGGGCGGCGACCACACCCGGCACCCCGAGTTCGAGCTGGCCCGCTGGTCCGCGACCCGGATGACCGCGGCGGAGCGGGCCGCGGCGACCGTGTACACGTCCGGCGAGCACTGCCCGATGTGCGCCGCCGCGCACGCCTGGGTCGGACTCGGCCGGATCGTGTACGTGGCGTCGTCGGCGCAACTGGTCACCTGGCTGGCCGCGTTGGGGGTGCCGGAGGCTCCGGTGCGGGCGCTGCCGGTCCACGAGGTGGCGCCCGGCGTGACGGTGGACGGCCCGGTGCCCGAACTCGTCGGCGAGGTGCGGGCGTTGCACCACCGGGCGCACGGCCTGCTCGGCTGACCGGTCAGCCGAGTTCCAGGGTCGTCACGCCGTAGACGCGCTCCTGGGCGAACGGCCGCACCGGGCCCGTGTACATGCGGGCCGTCTCGAAGGACGGTGTGAAGCCCGCCTCCTCGGCCAGGGCCGCGCCTTCCGCGCTGGTCTCCGGGACGTCGACGCAGACCGGCTGCCCGGCCGCGCCCGCGACCAGCCCGGCGAAGAGCGCCCGCGCGTCGGCGGCGGAGTCGGCGAAGAGCGGCCCGATCCGCAGCGCGTCCCGTCCGGGGCGGACGACGCCGTAACCGGTGAGCCGGTCGCCGTGGTCGCGGCGCAGGACGGCGCGGTGGCCCGGGGCGGTGAGCCACGCCTCCAGGAAGCGCGGGCGGTCGGCGGGGCAGCAGGCGCTGTCGTAGGCGAGGAGGTCGGCGAAGTCGTTCGGCCGGACGGGACCGACCCCGGCGGGGACCTCGGCGGCGGGCGCGGGCCCGCTGAACCGGACAGTGCGGTGGGCGGGTTCGAAACCGGAGCGGCGGTAGTTGTCCTGCTGGGCGACGACCCCGTCCAGGCCGACGGTGCGGGTACCGGCGTGGGCGAGGGCGGTCTTCCAGGTGGCCAGCCCGAGCCCGCGGCCGCGCAGGTCGGGGCGGACCAGGTAGAACCCGAGGAAGGCGTAGTCGGCGGAGTAGTTGACGACGGAGACCGCCGAGACGGGGACGCCGTCGAGCCGTCCGATGAAGAACCCGTCGGGGTCCTGCGCGAAGAAGGCGGGCCCGTCGCGGAGCCCGGGGTTCCATCCCTCCTCCCCGGACCAGGCGCCGACCACCCGCCAGTCGTCGAGGGCGGCGCGGGAGACGACGAGGTCCTCGGGGGCGGGAGCGGGAGCGGTCATACGGCGGACTCCATTACGTGGGAGAGGGGCGGGCCGGACCCGCGGCCTCCCGCACACGGAGCCCGGGTGCCCGGGTGCACAAAGCGCCCCGAGACGACGGCCGGGACCCGTACGGGAGGACGGCCCCCGCGTGACGAGGATTGGGGCGGCCGACACGGCGGTTGCGGTGGGCGCGCGGGGCGCGGGACCGGGCCGGGACGCGGGCCGAGCCCGAGGGGCGGCCCGGAGCACGAAGGGGCCCAGAGCCCGGAGGGCGGCCGGGACGCTCGCCGGGCCCCGGACCAGACGGACCGGACGGCGCCGGACCGGCCGGACGGCGCCGGAGCGGTTTGGGGCGCACGCCGGGGCGGGGCGCACGCCAGGGCGCGAAGTCGGGGCACCGGACGCGCCCCGGAGGGAGCCCGGCGCGGCGCCCGGTGGAGTGCCCGGTGCGGTGCCCTGTGCGGGGCCCTGTGCGGGGCCCGACCGTCCCGGGGATCCCGGGGATCCCGGAGGCCCCGGGAGTCCCGGACGTCCCGTGGGACCGGTCCGGTGGTGCGGGCGTGCGCGCGGGCCCCACCGGGTGGGTTCCGGTGAGGCCGCGCGGGACGTGCCGTCAGCGCGTGGCGCGGCTGCGGGTGCGCCGGTAGACGGCGGCCCCCGCGACGATCAGCGCCAGGCTCGCCGCCGCGGCCGGCAGCGTCGCGTCGGCGCCCGTGTGCGCGAGGGACGCGACCTGGCGCCCCTCGGTGTGCACCGGGGTCTGCGGCGCGGGCTGCGGGGCGGGCGGGATGTTGCGGTTCTCGCCCGGCCCGCCGGGCGGCTTCGGCGCCGTGGGGTGCGTCGGGGTGGGCCGGGGGCGGTGGGGCTCTCCCGGGTCGTTGACGGACACGTTGCCGAACGCCGGGTTGAGGAGGCCGACCACGTCCACCGAGTTGCCGCTGACGTTCACCGGGAGGTGCACGGGGAGCTTGATGCCGTTGCCGGAGACGACTCCGGGCGAGCCCACGGCCGAGCCGTCCGCCTCGCTGCCGCCCTCGGTCGTCGCGCCCGCCCGGCCGCCGGCGGGCTTGGCGCCGCTCCTGCCGCCGCCGTTGGCGCAGGTGTTGCCCATCGCCGGGTTGAGGAGCCCCACCACGTTGACGGTGTCACCGCACACGTTGACCGGTACGTCGATCGGGAGTTGCAGGGTGTTGCCGGAGACCGCACCGGGTGAGCCGACCGCGGCGCCGTGGGCTCCCGAGTCGGCGTACGCGGCCCCGGTGACGGCCATCGCCCCCGAGACGGCGGCGACAGCGATCACTCCGTTGCGGGTGACCCTTCGCATAGGCTCACTGCCTTCCAGTACCTGGGCGCGGGCCGAAGTCCCGCGCCGGAGAAACGGGCAAACACCCGCACGGGATAAAACGCGGGCGAACCATCAGAGTTATGGCTGATCGAACTTTCACCCCATCGAGCGTCATCCTTATCGAACTGGCCGTAAATCCGGTCGATCACCGCAGGCGGCGGACAGAGTAGGGCATTTCTCTCCGTGCCGCTCGCCCGGAGGCGGGCCCTCCGGGGCCCGCTTATCGTGATCGAGGGCACCGCCCCCGGGACCGCGACGGGTGCCCTGGGAGGCTCTGATGCCGGGAAAGCTGTCGACGCGGCCCGCGTTCCGGCGCTCCGCGCTCACCTCGGCCGCCGGCCTGGTGCTGCTGGCGGCGGGACTGCCCGCCGCCGCGGCCGACGACGGGCCCGACCTGACCCGCTTCTACCGGCAGAAGGTCGCCTGGTCGCGGTGCACGGGCCCGGACGAGCCGAGGGACCTGGAGTGCGGCACGATCGTCGTGCCGCTCGACTACGCGCGGCCCGCCTCCGGCACCCTGCGGCTGGCCCTGGCCCGCTACCGGGCGACGGGGAAGAAGCGCGGCGCGGTGCTGCTGAACTTCGGCGGGCCCGGCGGCCCCGGGGTCGACGGACTGGCCGCGGGCGGCAAGGACTTCATGGGTCTGACCAACGGCTACGACGTGGTGTCCTTCGACCCGCGCGGGGTCGGCAGGTCCTCCCCGGTCAGCTGCGGCACCGGCTCGGGCGGCGCCTCGCCCGTCGTCGGCGCGGACGCGGACCTCGACGACCCGGCGGCGGTGCTGCGGGGGCTGCGGGCCGCGGCCGAGCGCTGCGCCCGCCGCTCGGGTCCCGTCCTGCCGCACATAGGCACCGTGAACGCCGCGCGGGACCTCGACGTGATGCGCCAGGCGCTCGGCGACCGGAAGCTCAACTACCTGGGCTTCTCCTACGGAACCCGGCTCGGTTCGGTCTACGCGGCCCAGTTCCCGCACCGGGTGGGCCGTATGGTGCTCGACGGGGTCGACACCCTGACCGAGCCGATGACCGAGCAGGGCATCGCGGGCGCCCAGGGCCAGCAGCGGGCGCTGGACGACTTCGTGAACTGGTGCGTGAAGGACGTCGGCTGCCCGCTCGGCCGCGACGCCCGCGCGGCCCGCGCCCGGATAGCCCGGCTCGTCGGCTCGCTCGACGAGAACCCCGTCCCGACCGCGTTCGGCGGCGGCTTCACCGGGCAGGACCTGGTCGTCGCCCTCGCCCAGGGGCTCTACAGCGAGCAGTTGTGGCCGTCCCTCGAGCGGGCCCTCGCCTCCCTGGTGCAGGACGGCGACACCGGCGGCGTGCTGGGCTTCGCGCCCGGCCGCGCGACCGCCTCCGGACGTCCGCCCGAACCCGGCGCCACGGTCGAGGCGGGCGACGTCCCCGTCGACAACCTCCCGGCCGCGCTGACGGCGATCAACTGCGCGGACGACCCCGACCGCCCCGACGCGGCCGAACTCACCGCCGAACTCCCGCGGCTGCGGGCCGCGTTCGAGAAGGCGTCGCCGATCTTCGGCCGCTCCCGGCTCGCCGAGGTGCTGATGTGCTTCGGGCGGCCCGCGGGCACCGGCTACATCCGCGAGTCCGTGCACGACGTCGACACCCCCGGGATGCTGCTCGTCGGCACCCGCGGCGACCCCGCGACGCCGTACCGCTGGACCACCGAGACCGCGCGGCGGCTGGGGCCGTCGGCGGTGGTGCTGGACAACAAGGGTGAGGGGCACACCGGTTACTCGTCGTCGAAGTGCGTGCACGCGGCGGTGGACGACTTCCTGCTGTACGGCACGCTGCCCTACGACGGCAGTTCGTGCGGCCCGGAGGACCCCGCTCCCGTCTCCGGCTGAGCGCGGACCGCCCCGCATGCCCGACCGGCGAAACGGACCTATCGTGCTCATATGGAGCACGCCCTGAGTCCCGCCGCCCTGTCCGAGCTGCGGCACCCGCGGCCCTACCCGGCCGTGTCCGTGCTGACGCCGACCCACCGCCGCGAACCCGAGAACGCCCAGGACCCGGTCAGGCTGCGCAACGTGGTGGCCGAGGCCAAGCGACAGCTGGAGGCCGATCCCGCGGTGACCAGGGAGCGGCGCGCCGACGTCGTCCGCCACCTCGACCGGGCCCTCGCCGAGGTGGACCTGGCGCACGCCGAGGACGGTCTGGTGATCTTCGCGGCGCCCGGGGAGCACCAGGTGTGGTCGCTGGCGCGGGCCGTCCCGGAGCGGGTGGTGCTCTCGGACACCTTCCTGACCCGCAACCTGGTCTCGGCGCGGGCCGCCGAGCGGCCGTTCTGGGTGCTGTCGCTGGCCGCCCACCGGGTCACCCTCTGGTCCGGCGGCGCGGACCGCGTCACCGAGGCCGTCGAGGGCCCCTTCCCGCTGGTCAGGAGCATGGACAACTTCGACGCCGAGCGCCGGGAGCGGATCGGGGACGTGCCGAGCACCTTCCGCGACGAGGACACCCGGCACTTCCTGCGCGAGGCCGACGCCGCGATGGCCGCCGTCCTGCGGGCCCGCCCGCGCCCGCTGTACGCGACCGGCGAGCAGGCGGCGCTCTCGCTGCTGACGGAGTTCGGCGGGGTCGCGGGGGACGCGGTGCACGTCCCGCACGGCGGGCTCGCGGACGGCACCGGGGAGGCCGTGTGGCAGGCGGTGCGGCCGGTGGTCGCCGCCGAGGCGCGGCGGGCCGCCGCCGACGCCGTGCAGGAGCTGGAGTCGGCGCGCGGCCGCAAGGCGTACGCGGCCGGGGTCGACGAGCTGTGGCGCGGTGCCCGGGACGGCCGTGTGCGGCTGCTCGTCGTCGAGGAGAACTACCGGGTGACCGTGCGCGACGACGCGGGCGACCATCTGATCCCGGCCGAGCAGGGTGACCTCGACGCCCGCGAGGACATCGTGGACGAGATCGTCGAGCAGTGCCTGGAGACCGGCGCGGAGGTCCGCTTCGTCCCGGACGGCGCGCTGGGCGACGCCCCCGGGGTGGCCGGGGTGCTGCGCTACTGACCACGGCCCCCGGCACCCCTTGACGACCATGAAACGCTGGTCCGACGACCGGGAAGCGCAGGTCGCCCTGGAGTCGCCGTGGGAAGGGGCCGCGAGATCGTGTCCGAGTTGCTGGGTGTGGCCGTGCTGGGCGCGGGCCACATGGGGGCCGACCACATACGCCGACTCGACCGGGTGGTGAGCGGCGCCCGGGTGGTCGCCGTGGCCGACCCCGATCCGGAACGGGCCCGGCGGGCGGTGGCGGGGATCGACGGGGTCGCCGTGCGCACCGAGGTGCGGGACGCGCTGGCGGTGCCCGGCGTCGAGGCTGTCCTGATCGCCTCCCCCGGACCCGCGCACGAGGAGGCGCTGCTCGCCGCGTTCGAGCGGGGGCTGCCGGTGCTGTGCGAGAAGCCGATGGTGCCGGACCCGGCGGGGGCGCTGCGGGTGGTCGAGGCGGAGGAGCGGCTCGGGCGGCGGCTGGCGCAGATCGGTTTCATGCGGCGCTACGACGCCGAGTACCGGCAGTTGAAGGCGCTGCTGGACGAGGGGGCGCTGGGGCGTCCGCTGATGCTGCACTGCGTGCACCGGAACGTGTCGTCGCCGCCCGGTTTCACGTCGGCGATGCTGGTGGACAGCTCGGTCTCGCACGAGATCGACGCGGCCCGCTGGCTGCTCGGGCAGGAGCTGACGGCGGTGACGGTGGTGCGCCCGCGGCCGTCCGCGGGGGCGCCCGAGGGGCTGCTCGACCCGCAGTTCGTGCTGTTCGAGACGGACGGCGGCGCCCTGGTGGACGTCGAGGTGTTCGTCAACTGCGGTTTCGGCTACCAGGTGCGCTGCGAGGCGGTCTGCGAGACGGGCAGTGTGCGGATAGGCGAGGAGCAGGCGGTGCGGGTCACGGCGCGGGCGGCCGACCGCAGGGCGGTGCCGCAGGACTACCTGGTGCGGTTCGCCGACGCCTACGACCGCGAGGTGCAGGCGTGGGTGGACGCCACCCGGCGGGGGCGGGTGACCGGCCCGAGCGCCTGGGACGGGTACGCGGCGTCGGTGGTCGCGGGAGCGGGCGTGCGGGCTCTGGAGACCGGCGGCCGGGTCGCCGTCGGTCTGCCCCGGCGCCCGGCGCTGTACGGGTAGTTCAGACGCTGCCGAAGAGGGCGGTCAGGCCCCGGTCGACGGCCTCGCCGAGGTCCTCTCGGCCCTCGGGGACGACGGCGTAGGTGCGCAGCAGGAAGCGGCGCAGGGCGGCGGTCTCGAAGCGCAGCAGGGCGAGTCCGAACGGGGAGTGGAACTCCAGCACCGTGCGGTCGTCGCCGCACGGCCAGATGTGCACGTCGCCGCCGCCGGAGGGGCCGCGCAGCCCGTCGTCCAGGAGGGCGCGGCCGAAGGTCCAGGTGACGGACGTGCGGTCGAGGGAGACCTCGGGCGGGAAGTCGAGGTGGACGGCGAGCGGGTCCGCGGCGGCGTAGCGCAGCACGGCCGGGACGGGCAGCTCGCGCTCGTCCGCGGTGATCAGACGGCCGCGGGCGGGCTGTTCGAGGGTGATGTCCTTGATGTCCATGGGGCGGTCTCCACTGCGGTCGGAGGTGGGCCTGTCGGCCGTGTGCCTGTACGACCTCGTCGAGGCCGATCGCATTACGCTGGAACGGGAAATTCCTATGTGACGTGCGTCACATTTCACTGACGGATGGGGGCATACCCCCCATTGCCACCTGTGGGGACGCTGGCATATGTCAGAAGCACCACCGGATCGGGTGTTGCCAAATCCCTTACAGCGCGTCGCGGGCTGTGCCACAGTCGTAACGGTCCCTCCACCGGCCCTGGCCGTCCCGTTCCCGCATCGGAGTGCGTCATGCCGCCCCATCCCACCGCGGACCGCCCGGCCGCCCAGCCGCCGGGTCGCGGCCCGGTCGACGCGCTGATCACGCAGACGCGGCGGCTCAAGGGCGAGGTGGACGCCGTACGCCGGACCGCGCGCGGCGACGGATCGGACCCCGCGGGGCGCTGGCAGCGCACCCTGTGCGAGCTGGCCCTGCACCAACTGGACGATCTCGACGCGCACTTGGCCCAGTTGCGCGAGGGCCCCCCGTCCGTGCCGCCACCGCCCAGGACCGCACCGGCCCCGGCGCGCCGAGGCACCCTGCTCAGCCGGGTGGGCAGCGCCGAGTGGAACCTCCTGACGGACGAGGCGAGTTGGTCCGCCGAGCTGTACCAGATCCTCGGCCGCGACCCCGCCGACCCGGCCCTCACCCTCGACGAACTGCCGTCCCTGGTCCACGAGGAGGACCGCGCCGCGCTCACCGCCATGGTCACCGGCTGCCTGATCGACGCCCGGCCCATCGACGGCGAGTTCCGCGTCCTGCGCCCGGACGGCGAGGTGCGGACCGTGCACATGATGGGCGAGCCGGTGCTCGCCGCCGACGGCGGCACCACCTCGATGTGGGCCGTCCTGCGGGACGTCGGCGAACTGCGGCGCGCCCGGCGGACGGTGACGGGCACCCGGAGCCCCGCGCGCCTCCGCCGC
>NZ_FMCI01000206.1 GCF_900091845.1 Streptomyces sp. SolWspMP-5a-2
GCCGTCCGGGCCCGCTGGGTCTTCGACTCCCGCCCCCTGACCAGCCCGCCGCCCGCCCGGACGACGCTGCTCCAGCACTTCCGCGGCTGGTTCGTGCGCACCCGCCGCCCGGCCTTCGACGCCGACCGGGTGGACCTCATGGACTTCCGCACCCCGCAGCCCGCCCACGGCCTCTCCTTCGGCTACGTCCTGCCGAGCGGCCCGCACGAGGCGCTGGTGGAGTACACCGAGTTCTCCCGCGCGCCGCTGACCGGCCCCGCCTACGACCGCGCCCTGCGCCACTACACCGCGACCGTGCTGGGCCTGGACGCCTTCGAGGTCGTCGGCACCGAGACCGGGGTCATCCCCATGACCGACGCGGTCTTCGCCCGCCGGACGGCGCCCTCGGTCTTCCGGATCGGCGCCGCCGGGGGAGCGACCCGGCCCGCCACCGGCTACACCTTCGCCGGTCTCCAGCGGCAGACCGCGGCCGTCGCCGAGGCCCTGCGCCGGGGCCGCGGCCCGCTGCCCCCGCGAGCCCACCCGACCCGGGCCCGCGCCATGGACGCCGTCCTGCTGCACGCCCTCCACAGCGGCCTCGTGGACGGCCCCGCCTTCTTCACCGGCCTGTTCAGCCGCGTCCCCGCGACCCGGCTGCTGCGCTTCCTGGACGGCGGAACCCGCCTCGGCGAGGAGATCGGCATCGGCCTGCGCACCCCGGTGCGGCCCATGCTGCGCGCCGCCGCCGAGGTCGCCAGGCTGCCCCGCCGACCCGCCCCCTGACCCCGCCCCCACCTGGAGACCGCATGACCCGTCTGCACGACGCGGAACTGGCCGCCGCGTTCGACCGTGCCGCGCACGGCTACGACACGCTGGTGGCCGCCAACCCCGGCTACCACGCCCACCTGCGCCGCTCCGCCCGCAGGCTCGGCCTCGGACCAAGCCCCGAGGGCCTGCGGGTGCTCGACCTCGGCTGCGGCACCGGCGCGTCCACCGCCGCCCTGGCCGCCGTCCTGCCCGGCGCCGAGATCACGGCCGTCGACGCCTCCGCGGGCATGCTCGAACGCGCCCGCGCCAAACGCTGGCCGGGGCGCGTCACCTTCGTCCACGCCTCCGCGGAGGACCTCACGGGCGCCGGGGCCGGAGCCGGGAGCGGGAACGGGGGCCAGGGCGGAACCGGGGGCCCGGACGAGGGCGGAACCGGGGCGGGGATTGCGACCGGGACCGGGGCGGGGACCGCTACCGGGACGGGGACTGCTACCGGGACCGGGGCCGGGATTGGGACCGGGGCCGGGGCCGGGGTCAGTGGGCCCTTCGACGCGGTGTTCGCCGCCTACCTGTTCCGCAACGTCACCGACCCGGACGCCGTCCTCGCCCGGGTCCACGGCCTCCTCGCCCCCGGCGGACGGCTCGCCGCGCACGAGTACACCCTCAGCGGCCGATGGGCCCACCGCGCGCTCTGGACGGCGGTCTCCCGCGGCCTGGTCCTGCCCGTCGCCACCGCGCTCGGCGACGGCCCCCTCTACCGCCATCTGTGGCGCAGCGTCGTGGAGTTCGACACCGCCGCCGCCTTCACCGACCGGGTGCGCGCCGCCGGGTTCGACCGGGTGCGCGCCCTGCCGCTGCCCGGCTGGCAGACCGGCATCACCCACACCGTCGTCGCCCGCCGCGCCGACCGCCCGGCGGGCCCCCGATGAGCGCCGCGCGGCCGGGACGCGACCGGTGCGCGGTCCTGCTGCCCGCCCCGCCCGGAACCCCCGACACGGGGGGCAGGCGCCGGACCACCGCCGTGATCGGCGGCGGGATCGCCGGACTCGCCGCCGCCACCGCGCTCGCCGAACGCGGCGTCGCCGTCACCCTCTACGAACGTGAGCACCACCTCGGCGGCCGGGTCGGCGGCTGGAGCACCCGGCTGCGCGACGGCTCGACGGCGACGATGAGCCGCGGATTCCACGCCTTCTTCCGCCAGTACTACAACCTGCGCGGCCTGCTGCGCCGCACCGACCCCGGGATGCGCCGCCTCACCGCCCTGCCCGACTACCCGCTGCGCCACCGCGACGGCGCCCACGACAGCTTCCGCCGCGTCCCGCGGACCCCGCCGCTCAGCGCGCTCGGGTTCGCCGCGCTCAGCCCGTCCCTGCCCGCCCGGGAAGTGCTGCGGATGAACCCCGTCCCCGCCCTCGCGCTCCTCGACGTCCGCGTCCCCGACCTGTACCACCGGCTCGACGACGTCAGCGCGCACGACTTCCTCGACTCGCTGCGGTTCCCGCGGGCCGCGCGCCATCTCGCGTTCGAGGTCTTCTCCCGCAGCTTCTTCGCCGACCCCCGGCTGCTGTCGGCCGCCGAGATGGTCCTGATGTTCCACATCTACTTCCTCGGTTCCGCCGAGGGACTGCTGTTCGACGTCCCCGACGAGCCCTACCCGGCCGCCCTCTGGGACCCCCTCGGCGCCCACCTGCGAAGCCTCGGCGCCGACCTGCGCACGGGCACGTCCGTCGAGCACGTCGCGCCGACCGGGGACGGCGCCTTCACCGTCGCCACGGACCGCGAGGAGACCCGGCACGACAGTGTCGTCCTGGCCCTCGACACCGCCGGACTGCGCGCCCTCGCCGCCCGTTCCCCCGGCCTCGCGGACCCCGCCTGGCACGAGCGGATCGACCGGCTGCGCACCGCCCCCGCCTTCCTCGTCTCCCGGCTCTGGCTCGACCGGCCCGTGGACCCCGGCAGGCCCGGCTTCCTCGGCACCGCCGGATACGGCCCGCTGGACAACGTCAGCGTCCTCGAACGCTGGGAGGGCGAGGCCGCCCGCTGGTCCCGGCGCACCGGCGGCTCCGTCGTCGAACTCCACGCCTACGCACGGCCCGCGGACGCCGACCGCGACCGGGAGGCCGGGGAACTCGCCGCCCGGCTCGGGCAGGTCTACCCCGAGACCCGCGCCGCGCGCGTCGTCGACGAGCGGCACGAGTGGCGCGCGGACTGCCCGCTCTTCCCGGTCGGCGGCCACGGCGACCGGCCCGGCGTCCGCACCGGCACGCCCGGCCTGGTCCTCGCCGGGGACCTGGTCCGCGTCGACCTGCCCGTGGCGCTGATGGAACGGGCCGCCACCACCGGTTTCCTGGCCGCCAACGCCCTGCTGTCCCGGTGGGGCGTACGGGGCCACCCGCTGTGGACGGTGCCCGACCGCGGGCGCAGCCTCCTGCTCAGGTCCCTGGCGCGGCCCTCCCGGCGCGGGACCCGGTGACCGGCTCAGGTACCGGCCGCGGTGTCCCCGTCGTCGCGGACCGTCAGGACGGGCGTGCGCACGGGGCCGGGCGAGAAGCGCGGCGCGGTGGGCGTCCCGTCGGGCAGCACGTCGACGGACGTCTGCGACATCTCCTGCTCCGGCGACCCACCGGGCACGGCCGGGCGGACCTGCCCCAGCGAGAGGTACCCGAGGACGACGGCGACCACCCCGGCGGCGACGAACCCGCCGACCCGGCGGCACCGGGCACGGGCGTCGAGGTCCCGCCAGCGCCGCGTCGGCGCGGGCTCCCGCGCGTCCCACAACTCCCCGACGGTGGCGGCCTGTTCGGGCCCCGGCGCCGACGCGCGCCGGGCCCGCGCGGGTATCCCCGCGGCACGCTCGCGCGCGGACGGCTCCCTGGGCGCGGACGCCCCGATGGCCCCCTCGCTGTCGTCGAGGAACCTCTGCCAGACGGAGTCGGGGAGGGGAGCGCCCGCGTACCCGTCGTCCGCGTCCCCGTGCCGCTCCTGCTGCCCACCGGCCACTGAATCTCATCTCCACGCGTGTATGCCGACGGACAGGATCCCGCATCGCGCCGGGGAGAGGAAGTCCGGGTCCGGTGCAGGTCCGGTGCCGACTTCCGCACCGGGCACGGGACGGCCCCGGACCGGCCCCGCCAGAACCTCCGCTCGATCCTCCGGGACCTCTCCCGGCGTCGTGGCCGCTTCCGACGGTCAGGACTTCTTCTTGCGCAGCGACCCCGGCTTGTGGACGGCGGACCGGCCGGACCGCTCGCTGCGCACCTTGTACTGCGGGTCGTCCCGGTCGGCGTCGACCGTGCGGCCCGCCTCCTCGGTACGGGACGTGATCTTCTTCTCGACCCGGCCCGTCGTCTCGTGACCGTGGCTGTTCCAGGCGACCCGGTCGCCCTTCGAGAGCTTCTTCCCGCCGGATCCCGCCATGGAGACCCCTCCGTTCTGCTCGGTTCCGTTCCCTCCAGCGTCGCCCGGACCGGGCCCACGGCGCATCCCGGGCCCGGTCGCCCGTCGTGCGTGCGAGGTGAACCGCCTGATACTGGACTAAAGGGGGCATTGCAATCTGTGCGAGGAGACGACGACCATGACCACGACCGTGACCGCGCTGTCCGCGAGCAAGGCCGGAGCCCCGTTCGAGACGATCTCCCTCGACCGCAGGGACCTGCGTCCGGACGACGTCCGGATCGACATCAGGTACGCCGGGATCTGCCACTCGGACATCCACCAGGTCCGCGACGAATGGGGCGCCGCGCTGTTCCCGATCACCCCGGGCCACGAGATCATCGGCACCGTCGCCGAGGTGGGCGCGGACGTCCGGGACCACCGGGTCGGCGACACCGTGGGGGTCGGCTGCTTCGTCGACTCCTGCCTGACGTGCGAGGCGTGCCGCGACGGCGAGGAGCAGTTCTGCGAGCGGGGCGTCGTGCAGACCTACTCCTCGCGCGACTACCACGGCGAGGTCACCTACGGCGGCTACAGCCGCCAGATCGTCGTCCGCGACCACTTCGTCCTGAAGATCCCCGACGGGGTTGACCTGGCCGCGACCACCCCGCTGCTCTGCGCGGGCATCACCACCTACGCCCCGCTCAAGCGGTACGGGGCGGGCCCCGGCGTCAAGGTCGGCGTGATCGGCATGGGCGGACTCGGACACGTCGCCGTCAAGATCGCCGCCGCGCTCGGCGCCGAGGTGTCGGTGCTGAGCAGGACGGACAGCAAGAAGGCGGACGGTCTCGCCTTCGGCGCGCACGCCTACCACGCGACCGAGGACGCGGGTGTCTTCGACGACCTGGCGAACCACTTCGACCTGCTGATCAACACGGTCGGCGCCGGGATCCCGCTCGGCAGCTTCCTCGGCACCCTCGGCCGGGGCGGTGTCATGGTCAATCTGGGCGCTCCGAGCGAAGCGCTCAGCGTGCCCGCGTTCTCCCTGCTGACGCTGCGGCGGGCGGTGGCCGGATCGATGGTCGGGGGACTCGCCGAGACGCAGGAGATGCTCGACTTCTGCGCGGAGCACGGGATCACCGCGACGATCGAGATGATCTCGGCGGACCAGGTCGACGCGTACTACGACAAGGTGGTCAGCGGTGACGTCCGTTACCGCGCGGTCATCGACGCCGAGACCCTGCGCGCCCCCGCGGCGTAACCGTCAGCGGTCCCGCCTCCCGGCAACGGGCCGCCGCCGACAGGCCGTTGCCGTGCACGGTCCGTGCCCCCGACCCGCACCTCCCGGGTGCCGCAACCGCCACCCGGCGTCCGCGCGCTCCCGTCGACCGTGGATGATGTCCTCGCCCTGGCCATTTCCCATCCCATCCGGCCCGGCCGGCAGGAGGACCCGCACCATGAGCAGCGCGCAGACCCACGAGTACAAGGTCGTCACGTTCCGGGAGTCGCTGATCGGCGACGCCCTGGACAGCGACAAGCTGGAGAAGGTCCTCAACAAGCACGCCGAGGACGGCTGGAGCCTGAAGGCGATCACGGCCGCCGACGTCAAGGGCCGGATAGGTCCCGGCGCCGTGGAGGGTCTGCTGCTGACCTTCGAGCGCCCGCGCGACTGACCGCGACCGCTCCTTGAACGCGCCGACGCCCCCGACCCCGAGAGGAGCCGGGGGCGTCGGCGGTGCGGACCCCGACGGCGCGGTGCCGGACGGCGCGGTGCCTGACGGCGTCCCGCGAGGAGCCGTCACCCTCCGACCAGCCCCCGGTCGATGAGCTGGGACAGGTCCTCGACGACCCCGGCGTCCGCGTGCGCCAGGGCGGACGCCGGGGTGGGCCCTCCGGCGTAGCCGACGACCCGCATGGCGGCGGCGAGCGCGGCGTCCACGCCCGCCGGGCTGTCCTCGACGACCAGGCAGTCGCGCGGCGGATGGCCGAGGACGCGCGCCGCGTACAGGAACAGGTCAGGCGCGGGCTTGCCCGCGTGCACGTCGTCCGCGCTGAACACCCGCCCGTCGAACCGGCTCTGAAGCCCCGTCAGGGACAGCGAGTGCGCGATGCGTTCGTGGCTGCCGCTGGAGGCGACGCAGTAGGGCACCGACCGGGCGTCGAGGTGGTCGAGCAGCTCCGTCACCCCCGGCATGGTGCGCGGACGCGCGGCGAACGCGTCGCGGACCCGGGCACGGTACTCGATCAGCCACCGGGGCCCGACCGGCACCGTCGCGTGGGCGCGTATCTCCTCGTACAGGTAGGACTCGGGGCGGCCGAGGAACCGGTCGCGCACCTCGTCGGCGGTCAGCGGCCACCCCGCCTCGGTGGCCATGGCCGCCACGATGTCGGGGCCGATGCGCTCGGTGTCCACCAGGACGCCGTCGCAGTCGAGGACGACGAGCCGGACGTCGGACGGTACGGCCTGCGGGCGCGTGTTCACACTGGACCTCGCTTCTGGGGGGAGGGACGGACCACGCCGCCGCCGAACGCGCACGACGGCGAACGACCGCCGGGCGGGCCGCACTTGTCGTGACGTCGATGGCGGGCGGACCGCGCATGACGTGATGTGACGTGACGTCAGTCGTCGTGGTCGTGGGTGAGCAGACCGGCCAGCGCGTCCAGCGCCGCCTCGGCGCCGTCGCCCTCGGCCGCCAGCGTCACGGTGTCGCCGTGCCCGGCACCGAGCGCCAGCACGGACAGGAGGCTGCGGGCCGGGACCGCCGGGCGGCCGTCCCGCGCGACGGTCACCGGCACCGGCTGCTCGGCGGCGGCACGGGCGAACGCGGTCGCCGGACGGGCGTGCAGTCCGCTGCTCAGACCTACGGTGACAGTGCGTTCAGGCATGGGGATTTCCCTTCGGGAGCGGTCGAGTTCGGGAGGAGGGAGAACGCGCGGCCCGGCGTCGTGCGGCCCGGCCGGGTCCCGGTGTCAGGAGCGGGCGGACGACAGCGAGGCGACGGCGGCCCCGACCACCGCGTCCACCGTGATGCCGACCGCGGCCATGGCGTCGTCCGGGGGAGCGGAGGTGCCGAAGTCGTCGACGGTCACCGCCTGTCCGTGCGCGCCGAGCAGTCCGTGCCAGCCGAAGGAGGTGCCCGCCTCGACGACCACGCGGGCCGTGGCCGACGGCGGGACGACGAAGTCCCGGTACTGCGCGTCCTGTTCGGTGAACCATTCCAGGCAGGGCACCGACACGACCCGCGCGCGGATGTCCCGCCCGGCGAGCTGCTCGCGCGCGGCGAGCGCCACCGCCACCTCGCTGCCGGACGCCAACAGGACCACGTCCGGTGTCTCCTGAGCGTCCGTCACGACATAGGCGCCGCGCGCCACTCCGGCCCGTACGTCCGCCGCGGGCGTCGGCAGGACGGGGAGCGCCTGACGGGCGAGCGCGAGACCGACCGGCCCCCGCCCGGCGAGCGCGGCGAGCCAGGCGGCGGCCGTCTCGTTGGCGTCGGCCGGGCGGACGACGGCGAGTCCGGGCATGGCGCGCAGCGACGCCAGGTGCTCCACCGGCTGGTGGGTGGGGCCGTCGGCGCCCAGGGCGACCGAGTCGTGGCTCCAGACGTGGACCACCGGCAGCCGCATGAGGGCGGCCAGACGCAGCGAGGGGCGCTGGTAGTCGCTGAAGACCAGGAACGTCCCGGCGAAGGGCGTGTCGTAGCCGACCAGGGCGATGCCGTTGAGGGCGGCCGCCATCGCGTGCTCGCGCACCCCCCAGTGGATGTTGCGTCCGTGCAGACCGCGCCCGTCGTTCTCGTCGGCGGGCAGGAAGGAACCGCCGGAGGCGATGGTGGTCCGGTTGCTGTCCCCGAGGTCCGCGGAGCCTCCCCACAGCCGGGGCAGCGCGGCGGCCAGCGCCTGGACGACCTTCCCCGAGGCGTCGCGCGGGGCGACGCCGGAGCCGGTCCCGAACGCGGGCAGCGCCGCGGCGACGGCGTCCGGGTCCGGCGCCGCGACGGCGAGCGCGCGGGCCCGCGCCGCCTCCGGGTGCGCGTCCGCCCAGCGGGCCAGCTCGGCGTCCCACGCGGCGTGCAGACGCGCACCGCGCGCGAGGGCCCGGCGGGTGTGCCGCAGGACGTCGTCGGGAACGGTGAACGTCCCCTCCACGCCCAGCAGTTCCTTGACCGCGGCGGCCTCGGACGCGCCGAGCGGAGCGCCGTGCGAGGCCGCCGTGCCGACCGCGTGCGGCGCGGGGTGGGCGATCCGCGACCTCAGCGCGATGAAGCTGGGGCGGCCGGTCTCGGCGCGGGCCGCCCTCAGCGCCAGGTCGAGGGCGTCGGCGTCCACGTCGCCGTCGGCGCCGAGCGCCACGGTCCGCGTGGACCAGCCCTGCGCGCGGAACCTGGCGACCGTGTCCTCACTGGTCGTCAGGCCGGTGTCGCCCTCGATCTGGATGCCGTTGTCGTCCCAGACCAGGACCAGGTTGTCCAGGCGGTGCCGCCCGGCGAGCGCCCCGGCCTCGTAGGAGAGCCCCTCCTGGAGGTCGCCGTCCGAGCAGAGCACCCACACCGTGCGGTTCGCCGGGCCCTCCGGTGACGTGTCGGCGCCCGCGAGACGCCCCTCGTCGCGCTTGAGCGCCATCGCCATGCCGACGGCGGTCGCGACCCCCTGGCCGAGCGGTCCCGTGGTCGTCTCGACGCCCGCGGTGTGCCGGTACTCCGGGTGCCCCGGGGTGAGCGACCCGAGGCGGCGGAAGCGGCGCAGATCGTCCAACTCCAGCCCGTAGCCGGTCAGATGGAGCTGCGTGTACTGGAGGATGCTGGCGTGCCCGCAGGAGAGGACGAACCGGTCCCTGCCCTCCCAGCCGGGGTCCGCCGGGTCGTGCCGGAGATGGCGCTGGTACAGCAGGTGGGCCACCGGTGCCAGGGCCAGTGCCGTACCGGGGTGCCCCGAACCCGCGGCCTCGACCGCGTCCACCGCGAGCGCCCTCGCCGTGGCGACGGCCCGGCGGTCGGCCGCGTCGAGGGCCGGGCCGTGCGCGGGGTCGGTCTCGGCCGGTGGCGTCGGCGCTGTTGCTGCGAAGGTCACGGAAACTCCTCAAGAGGGCATGACGTCATGATGACTTCCGGAAACGTAACCCACCCCCGCGACGGGACACCAGGGGCCCCGCGTCGATGTGATGTACCTGGCCAGAGCCGTGCGGGCGGGCTCTGCGGGCGATCAAGCCGCCGTCCCGCACCGGCAGATTTCGTTTAGGTGTCGACTATTGACGCTTCGAATGTCCTGTAGTCATCATGATGTCTCGATGATGAAAGAACCCGACAAGGAGGTCGTGGATGGCCGGGCACAAGTACGCACAGGTGCGCGACCATCTGCTGCGGCGTGTGCGGGACCTGCCCGTCGGCGACCGACTGCCCGCCGAGGGTGTCCTGTGCGACGAGTACGACGTGAGCCGCATCACGCTGCGCAGGGCCGTCGACGAACTCGTCCAGGACGGGTACCTCGTCCGTGAACACGGCCGCGGCACCTTCGTGAGCCACCCGCGCTACAACCTCAAGCACCGGGAACGGTTCGTGAACGAGGTGACGGGCTTCCACACCCAGCTCACCCGGCAGGGACACACGGTCTCCTCCCGCGTCACCGTGCAGCGGCGCGAACGGGCGGGCGCGCGGCTCGGCGCCGCCCTCGGCGTCAGCCCGGCCACCCCGGTCGTCCGCCTCGAACGCCTGCGCAGCGTCAACGGCGTGGTCCACCACCTGGCCGAGTCGTACGTCGAGGAGGACCGGTTCCCCGACGTCCTCACGGCGGACTTCACGGACACCTCCCTGTACGCGTACCTGCGGGCCAGGCACGACGTGCTCCTGGTCCGCAACGAGATCGTCGTCGCCCTGCACCGGTGCGACGCGCGAGAAGCCGGGCTGCTGGGCGTGGCCGAGGAGACCCCTCTGCTGCTGGCCACCTCCTGCGTCTTCGAACCGGGCCGAAAACCCGTCATCTTCGGCACCTCGAAGCTGCTGCCGGACACGGCGGAACTCTCCTTCGACATCGTGGCCGACGCCGAATAACCGCGCGACCGCCCCACCCCGTACCCCTACGGAGCACCCATGCTCAGCCGACTCCTCCCCGAGCGGAACATCCACTTCACCAGCGCCACGCTGACCTGGCGCGAAGCCATCACCCAGGTCGCCGCCCCGCTGCTGGAGGCCGGAGACATCACCCCCGAGTACGTCCGGGCCATGCAGGACTCGGTCGAGGCCGGCGGCACCTACATCGACCTCGGCCACGGCATCGCCCTCGCCCACGCGCGGCCCGAGCGCGGGGTCGTGCGCACCGGCATCGCGATGCTCCGCCTGCGGGAGCCCGCCCCGCTGCTCGACCTGCCGGAACACGCGGTCGACCTCTACTTCTGCTTCGCCGCGGCGGACGCCGACGCGCACATGCGCGCCATGGCCTCCCTCGCCCGCATCCTCTCGGACGCGGACACCCGTCAGGCCCTGCGCGACGCGGGCTCGGCGCCCGAGGTAACCAAGCTGATCACCGAATTCGAGGAGTCCGAATGAAGTTCCTGGCCATGTGCAGCACCGGACTCGGCAGCAGTTTCATGGTGCGCATGAACATCGAGACGATCGTGCGCGAGCTGGGTCTGGACGACGTCACCGTGGAGCACTCCGACATCAGCTCGGCCGGTCCCGACAGCGCCGACGTGTTCTTCGTGGCGAAGGACCTGGAGGACGCGGCCCAGGGCCTCGGCGACGTCGTCGTGCTCAACAGCATCATCGACATGGACGAGCTGCGCGACGCGGTCAAGTCCGCGGCGGCCCGCCACGGCAGCGTCTGAGGACCTGCCCTTCAGCGAGAGAAACGTTTCTCTCGCCGCTCCCGCACCCCAAGATCCTCCCGCTCGCGGGCGGCCGTCCCGACGGCGCAGCCCGCCCCCGACGGCCGGACGCGCCCGACGCCCCGGCCGCCGCACCCCCGCGGCACCCGGCGTCCCGGCCGTGCCGTCACGCGGCTGACCCCAGCCGCGGGTTCCCCTCCGCGCCGACGCGCCGCGCGGAACCCGTCCCCACCGCACCCGCACGCGGCCCCGTCGTGCCCGAAGAGAGGCGTTGTCAGTGAACGGCGTTCTTCAGAGTCTCCTGGATGTCTTCCGCGAGCCGTCCGTCATCGTCGGACTCATAGCCCTGCTGGGCCTGCTGCTCCAGCGCAAGTCGGCCTCCGACACGATCAAGGGCACGATCAAGGCGTTCGTCGGCTTCCTGGTCCTCGCGGCCGGCGCCGGTGTGGTCTCGGGCGCGCTGACCCCCTTCGGCGACATGTTCCAGCACGCGTTCGGCGTGCAGGGCGTGGTGCCCAACAACGAGGCCATCGTCGGCAAGGTCCTCACCGACTACGGCTCGCAGGCCGCGCTGATCTTCTTCTTCGGCATGGTCGTCAACGTGCTGCTGGCCCGCCTCACCACGTTCAAGTTCATCTACATGTCGGGGCACGTCGCCCTGTACCTGGCGGCCATGATCGCCGTCATCCTGATCGCCAACGGCTTCAGCAGCTGGCAGGCCATCCTCTGGGGCTCGCTCGCGCAGGGCCTGATCACCACCCTGTCGCCCGCCCTGGTCCAGCCCTGGATGCGCCGGGTCACCAAGAACGACACCGTCGCGCTCGGACACACCGGCAACTTCGGCATCGCCACCAGCGGACTCGTCGGCAAGTACCTCGGTGACCCCAGCAGGTCCACCGAGGACCTGAAGATCCCCAAGGGCCTCGGCTTCCTGCGCGACACCACCGTCGTCATCGCCAGCTCCATGGGCCTCATCTACCTCCTGGTGACCCTGGTCGCCGGTCCCGGCTACGTCGAGCGCGAGCTGAGCGACGGCCAGTGGTACCTGCTGTGGGCCGTCATGCAGGCGGGCAAGTTCGCCGCGGGCGTCTTCATCATCCTCGCCGGTGTGCGCGTGGTCCTCGCCGAGATCATCCCCGCCTTCAAGGGCATCTCGGAGAAGCTCGTCCCCAACGCCCGCCCCGCGCTCGACGTCCCGATCGTCTTCACCTTCGCGCCCAACGCCGTCCTCGTCGGGTTCCTCGCCAGCTTCGTCGGCGGCCTCATCGGCATGGGCGTCCTGGTCGCGGTCGGCGGCACCATCATCATCCCGGGCATCGTCGCCCACTTCATGACGGGCGCCGCCTCCGGTGTCATCGGCAACGCGACCGGCGGACGGCGCGGCGCCATCCTCGGCGCCATGACCAACGGCCTGCTGATCACCTTCCTGCCTCTGCTCGTCCTGCCCTTCCTCGGCGACGTCGGCCTCCAGAACTCCACGTTCTCCGACGCCGACTTCGGCGTCTCGGGCCTGCTGATCGGCGGCGCCGTGAACGCCGGGCACATCGCCGTCATCGGTCTGGTCGTCTGCGGCCTGATCGCCACGTTCGCGGCCAGCGCGATCGTCACCCGCCGCCGGGCGGCGGAACCGACCGAACCGGCGGAGGAGCCCCAGCCGGCCTCCTGACCACCACGGCACACAACCCCGGGCCCACGGACCCCGGGCGAGGCCCCCGGACCTCGCCCGACCGGTCGGTGGGGCCTCGGTGTGTGGCAACTGGCGTATGGCGGGCGCCTGTTGTGCCGAGCCGACGACGGGCGCGGGGGAACCTCTTTATCGGCCTGTTCCCGTCTGGCCGACCGGTTCAGTCGGCCGTAACCTGGATTTCAGTGACCGAAGGTAGCCTTTCGGGCGCTCTTTGTCGTGAACGGCGGAGGGGGATCCGGCCGTTGCTCTGCGACGGTGCGCATCCGCCCACTAGAGTTGCCGTGCATCATCCGGACGGTCGGGGGATCTGGAGGATCTGAGGTGGTGCATGGGGGGAGACCCTTGTGGCGCAGGAGCAGCAGAAGTGGCAACGAGAACGAGTGCGTGGAGGTCGCGGTGGAGTCCGGCCGCGTCCGGGCCCGCGACTCGAAATGGCCTGCCGCGGCCGTGGTCACCTTCGACGCCTGCGTCTGGTCCGAGTTCGTGGACGCTGTGAGGGCAGGAGAGTTACAGAACCCGTGACGTTCTCGACGAGCCAGCAGCGCAGGGGAGGGGGCCCGGTGGAAGCGTCGGCCGTTCAGCATCGGGGCAGGAACGCCCGCAGCCGGTCAGCGGCCGTGGGCAGGGCCATCACGTTCGCTTTCGCCGTGGGAGCCGTCGCGACCTTCGCGGCGGCGGTCGCGTCGACACTGGTTGACAGCGTTGTCCTCAAACGCGTCGTGTGGATCGTCGTGGCCATGATCATCGCGATCAGTGCCGGTCTGTGGCGCGCGGGGGCGTCGCCTACGGCGTCACTCCGGGATCCTGGTCCTCTTCCTCGCGGTTCGCAGGCGAGTTCGCACCGCTAGGGCGCCCCGCGCCCCGGCGGGTCAGGTAGCGCGTGCGGCCCCACTTCGCCATGAGGGCGACCAGCCCCGCCCCCACCACGCTGACCGACGTGGTGGCGCCCGGCGTCGGTATGGAGAGCTTGAGGCTGGCCGCCTTGGCGACCACGAACCCGATACACAGGACGGCGATCACCAACGCGACGATGCCTATCGCTCCGAGCAGAGCCAACCGCCGCAGCATGGTTCTGTCGCGAGCCGCCTCCAACTGGAGCGTGTTCGCCGTGCGGGCCCGCTCTATCGCGATCAGGTTCTGGGAGGTCGAGGGGTCCTGGATGGCCTGGGCCACGATGCCGTCGTGCGGCGGGGCATCCTCCGGTTGTGCGTCGTCGGGTGTGCCTGTCTCTGCCTGAAACCACTCCGTCAGGCGCTGCCATACCGACCTGGAGACCACTGGTGGCCTTCCCCCTGGCGTCCGTCACCGGCGACGGGCCCGGTTGTTAGTGGACTCCGAGGTCCTGCTGGATACGGCTGATCAGTGCGGCCGACGCGGCTTCGTCGAGGGCCAGATCGGTGATCGTGCGGAAGCATTCCTGGTAGCGGCCCAGCAGTTGGAGGTCCTCACCGCCGGTCATGCTGCCCGCGGCGTGCTCCAGGTACAGCAGGTCCTTCTCGTCGGGGAAGCTGAGCAGGACGAAGCTGCCCAGCGTGCTGTACTGCGCCCCGGCCTCGAACGGGAGCACTCGCACGGAGACTTCGCCGAGTTCGGCGACGGCGAGCAGGTGACCCAGTTGCTCGCCGAAGACCTCCTTGCCCCCGATCTGCCGGCGCACGGCGGCCTCGTCCAGGACGAACACGCAGCGCGGTCGGCCGGAGCCGTCGAACATCCGGTCCTGACGTTCCATGCGCAGGTCCACGATCTGACGGAACTTGTCCGCCTCCAGGTCCCGCGGGGCCAGCAGCGCCTCGGCGTAGGCGCGGGTCTGCAGATGCCCCGGCACCACGATCGGGTGGTAGGTGGAGAGCGAGGCCGCAGCGCCCTCGTAGCCGAGGTACTGGGCGAACTGAGGGGTGAGGACCTCGTGGTACTTGGACCACCAACTCGCCCCCTTGCTGCCGCGGGCCGCCTCGGTCAGCTCCTCCACCGTGTCGGCGTCCGCCACCGTGTACAGCGCCAGCAGCGCCTTGAGGTCGACCACCGAGACGCCGACGGTACCGGTTTCGACCCTGATCAGTTTCGACTGCGACCACTCGACCCGCTCGGCCGCCTCCCGCTGGGTCAGGCCCGCGCTCTCCCGCGCGTGGCGTAGGGCCAGGCGTAGTTTGCGCCTGTTGAGACTGGGGTCGATCTGGCGTGTCATCAGCGCTCCGCTCATCCCCGCGCACGTACCCGCGAACTCTTCGGCCATGCACAGAAAGTTCTTAGCTCTTAGCATCCATCATTATGCCTGAAGCTTTCTGCATAGAGCTGAATCGCGCTCACGGATGAGCGGAGGGTCACGCCTCGGGGCGACGGTGCCTGCGAGCTGGACAGCAGGGGCGTCTGCTCTGACTCAACGTCACCGGACACGGCTACGCTCCCGAACGGAGCAATTTTCGAGCGCAGGTGGCGCGTAAGGGGCGCGCAAGGGGGCGCACTGAGCCACCGGGTGGATCGCTCGCGACGACGCGGACCGATCAGACGTACAACGGGCGGGCCGTCGTGACGGCCCGCCCGTTGTACGTGAAGTCCTCACCCCGGTCTGTCAGTCGAACGAGATGCACCACATGGACGCCTCCCGGGTGAAGGTGGTGTCTGTGGTGAGCGCGTCCCCTGTCGAACGCGCGGTAGTGCGAGCCGTTGCTGCCCCACGACAGGTACGGGTTGTCGCCGCTGAGGAACCAGAGCCTGCCGGCGAGGTGGTTCGACGGCAGTCACCCGGTGACGGGGCTGGGGACGGCGGCGATCTCCACCGCCCGGGTGCCGGTAACCGCGTCCAGGAGTCGAAGTCGAGCCGGGCGGGCTGGATCGTGTGCGGGGGCAGTTGGGCGGACGGCGGTGATTGGGTGACGAACTCCCGGAGTTGAGCGCCGAACAGGGCGCGCGGATGTGTCCCGAGGGCGGAGATGCCCATCACCGCGACCAGTTGCGCAGCGGGCTGCCGGACAGCGCTCGGTGGGGGAGGGCGGGCGAAGACCGGCCGTTCCCGCCGCGAACCAGTGGGACGGGGATCCGGGGGGCCCCGCGGATTAGGTGCGGTCGTGCAGGGTGATCCGGTAGCCGTCGGGGTCGGCGAAGGTGAAGGTCCGGCCGAAGGGGCCGTCGATCGGCGCGGAGACGATCGTGTGGCCGTCGGCGGCGAGCGCGTCGTGGATCGCCTGCACGTCGGTGGCGTGGAGCCAGATCGCGGCACCGACGCCGGGCTGCGGGGCGGAGTCGAGATCGGTGCCGGGGACCACGTCCCGCAGGGCGAACGCGATCGGCTTCGTCTCGAAGACGACGGCGTGCGGGGGTCCGGCCTGCGAGCGGACGAGACCGAGGTAGCGCTCGTAGAACGCCTGCGACGCGTCGAGGTCGCGGGCCTGGAGCGAGAGGAAGTCGGGGCCGGTGGCGGGCATGGTGCAGCTCCTTCAGTCGTGTCAGTTATCTGACATGCACCAACCTATGTCAGAATCCTGACATGAGTCAAAACGGTGTCGGCGTCGATCTGGAGACGTCACTGGGGTACCTGCTGAAAGAGGCGTCGAGCGCGCTGCGCGCCGCCATGGAGGAGGTGCTGAAGCCGCTCGGGATGACGGTGACGCACTACTCGTGCCTCGAGCTGCTGGCCCAGCGGCCCGGCTTGTCCAACTCCGAGCTGGCGCGGGGCGCGTTCGTGACCCGGCAGTCGATGAACGTGCTGCTCCAGGCGCTGGAACGGGACGGATCCGTGACCAGGCCCGCAGAGGCCCCGGTCGGCAAGGCCCTGCCCGCGCGGCTCACCCCGCACGGCAGACGGTGCCTGGACGAGGCGTCGGCCGCGGTCAGGTCCGTCGAGGTCAGAATGCTCGCGGGTCTGACGGAGGCCGAGCGGGCGGGCGCGCTGGTGATCCTGCGGAGCATGGTCCGCTCCCTGCGCGAGGGCGGCGACGGCACGGCTTAGGGGACCGGCGGGTGGGGATGGGCGGGTGGTGCTCGGGCGGGCCCCGGATGGTGCGCAGGTGGGGCGCCTGCCCCGGCGCTCTGGGGCACGTGTGAGCAGGCTGGGCGCGCTGCGTCGCGCTGGGCGGGGTAGCGAGCGGGTCGGGCGCGCTGTGGCGCGTTGGGCGGGGTAGCGAGCGGGCTGGGCCTGCTGTGGCGCGCTGGGCGTGCTGCGGTGCGCTGGGTGGCGTGAGAGCGGGTGGGTGGCGCGGGCTCCACGGGCGGTGAGGCCGTCTGGCTCGCGCTGGACCTGGCCCGCCGCTCGATCCGACCCCGCCCGCCGGGGCGCCTGCGCGGCCCGGCATCGTCCGGCGGGCGTCCGGCATCGCCACCCGCGTATGGCCGCTCCCGCATGGCGGCTCCTACGTGGCCGCCCTCGCATGGCGGCTCCCGCGTGGCCGCTTCCCCGGCGGAGACGCCCGGCGCCGCCCCTCCCAGCCCGCCGCGCGTCTCCGCAGGTCACGGGTGCCCCCGCTGTCACAGCCTGCCCGCCCGCGGTCCCGCGAGGTCTTCCGGGATCCCGGCGGCTCGCCGCGGCTGTCGTGAATCATCCGTCCGTTCCGTCCGCTGGCAGAACATGTGTTTCAGCACCGCCGTTCCGGGCCACCCATCATCGGAAGCCGCGAGGGACCGGAAAGGAAGATCCAGATGACGGAGAACCGACCAGCGACCACCACGGACTCGGGTGCCCCCGTGGAGAGCGACGAGCACTCGCTCACCGTCGGGCCCGGCGGTCCGATCCTGCTCCAGGACGCCTACCTGATCGAGCAGATGGCCCAGTTCAACCGGGAGCGCATCCCCGAGCGCCAGCCGCACGCCAAGGGCAGCGGCGCCTTCGGCCACTTCGAGGTGACGGAGGACGTCAGCGCCTACACCAAGGCCGCCGTGTTCCAGCCGGGCACCCGCACCGACCTGGTCGCCCGCTTCTCGACCGTCGCCGGTGAGCGCGGCAGCCCGGACACCTGGCGCGACCCGCGCGGCTTCGCGGTGAAGTTCTACACCAGCGAGGGCAACTACGACATGGTCGGCAACAACACGCCGGTCTTCTTCGTGAAGGACCCGATGAAGTTCCAGCACTTCATCAGGTCGCAGAAACGCCGGGCCGACAACAACCTGCGCGACCACGACATGCAGTGGGACTTCTGGACGCTCTCCCCGGAATCCGCCCACCAGGTCACCTGGCTCATGGGGGACCGGGGCATCCCGCGGAGCTGGCGCCACATGAACGGCTACACCTCGCACACCTACATGTGGATCAACGCCGAGGGCGAGCGGTTCTGGGTGAAGTACCACTTCAAGACCGACCAGGGCATCGAGTGCTTCACGCAGGACGAGGCCGACCAGATGGCGGCCGCCGACACCGACTACCACACGCGTGACCTCTTCGAGCACATCCGGGACGGGGCCTTCCCGAGCTGGACCCTGCACGTGCAGGTCATGCCGTACGCGGACGCGGCGGGCTACCGGTTCAACCCGTTCGACCTCACCAAGGTGTGGCCGCACGCCGACTACCCGCTCATCCCGGTCGGCCGGATGACCCTGGACCGCAACCCGACCGACAACCACGCCGAGATCGAGCAGGCGGCGTTCCAGCCGAACAACCTCGTCCCCGGCATCGGCCCGAGCCCCGACCGCATGCTGCTGGCCCGGCTGTTCTCCTACGCCGACGCCCACCGCCACCGCATCGGCGGCAACTACCAGCAGCTCCCGGTGAACGCCCCGGTCGTCGACGTCCACACGTACTCCAAGGACGGGGCGATGGCGTACCGCAAGACCAGCGACCCGGTCTACGCGCCGAACTCCAAGGGCGGCCCGGCGGCCGACACCGCCCGCTACGGCACCCCGCCGAGCTGGGAGGCGGACGGCGCGATCGTCCGCGCCGCCTACGTCGACCACCCCGAGGACGACGACTGGGGGCAGGCGGGCACCATGGTGCGGGACGTCCTGGACGACGCCGCGCGCGACCGGCTGGTCGACAACGTCGTGGGCCATCTCCTCAACGGCGTCAGCGAGCCCGTCCTCCAGCGCGCCTTCGCCTACTGGACCAACATCGACGAGGGCATCGGACGGCGCATCGCGGAGGGCGTCCGGGCCAAGGCGGACGAGAAGGACCCCAAGGCCGCCGACCAGGGCAACCCCGCCCGCAGCTCCATGCAGCACAAGGCCTGACGCGGCTCCGGGAGAGGGCCACCGGCCGACCGCCCAGGACCGGCCGGAAGGCGCCCTCTCCCGGGTCGGCCGGAGGACGCCCTCTCCCGGGCCGTGACAGGCCCCCGCGTGACACAGGGGCCCCGCCGCAGCGGACCATCCGCCGCGGCGGGGCCCCTCCGCGTGCCCGGCCCCTGCGCACCCGGACCCCCTTGCACCCGGACCCCCGCGCACCCGGCCCCCACTCACCCGGAGTGAGCCCCCGTTCCGTCGGGTCAGCGCTGGTCGATCGCGAGACCGCGCTCCGCGAGTTCCGTCAGGACGGGATCCCGTCGGCCCCGCAGGATGTCCCCGTTCATCTGGAGGGACTTGTCGAGACGCTCCAGCGCCTTCATGTCGAGCAGCGGCCCGAGTTCGGAGAGCGACTGGAGGCTGCCGAAGAACAGCCCCGAGAGGTCGGGCAGGCCGACCAGGGCGCTGATGTCCGTCACCTCGTCCAGGTGTGCCAGGCGCAGGGACTCCAGCGCGGTGAACCCGGCCAGCGGTGACATGTCCCGCCAGTCCGGCCCGTACAGACGCAGCCGGGTCAGGGACGGCAGCACGGGGAAGCCGCTCAGCCGGGGGAGCGACTCCACGTCCAGGGCGCGCAGACCGGCGCACTCCTCCAGGACGTCGAGGGAGATCAGGGAGGGCAGGCCGCGCAGGGTCAGCTCGCGGACCGGGGTCCCGGCCAGCCCGCCGATGTCGATGAGCCGGGGGCAGCCGCGCACGTCGACCGAGTCGAGCGACTGCAGGCCGTCGAGGCGGCCGAGGTCGGTCAGCGCGGGCAGATCGCTCAGCTCCAGCTCCGCCAGCGCGGACGGGTCCAGCAGCTCGCCCGGTGAGCCGAGACTTCCGGTGGCGCTGACGGAGAGCTTCTCCACGGTGGAGCGGGCGCCGAGGCCGGTGAGGTCGAGGAGCCCGGTGCAGCGGGTGAGGCCGAGTTCGCGCAGCCGGGGGAGGGGCGCGAAGGGGGAGAGGTCGCGGACCAGGTCCAGGCCGTCCAGCCGGAGCCGGGTGAGGGAGGCGAGCTGCGCCAGGTGCGAGAAGTCGCCCAGCTCGGGGCAGCCCTCGAAGGTGATCTCCACCAGCGACGGAAGCGTCCCGGCGCCCGCGGCGGAGGCGAGGTGCTCGCAGTCCGCGATCCGCAGCTCGGTCAGGTCCGTCAGGACGGAGAGGCCGCGCAGGTCGCGCAGGTCGGCACAGCCCTTGACGGTGAGCGCCGTGAGCCCGGGGTGACGGCCGAGCCCGGCGAAGGACTCGAAGCGCGGGCAGTCCTCGACGACCAGTTCGGAGAGCGCGGTCGCCGCGGCGAGGCCGTTCAGGTCACGGAGCTGCTTGCAGCTCGCCAGGCGCAGGACGGCGAGCGCGGGCACGTCCGTCAGGCCGGACAGGTCGCGGACGGCGGTCCAGCTCAGGTCGAGGTGGGTGAGACGGGTCAGACGGGAGAGCTGCGCCGGTGACTTGAAGGACCGGCAGCCGCGCAGGTCGAGCCGCTCCAGCAGCGGGAAGGCGGTGGCGAAGCCGTCCGCGGAGGTGACGCGGGTGAGGCTGAGGTCGAGGTCGCGCAGGTGGCCGAGGGCGAGCAGGGGCGTGATGTCCGCGACCGGACGGCAGCGGTGCAGGCTGAGGCGGGTGAGCTGGGTGAGGCCGCCGAGCGGGGTCAGATCCTCGACGCCCGCGCAGCCGTTGAGGTCGAGGGTGCGCAGCTCGGTGAGCGCGCCGACGTCCGTGAGGTCGGATATCTCCTTGGAGCGTTCCACCGTCAGCGAGCGCAGCATGGTGAGGTGGCGCAGGCCGGTCAGCGAGGTCATCCGACGCAGGGTCAGGTCGGTGCGGCCGGTCCGGCGGAAGGCGGGCGCGAGCAGGTCCGCGGCGAAGGCGTCCGGGTCGGTGGCCGTCGGCCACAGCCGCAGCAGCGTCTCCGGGGCGAGCTTGGCGACCGGCTCCAGGCGGGCGGCCAGTCGCATCGCGGCGCCGTCGTCGACGACGGACACCAACTCCCGTACCGCCTTGCGGGCTTGCGTGGGTGTCGCCTTGTCGAGCAGCGCCGAGTGGGCCGCCACGAGATCGTCCGGCCGTGCGCCGTCGGTGATCGAGGTCATGGTCGGCACCCTAGGGGAGGGGTCTGACAATCGCCGGTGGAGACGTCCCGACGGACGGCCGCGCGCGGCAACGCCGGTGCCGGTGGCGGACGTTGGGGCGCGCGGCGGTCTCCGCCCGCGCCCGGGACGGGGATCGGTTGGGCCCGTCGAGGACGGCGTCACCGACCGTGTCCCGCCGTGCGGCGGCGGCGCGGACGCCGTCCTGCGCGAAGGCGATGGGCCCTCCCGTGCCGCGTCCCCGGATCTTCAGTGGTCCGCGACGGCTCATGCCCCCACCGTCCGCCCCAGGAAAGGCCGTTCGGGTCGGCGCGCATCACGCGGCCGGTGTTTCACCCGCGCGGTCGCGGGGCAGGAGCGACCGACCGCACAGAGGAGACCCGGCCCCGGGATCCCGGGACACGCGCTCCTCACCGACGCGAGGGACCGCTGTGGCGCGAGAGATCTCCGGGGCCGGCCCGGGGCCGCGCGCTGCCGGTGCCGGAAGCCGCGGCGTCCCCGCCCCTCCCCTGGAGAACCGTTGCCCCACATACCCACAAGCGACGTCGACCTCTACTCCGAGTCGGCGCGCGCCGATCCCTACGCCCTCTACAGCCGGCTGCGGGAACTGGGTCCCGTCGTCCACCTGTCGCGCTACGGCCTCTACGCGCTGCCCCGCTACGAGGAGGTCCGGTCCGCGCTCATGGACTGGCGGACGTTCTCGTCGGCGCGCGGCGTCTTCGTGGACCCGGACGTCAACGCCCGCCTCGAAGGCATCACCCTGTGCAGCGACCCGCCCGAGCACACGGCGATGCGCGCGGTGCTGGGGCGTCCGCTGCGTCCCGACCGGATGCGCGAGGTGGACCCGCGGATCGCGGCCGAGGCCGACGAGGTCGTCGACAGAGTCGTCGGCATGGGCCGCTTCGAGGTCGTCTCCGAACTGGCGGAACACCTCCCCATGACCGTCGTCTCCGACCTGGTCGGGCTCCCCGACCACGGACGCGAGAAGATGCTGGAGTGGGCCGCGGCCATCTGGGACACCCAGGGCCCCGCCGACGGTCGCGCGGCCGCGGCCGGACCCGTCGTCGAGGAGTTCATGGCCTTCGCGACGACGGACGCCGTACCGGGGAAGATCACCCCCGACGGCTGGGCGGCACAGCTCTACCAGGCCGCCGACCGGGGCGAGATACCCCATGGGAAGTGTCCCGTGATGATGCTGGACTACGTCACCCCCAGCCTCGACACGACGATCCTCGCCATCACCAACGCCGTCTCGCTCTTCGCCCGCCACCCGGACCAGTGGGAACTGCTGCGCGCCGACCGCTCGTTGATCCCGCACGCGATCAACGAGTCGCTGCGCCTTGAGACTCCGGTGCCGCAGTTCAGCCGGGTGCTCACCGAGGACCACGAGGTCGGCGGGGTCCCCCTCGCCGCGGGCTCCCGGGTCGCGCTGCTCTACGCCTCCGCCAACCGCGACGAGCGCCACTACCCGGACCCCACCCGCTTCGACATCACCCGCCGCCCCTCGGACCACCTCGCCTTCGGACGCGGCGAACACGTCTGCGTCGGCATGCACCTCGCCCGCCTGGAGATGACCGCGCTCCTGGAACGCCTGGCCGACCGGGTCGCCCGCTTCGAGATCGTCGAGTCCCGCCCGCTGATCAACAACGGCCTGCGCGGCATCGACTACCTGGACGTGACGGTGGAGGCCGCGCCGGAGGTGGCGACGCGCTGACGGGCCCTTCGGCACGCCGGGAGCGATCCGTACGGTAACTGGGCGGTCGAAGCACGGGGACCGTACGGTTCGCGGGTTAGAGTGCCGTCCGGAGGTGATCCATGTCCGAGATGTTCGACGCGGTCGACGCGCTGGTCGCGTCCCGGGCCGCGCTGCCGTCGGCGGAGGAGCGCAAGCGGCTGCGGGTCGCGCACGGACTGACGCTGGACGACGTCGCGGGCGCCCTGAAGGTACGGCGGGCCACGGTGTCCGCCTGGGAGTCGGTCAAGAAGCCGACCGAGCCGCGCGGCCCGGAACGTGAGGCGTACGCACGGCTGCTCAGGCAGCTCGCCGAGCTGTATCCGGCACCCGCCCCCGCGCCCCCCGGCCCCCGGCCCCCGCGGAGGCCGCGGACGCGGATGCCCGGAGCGCGGCGCCCACCGTCCCCGAGCAGCCCCAGGACCCCGTCCCCGCTCAGGGCGCCGCCGCTCCGGACGCCGCCGACCCCGTCACCCCCGCTCCCGACACCGCGTCGCGTCCCGCGCGTGACGCCGAGCCCTCGCCGTCGCGGCGCCCGGGGGCGCGCGGGGCGGACCCGGGCGGTGCCTCCGCGGGTGGGGCCGATCCGCGGTTCCCCAACGGGCCGCTCGCCGTCGTCGACGTCGACCCGGACGGACAGGTGCTGGCGTTCTGCCCCGGCGGGCTGGTCCTGGAGGTGCCCGCCAGGAGCGTCGCGGCCCTGGTCGAGTGGGCGCTGCGGGAGGCCGGGCTCGGACAGCCGAGGCTCGCCGGGCCGGGCAAGGACGCCGACCCGCTGCTCGTGCTCACCGAGGCGGCCCTGGAGCGGTACGGCCTCCCGGCCGCCCTCACCGACGAGGAGCGGCTCGCCGGACGCCTCCCGGAGAGCCACAAGGTCGTCAGGCAACTGGCGCGCGCGCAGTGGAAGCTGACGAAACGGGGCTTCGGGCCCTGGGCGCGCATCTACCGGCCCGCGACCGGCTCGGAGCGGGCCTGTGTGCAGCTCTGCGTCCCGTCCTGGCACGCGCTCGACGCCCGGCACTGGGGCGCGGCGGCGCAGCTTCCGCCGGGCGGGCTCGCCCGCGTCCTGGGCGTGTACGCGTCGCGGGTGATGACACCGCGCGGCTCCACCGCCGTGACCGGCCTCGAACTGATGACCGCCCTCCACCCGCCCACCCGGGCCTCCGCCCCCGGCGCCGACGGCAGGCGGCACTCCGAGCACAACCCCGGCAGCCTCGGCAAGGACCCGGTCGACCCGGCGCCCTGCGAGGCCCCCGACGGCCACCCCGTCCTGCGGGACCTGCCCCGCTTCCACGTGCGCGGCCCGGCCGAGAAGCTGTTCGAGGAGGCGTACGACTGGGCGCGGCCGATGACCGACGCCGAGTGCACCCTCCGTCACCTGGTCGGCATCGACGTCAACATGGCGTTCGCGGCCGGTGCCAACGGTCTGCCCGTCGGACTCGGCCCCGCGACCCGCGTCGAGGCCCCGGCCTTCGACCCCAAGCTGCCCGGAAGCTGGCTGGTGGACCTGTCCCACGTCGACCTGTCCCGCGTGAAGGCGGGCAAGGAGTGGGTGACGCTCGACGGCTCCCTGCTGCCCTCCCCGTTCACCCCGAAGGGGGAGCGGCCCGAGGGACCCGCCTGGTACGCCACGCCGACCGTCGCGTACGCGGTGGAACTCGGCTACGAGGTGCGTCCGCTGGAGGCGTGGGTGCGGCACGACAGCGGCCGCTATCTGGACGGCTGGTACAACCGCCTGCGCGACGCCTACCTCGCCACGATGGCCGACCTCGGCGTCACCGCCGACCTGCCGCCGGAGGCGTTCCTCGCCGCGATGGACGGCCACCGGGACCGCGACCCGGAACTCGCGATCGTCGTCGCGGCCGTCAAGGCGACGGTCAAGGGCGGTCTCGGCAAGCTGCGCGAGCGCCCGCGCGGGGAGGGCTGGCGGCCCGGCGAGCCCTGGCGCGCGCTGGCCCGTCCGACGTGGCGGCCGGACATCCGCGCGGCCGTCATCTCCCGCACCCGCGTCAACCTGCACCGCAAGATCGTCAAGCATGCCGCGTTCACCGGGCAGTACCCGGTCGCCGTGCTGTCCGACTGCGTCGTCTACGCCGCGGCCGGGACCTCGCCGCTGGACTTCCTGCCCTACCGGGAGGGCAAGGCGCTGCCCGGCGGCTTCAGACTCGGCGTCAACCCCGGCCTCGTCAAGCACGAGGGCACCCAGTCCGTCCTGTGGGGCGAGGAGGTCCGGGAGCGGTTCGACGCGCCGGAACTCAACCTCGCCCGCTACATCAAGGACGGCACCGTCACCGACGCCGACAACGGCGAGTAGCGAGGAGAACAGGCCATGAGCATGTTCGGGGACGGCCTGGACGCCGCCGTGCAGAAGGCGTTCACGCGCCCCGCGCCCAAGACCGCGGGCCCGCAGATGCGCTACCTGGTCAAGCAGTTGGGCGGCACCAGGGCGGTCGCCCGGATGCTGCGGGTCTCCCAGCGCACCGTCGAACGGTACGTCAAGGACCAGATCAGGAAGCCGCGCCCGGACCTTGCCGCGCGCCTGGAGCGCGAGGTGAAGAAGCGGTGGCAGCCGCAGGTCAGGGCCAGGGCGCGGCAGAAGGCGGCGACCGTCAGCGGCATCGTCCTGGACGCCCGCGCCCGCATGGGCTACACCGCCCCGATCGGATCCACGGACCAGGACCGCGTCCGGCACCTCACCGTCGCCCTGCCCCCGCAGTACGCCGCCCGTCTCTTCGACGCCCAGGAGCAGGGCGCGGGTGACGCCCGCCTCCGCGAGATCGCGGCCGAGGCGCTCAAGAAGGTGTACTTCCAGGACGGCGGCCGCCGCGCCGGGAGCCTGGAGGAGGTCCGCTTCACCGACGTCGAACACCTGGAGTTCGAGCTGTAGGGAGCGGCTCTCCCGGTTCCGGCGCGACCGCCGCCGGGACGGTCAGTACCGGACCAGGTCCCCGACCGGGACCTGCGGGACGTGGCCGGTCGCCGGGGTGGTGCGGGCCAGCGCGATGCCGACGTCGACCAGGGACGACCGGCCCAGCGCGGCCACGTCCTCGAACGGCGTCCACACGGACTCCGCGGTCTCGCCGTTGGGCTCGGGCCGCATCTCACCGCCCGTGATCCGCACCTGGTAGAAGATGCCGATGTTCTGGTGCGTCACGCCCGCGCGCGCGAACTCCGCCGGGATCACCCGCGAGTCGACCCCGAGCAGCCGCTCGACCACCGACTCGCAGCCGGTCTCCTCCGCCACCTCCCGGATCACCGCGTCGAACGGATCCTCGGTGTGCTCCACGCGGCCGCCCGGGAGGGTCCAGGTGCTCTCCCCGTCGGACCCCACGTGACGGGCGAGCAGGACGCGGTCGTTCTCTACACACACGGCATACGCCGCGAGCCGGAAGCTCATGTCTGTACCTTATCGAAATGTCGATTGCCGGTTCCCCGCGCGTTTTTCGCACGGGGATTCACGCACGGAGTCGAAATCGCGGTGTGCACCGGATTCCGCGGAATGCCTAGGAAATGCGGACAGGAGCCTCGGGGGGTCCTTGTTCCAGCACGGCCCGCGCGAGAGCGACGAACTCCGGCGGCCGTACCACCTCGGCCGAGGCCGACAACTCCGCCAGCGGCCACCACCGGGTCTCCTTGATGACCCCGCGCTCGTTCTCGGTGAGGAAAGCGCGGGAAGTCTCGCGCTCCTCGGTGCGGCAGAGGAAATACCGCTCGTGGCTGAGCACCCGCCCCTGCTTCGGCAGGTGCAGCTCCAGCTCGCGGAGCCACAGCTCCGGGCCGATCGTCACCTCCGTGATGCCGGTCTCCTCGTGCAACTCCCTTGCCAGCGCCGCCTCGACGCTCTCGCCGTCCTTCACGCCACCGCCGGGGGTCACCCAGTAGTGCAGGAGGTGCGGGTTGGCCGGATCGACCGGCTCCGTGTCCTCCGCGCGCAACAGGAGGACCTCGTCCCGGTCATTGAGCACCAGCCCGCGCGCGGAGCGCCGTACACGCATGATCGACCCATCTGTCTCGAATCCGAACCGTGAACTCCCGCGGTCCCCGCAAGGAAGCCGGGGGAGCGAGCGCGGAGGAACGGCCCGCGCCGACGACGCGATGCCGTGCCCCTTGTGTGCAGCATGAATCGAAACGCCGGAGAATGCGTCGTCCGCGGCCTGTTCCGTCACGCGTTCACGTACCGCGGGTTGTCGCCCGCGGCGAGGGGCTTCACCCCGTCCCGCCTTCCCGACATCATGGCGGCTCGACGTCAGCATGGGAAATTCCGCGCCGCCCTCACGTCCCGACCGCGCCCTTCTTGCGCAGTTCCTCCGCCCCGGCCGCCACTTTGCGGAACGCCTCCGCGAACCCCGCGAGCACGTCCGCCGGCAGGGCCTGCGCGGGGACCGGCAGCCGCCACGCCGACGCCACGTACTCCTCGCCGCGCGGCAGTTCGCCCGCCCGGTACAGATGCCGGTCCGGATCGACGGCGAACGTCTCGACGCCCGTCTCGGCGCAGGTGAAGAAGGGCTCGCGGTGCAGGGGCGGCGACGACGGCACGGAGGCCGGAACCCCCTCCGCGCGCAGCGCCCCGACGAACACCGAACGGGGCAGCCCGCCCCACGCCGCCGGGTCGTACAGCGGCTGGTAGCTGTAGCCCGCGTGACGGGTGACATGGCTCTGGCGCGGCGCGGGGTCCAGGCCCGGGATCTCCCGCAGGATCGCGTCGTAGGCGGCGAAGGTCGCCGCGCGCAGCTCGAGGGACCGGTCGAGACGCTCCATCTGACCCAGCGCCAGCGCGGCGCCCAGAGGATGCATCCGGTAGTTGAGGCCGTAGCCGAGCTTCGCGAACGGCACCCGCCCCGGCGTGCGCACCTCCTGCTCCGAGCGGGCGGCGAAGTGGCCCAGCATCACGGCGCGTTCGTACACGTCGGTGTCGGAGGTGACGAGCATGCCGCCCTCGCCCGCGGCGACCAGCTTGCGCCCCTGGAGGCTGAACGCCGCGACGTCGCCGCGGGTGCCGACCTCCGCCCCGGCGCTCGCCGCGCCGTGCGCCTGCGAGGCGTCCTCCACCAGCCGCAGACCGTGCCGCCGCGCGAACCGCACCGCGCGCTCCATGTCGACCGGGTGCCCCGACAGGTGCGTCACCACCATCGCCCGGGTCCGCGGGGTGACGTGCCGTTCCGCGTCGGCCAGGTCGATGTTGCCCGTGTCCGGTTCCGCGTCGACGAGGACCGGCGTCGCGTTGCACGCCACGATCGGCATGACGGTGGCGAGGTAGGTGTACGTGGGCGCCAGCACCTCGTCGCCGCGCTTCAGGCCCAGCCCGAAGAAGGCGGAGTGCAGCGCCGCCGTCCCCGAACTGGTCGCGAGCGCGTACCGCTGCCCGAGGCGGGTCTCGAACGCGCCCTCCAGCTCGGCGACCAGCCCTTCGCTCGCGTCGTAGGAGATCTCGCCCCTGCGGGCCGCGTCGGCGACGCGCGCCACGTCGGCCTCGCTGACGGACGTCGCCGTCCCGAGGGGCTCGCGCACCGCGGGTTCCCCGCCGTACAGGGCCAGTTCGCTCATCGTGCGGTTCCTTTCACCTGGCGTCCACCGTCCGTAATGTCGCGACCAGGGCCTCCGCGTCCGGTCTGCGGACCCGGATCAGTTCGACGCCCAGCGGAGCAAGACGCCGGAAGAGTTCCTGGTTCGCCCTGCGCTGCGCGCGGTGCACCCGCAGCGCGTACCAGATGACCGACTCGCCGCCCAGCGCGTGCCGCCAGGACTCGGTGTTCCCAGCCGACCAGAGCGGTTCCCGGCGCCACGCGCGGGCCAGGGTCCGCCGGGCCAGCCGGGGCAGGCTCACCCGCAGCGGCGGGTCCACCCACACCACCGCGTGGGCCCGGTCGGCGTGCGCGGCGACCGCGGTGTCGTACTGGCCGTCGACGACCCACGCGTCCGCGTCGAGCAGCCGGGCGACCCGGCCGAGGAACACCTCCGGGTCCTCCTGCCGCCAGCCCGCCGCCCAGAACGGGTCGTCCAGCTCGATGTGCGGCAGGCCGAGCGAGGCCGCCAACCGCCGCGCCAGGGTGGACTTCCCCGCGCCGGGGGTGCCGATCACCCAGATGCGCACGTGTCCCGTCACGGCAGCTCCAGGCCCGTGACGAAGCGCTCCGCGTCCGCCCAGTCCAGGTCCTCGGTCAGCTCGAACAGCGGCCCCGCGTCCTTGCCCGTCCCGATGTACGGGTCGCCGGCCGCCCAGGCCACCTGGGCGGCGGAGAGACCGGCCGCGAGCAGCCGTCGCCCGAAGGCGGTCTCCTCCGGGCGGATGACGACGCCACCGCCCGAGAAGTACCGGACGATCGTGGCCATCCCCTCGACCGCGCCGGGAGAGACGTGCACCGCGTTGTGCCGGGACGAGATCCGACCGAGGCCGAGCGCCGCCGCCTCGCGCAGCAGGATGCCCTTCAGCGAGCCGGGTTCGGCCTCCAGCGGGTCGGTCGCGCCGACGAGCGTGCGCCGGATCTCCGGCAGCGGCTGGTCCGACCAGCACTCCAGCAGGGCGATCGCGCCGCCCGCCGCGGTGAAGTGCGCGACCTGCTGCGGGTGGAACGGGTTGAGGACGACCAGGTCCTCGCCGTCCACCCGGGCCCGGATCGTGTAGGTGCCCGTGCCGAGCTTGCTGACCGGCAGGTTCCGGGTCAGCAGCTCCAGCGCGAACGGGGTCATGTCGGGGCTCTCGGCGAGGAGTTCGTAGGCCCCGACCACCCGGCCCGCCCCTTCGCGATGCCCCGGGTAGGTCGCGTCGAGCCGGGCGACGGCCGCCGGGGTCAGCCCGGCGGGACCGAGCCGGGCGATGCGGTTGAGGGTCGGGTAGTGCGACTCGACCACGGCGTGCCGCGCGACGTAGGAGCCGGACAGGACCCGCACCGCCCCGACCCGCACCCCGCGTTCGGCCATGACGCCGAGCACCCGGGCGAGGGGCCGTTCGCCGTCGCCGGACGCGGGGAGCACCAGCTCGGGCTTGAGCATCACGAGGAACTGGTGCTGGGCGGGGGCCCACGACGGCGCGTACGGCCGCACCCAGGTCTCGATCTCCGCCGTGGGGTCGGCGGCGCACGCGCGGACCGCCTCGGCCGTCTCCGAAGCGAGGGCGCTCACCACATCGTTATCCCGTCGAAGACGAGGCTGCGGGTCACGTCGCCCATGGCCGCGAGCCGCTTGATCACGTGGTCGTGCGCCTGGGCCCGGTGCTCCTCGTCCAGCTCGCCGTGCACCTCGACCACCACCTCGTCCGGCTGGTCGAGGCGGGCCTCCTTGGAGGTGAAGATGTGGGTGTCCACCGGCATCCCCAGCATCTCGCCGATCTCGCGGGCGAGTTGATGGGCCAGCACGCCGTACAGCTTCCCGGTGTGGTCGAGCGGGTTCTTGCCCGCCGGTGCCTCGATGCTCATGGAACGCATCGGTGTGATCAGGCCGTTGAGCCGGTTGCCGCGGCCGACGACGCCGACGTCGCCGGTGTCCGCCACCGAGCCGAGCGCGGTCAGGTACGGCCGGTTGTTGCGGTCCGTGGGGTTGAACAGCAGGTCGGGCACCATGCCGAAGGCCGTGTCGAGGAACGCGGCGACCTGCGCCCGGCACTCGTCCTTGCGCCGCAGGTACGTCTCCATCGTGTCGATGTCGCGGGCCAGGAACGGCATGTTGACGATCATGCGGTACTCGCTGCCGCGGCGGCTGCCGAAGACCTTCACGTCCCAGCCGGTGTCGGGGTTCGCGGCCTTGAACGCGGCCCCGTTGATGAGCTGTTCGGTCTCGTACACCATCGCTTCGAGCGTGCTCAGCGGGTGGTAGCCGTGCAGCAGGTTGCAGTCGTTGGAGACCAGGCTGGTGTCACCGATCTCCGTCAGGTCCTCGGGTCCCAGCGGGCGGTAGCGCGAGCGGCCGCGCCCCGAGCCCTGGTGGTCGACGATCTCGCACCGCACGGTGAGATGGCGTTCCGGGTCGAACCCCGTGGTGACCTCGGCGAGGGTGTCGGCGGCGGCCCGGAAGAGGATCTCCTCCAGCGGGATCTCCTGGTCACCGAACCGGTAGGCGCCCTTGCCCGCGTACAGCACGGTGTAGGGCTTCGTCAGCTCGCCCTCGCCGAAGTCGATGGTGGCCTCCCCGCCGAAGAGGAGCACCTTGTCGAACCAGTGGTGCGCGACCCGGCCGAAGTGCTCGACGCAGTACCGCGCGTAGTACCGGGAGGCGCGCTCCGCTATCGCGTCGCACATCGTGTCCGGATGGCCGACGCCCTTTCTCTCCACGAGTTCGTACTGCGCATCCCCACCGCCGCTCTGCCGTACGGACGCGATGGAGACATAAGTTTCGGTCACCGGGTCTTCTCCAAGCTCGGGACGATGTGGGGGAGTTGGGGTCAGAGGGGGAGGGCTATGCGGCGGCGGCGCTCGAAGACGTACCAGCGCCGGTAGCCGAGGTCGCGCAGCGTGCGGCGGACCTCCTCGGCGTCCTCGCCGAGCCGCTCCGGGGTGTGGGCGTCCGACCCGTAGGTCACCTTGACGCCGTGGTGCGCGGCCATCTCCAGGACGGCCAGGTCGGGGTACCAGCCGCCGCACGCCTTGGTGCGGCCCGAGGTGTTGACCTCGATCACCACGTCGCACTCGGCGATCGTCCGCAGCATCCGCTCGGTCGAGGGGGTCGCCAGCTCCGACATCACCGGGCACGCGGCCTTGACGACGTCGATGTGGCCGAGGATGTCGAACAGGCCGCTGCGCGCGGAGCGGGCCACCAGGTCGCAGTACCGCTCCTTGGACCGCAGCAGGTCCTCCTCGGTCAGGCCCGCCCAGCGCTCGGGCCTGAAGAGGTCGACGCCGTCCATGACGTGCACCGACCCGATGACGTAGTCCAGTTCGTGGCCGCTCAGCGCGTCGCGGTAGAGCGCGGCGTGCTCGGGGAAGTAGTCGGACTCGACGCCGATGAGGACGCGGATGCGGTCCGCGAACTCCTCCCGCAGCCGCCGCGCCTCGGCCACGTACCGCGGGAACTCGCTCTTGGCCATGGCCACCCACGGACGGTGGCGGTCCTCGGGCTCCCCGAAGAACGGCGTGTGGTCGGAGAGGCCCAGGGTGTCCAGCCCGGCGTCGATCGCGCGCAGCACGTACTCGCGGAGCGTGCCCTGCGCGTGCCCGCAGCGCTCGTGGTGCGTGTGGAGATCGAACATCGGCGGTCAGTCCCGGGTCACGCTGTCGACGTACGCGCGGAACTGCCGTAGGCCCACGGACTCCGGGGCGCCGACGCGCGGGTTCTTGAACAGGAAGGCGCAGGCCTCGTCGACCGATCCGGCGCGGTCGTGCTCGGCGGCTGTCTTCGCGACGCGCACCGCGTTGACCAGGGTGCCGGTGGCGTTGGGGCTGTCCTCGACCTGCATCCGGATGTCCAGCGTCAGACTGGAGTTGAGGATGGAGCTGGCCTCCACGCGGATCATGCAGACCTTCTCGTCGCCGAGGTAGCGCACGAAGCCGTTGGGACCGGCCGAGACGGTGCTGGCGTCGATGCCGGCGGCGTGCAGCGCGCTGCGTTTGGTGCGCATCTTCCCGGCCGCGCGCGCGGGGTCCGCGAGGTTCAGGAAGTCGGTGTTGCCGCCGACGTTGAGCTGGTAGGTGTTGACGACGGGCAGGCCGCGCGACTGGAGCAGTTCGATCAGCGCCGTGTGCAGCGTGGTGGCGCCCAGGTGGCTGCGGAGGTCGTCGCCGAGCAGCGGCACCCCGCGGTCGGTGAACTCCGCGGCGAGCGAGGGCTCGTGGACGACCGGCTCGGGGGTCGCGTTGATGAAGGCGACCCCGGCCCGCACCGCGGCACGGGCGTAGGCCTGCACGGCCTCGGTCGCGCCGGTCGGAAGGAGACAGACCAGCACGTCGGCGCCGACCGCGGTGAGCCGCTCGGCGACGTCGTCGACCGTGGTCTCCCGGCTCGCCGGATGCGGCTCGACGACACCGACGAGGTTGCCGCCGATCCCGTCGAGCAGCGGACCCGGCTCCACGAGGACGCCCGTCGGATCGACGTCGGTGTGCGGCACCGCGGCGACCGGCGGGGTGACGACCGCCTTCGCCAGGTCGAGGCCGATCTTCCCGGTGTCGACGTCGAAGGCGGCGACGAACCGCGTGTCGCCCACCCGGTAGCCGCCGATCAGCTCGTACATGACGCCGTCGAGCGCCGTGCCGTCCCGCCGGACGAGTTCGGCCGTCTGCACGAGACTCGAAGCGCAGGAGCCTATACCCGCGAGGGCAACCCTGATTTCGCCCATGAACCCTCTCCGACCAGTGAAGAAAAATAGGGGGAAGCCGTGCCGGTCGACCGCGGGTCACATCGCCGTGTAACCGCCGTCGATCATGAGGTTCTCTCCGGTGATGAAACTGGCGTCGTCGGAGAGGAGGAACGCGATGGGGCCGGCGATCTCCTCGGGGTCGGCCACCCGCTTCAGCATGTGCCGTCCGCCGATCTCGGGGTCCGCCTCGGCCTGCTCGCGGGACATTTTCAGCACCTCGCGGTGGAAGCGCTCGTTGTTCGCGTTCCACACCGTCCCGGGATTGACGGCATTGACGCGGATGCCCTGGTCGGCGAGGTCCATGGCCAGACAGCGGGTCATGTTGGCGACGGCGGCCTTGGCGGAGTTGTAGAGGACGTATTCGGGCTGCGCGATGTGGCCGGATATCGAGGCGATGTTCACGATGGCACCGCCCTGGACGGCCATGTGCTTCGCCACGTGTTTGACGCACAGCGCCTGCCCCATGATGTTGACGTCATTGCTGCGGCGCCATTCCTCGACCGTCGCCTCCACGCCGCGCATGATGAAGACGGCCGCGCAGTTCACCAGGTAATCGATACGGCCGAAACGCAGCATGGTCTCCTCGACGGCGGCGGCCACCTGTTCCTCCACGGACACGTCCACCTGCGCGTGCCAGGCGCGACCGCCGCCCGAATTCACCTCGGCCGCGGCGGCGGGTCCGAACTCGGGGTGCATATCGGCGATCGTGACGGTGACGCCTTCCGTCACCAGCCGATCGACCACCGCCCGGCCGATGCCCTGGGCGCCGCCGGTGACGATGGCGACTTTCCCTTCCAGTCCACGCATGGGCGGGCCTCCTTGTTGCAGTTTCATGATGCTTGACGATGTCGAGGGAAAAAATTTGCCGATCTCTCCGGACGGTGTCCCCGCGGGCGGGTCCTTCCGGTGTCCCGCAGGGGCGCGCGGGAATTGCGGAAGGGCAGGGGTGTGCACGGCCGGAATTGCGGGAAGGGGCGCGCACGGGCGGTGTTTCGGGCAGCGGGTACCGCCCGTCGGGCCGTCGGCGTACCGGGCGATCCGTGCCGGTCCCGCGCGCCTCTCAGGAGCGCGCGTACTCGTGGGGAGCGGCGGCGGACGAGCCGGAACAGGCGGGTGGCGGCTCCCCGTACCCGGACCGGTCCAGCCACGCCCCGGGCGCCGGGCCGCCGGACCCGACCGGCGGGAAGAGCGCGTCGAGCCGTGCGAGGGTCTCCCCGTCGAGCGTCACCGCCAGGGCGCCGACCGACAGGTCCAACTGCTCCGCCGTCCTCGGCCCGACCAGGGGCGCCGTCACGCCGGGCCGCCCCAGCAGCCAGGCCAGCGCCATCACCGCGGGGTGCACTCCCCGCTCCGCGCACAGGGCCTCGTACCCCGCCAGCGCCCGTCTCCTGCGCGCCAGTTCACCGCTGACACGGGCGCTCGTGGAGCGGACCGCGGAGCCTGCCGCACCCCGTCCGAGCACACCGGACAGCAGTCCGCCGTGCAGGGGCGACCACGGCAGGACCCCGAGACCGAGTTCCGTCGCGGCCGGGATGACGTCGAGTTCGGCGTCCCGGGCGAGCAGGTTGTAGTGGCACTGCTCGGAGACCAGTCCGTAGTGGTGTCTGTTCTCCGCCGCGGCCTGTGCGGAGACAAGATGCCAGCCCGCGAAATTACAGGATCCGGCATAGCGCACTTTGCCCTGGGCCACGAGCGTTCCGATGGCTTCCCATATCTCCTCCCACGGGGTGGAGCGATCGACGTGATGCATCTGGTAGACGTCGATCCAGTCGGTGCGGAGTCGTTTCAGCGAGGCGTCGCACGCCTGGATGAGGCGGCGGGCGGACAGCCCCTTGTTGTTGGGTCCCTCGGCGGTCCGTCCGTACACCTTGGTGGCCAGTACCACCTTGTCCCGGCGGCCGCCGCCGCGGGCGAACCACCGTCCGATGACTGCCTCCGTCCCGCCGGGAGCAGCCTTGCGTCCATAGATGTCGGCCGTGTCGAAGAAATTGAGTCCCAGACCGAGTGCACGATCCATCATTACATGACTGTCCGACTCCGTGGTGTGTGAACCGAAGTTCATGGTGCCTAATCCAAGTCGGCTGACACTCAGTCCGGTGTGTCCGAGATGTGTGTATTCCATCAGCTCCCCACACTCATGCGCGGCTCGCGCATAAACGTTGCCCGCCGAGGCTGCCCGGTGCACTTCCAGGAGTGTCGCATTGCCTCCTTTGGCAAACAAGACCGCCAAGTCGGGAAGCCGGTCGAGGCTATCCAGCATGCGGGAGCATGGACTAGGGTATCTCGGCATCGGCGCACCGCCGACTCCCCCACGAAGGGATTTATCGGTGAGTTCGGAAGTTGCCGTCATTGTTCTGTGCACGGGTGCGGCGGCGCGGTCGGTCGTACTGGAGGTGCCGCCCGCGGTATGGCCGGTAATCGAGGGTCATCTGTCCGGATACATCGACGTGAGACCTGTCGATAAACCCCGGGATCTCTGGCGGGTCGTGCTTTCCATGGAGTCGGGCGCAATCCAGACAAGGGGTGCGCATTACGGCGATTATGATGACACTCTTGTCTGGCGGAAAATCGATGCCGAAAGGCGTTTGGTCCATCTGACCGCGGATACCGAGTCCGCCTACGCGCCCGTCCATGTCGTGCGCAACATCAGGACCCTGCTGCGCCTCGACGTGGCGCGATCCGACCCCTCCGCGATGTTCCTGCACGCGGGAATGGTCGCGTGGCACGGACACGGGATCGCGGTCCCGGGCGACAAGAGGAGCGGCAAGACGTCGACCGTCCTGGCCGCCGCGGCGGCCGGCGCGGACTTCGTCAGCAACGACGACCTCTCCCTGCACCACGGCGGCGACGGCCGCTCGGGACACGGCTGGCCGCGCTCCGTCTCCGTCCGCCTCGACACCCTCGCCCCGCTGGGCCTGACCCTGCCCACGGCCACCTCCCACCCCTCGAACCACCACCGCACCGACGCGCACCTGCTGATGCCGCACGAGATCGCCCGCATGGTCGGCTGCCGCGTCACGCCCCGGGCGCCCCTGCGGGCTGTCCTGTTCCCGTCGTTCACCGACGACGACGCGTTCGCGCTGCGGCGGCTCGACGTGAGCGAGGCCGCGCGGCGGATACAGGCCAACCTCCTCACCCCGCCGGTCAAGGACAGCGAGCTGACCGCGCGCTTCGACGCGCCGTCCGAGGAGCAACTGGCCGAGAGGGCACGGAATCTCGCCGCCGAGGTCCCCGCCTTCGCCCTCCGGCAGAGCCTCACCGGCCTGGGCGCGCGGGAGCGGCTGGCGGACCTGCTCGACGAGGTGGTGGCGGCCCGGTGAGCGAGCGGCAGACCGACGGCAGCGCGCTGCGGCACGTGAGCAACATCTACTACCGGGGTCCGCACTACGACCGGCGCTACGCCACCTACACCCACGACATCGACTTCTGGCGCGATCTCGCGCACGACACCGGGGGCCCGGTCCTCGAACTCGCCGCGGGCACCGGCAGGCTGAGCCTTCCGCTCGCCCGCCTCGGCCTCGACGTCGTCGGCCTCGACGTGGCGCCCAGCATGATCGAGCAGGCCCTCGCCAAGCGCGGCCCCACCGGACCGCCCGCCTTCCGGGTCGCGGACATGCGCTCCTTCGACCTCGGACGGCGCTTCGCCCTGGTGATGCTCGCGTGCAGCAGCGTCTGCCACCTGCTCGACGACGCGGACGCGGTGAGCTGCTTCACCGCCGTCGCGGCCCATCTGGCGCCCCACGGCGTCTTCGCGCTCGACGTCGCGACACCCGCCCACGAGGCCGCGCGGGCCGACGGCGTCCTCAAGGACCGTTTCCGCTACCCCGACCCCGCCACCGGCGCCGACATCGCGGTCCGCGGCCGCCGCCGCTACGACCCCGCGACCCGGATCCTCACCGACGACATGGACTACACCTTCACGGCCGACGGCAGGACCGAGCACGCCCACCGCACGAGCCGCATGTACACGACCGACGACCTGCGCCCCCTGCTGGCCCGCGCGGGCCTGCGCCTCACCCGGGCGTACGGCGACTTCGACCGCACCCCGCCCACGGAGGACTCGGCCACCCAGATCCTCCTGTGCGCGCACGACGCACCGTCTCCTCGTTCCTGAAGCCTTCCCGACGAGAGGAATGCGACATGCTCGACGAACTCGCCGCCTACCACGTCGACTGGTCCGACCTGGACAAGGCCCACCAGAACAACTCCGCCTTCCTCGCGGCGCTCGCGTCGGACAAGGACGCCCTGCGGCGCCTGGTCGACGGGGTCCGAACCGACCCGCTCCTGTGGGACATGTGCGAGCACAACCGCCTCTTCGACAAACTCGTCCTGCACGACGCCCCGGACCGCAACTTCCGCATCCGTCTGCACGTCTGGTCGGACATGGAGGTCGCCGCCCCGCACGACCACCGGTGGTCCTTCACCACACGGCTGCTGACCGGCGGCTACGACCACATGCTCTACCAGGTAGTCGAGGACACCTCCCAGGAGGGCGCGGCCCCCGCCTTCGAGCCCCGCTTCCGCACCACGGAACGCGCCGGTGACTCGTACACGATCCACCACGAGGTGGTCCACGCGACGACCACCCAGGCGCGCACCGTCTCGCTGCTGGTGCGCGGACCGGCGGAGAAGAGCGTGTCGCGCCGGATGGACCCGCACACCGGGAAGCTCTGGTTCGGCCTGGGCCGCAAGGACCAGACGGAGGCGGACGTCGCCAGGCGCCGGATGACGGTCGAGCAGTTCGAGGTCATCCGCGCCCAGCTCGCCGACGCCGGCCTCGTCTGAACCTCCGCCGCCTCCAGGAATCGGGCACTGCATGAGTCTCTACGCGTCACTGACCGGCCGGGCGGAACGGAGCACCACCCTCCCACCCCTCGACGTGGGCTGGTACCGCCTGCGGCTGCGGGTGCGCACCACCGACCCGGGCGTCCGCGACCACCTCGCCAGCCAGCACCACACCGTCGCACCCGACCTCGTCCCCCCGGCGCCGCTGCCGGTGGCCGACCTGTGGGTCCTGCCCGGACCCGACCCGTCCGCCGGACTGCCCCCGGGCCCACCGACCGGCCGCCGCCAGGCCTTCACGGGGGAGTGGTACGACGAACACCGCGGCGCCGACGGCGAGACCGTCCTCGTCGCGGCGCGGCCCACCGCCCGTCCGCACACGCTGATCACCCGCGACTTCCGCTCCTGGGCCCTGGTCGCCCGGGACCCGGCGCACCTCGGCCTCCTCGCGGGCCGCACGATCAGGGAGCTGGTGCGCGAGGCGGTCCTCGGCGACGGCGGCCTCATGTTCCACGGCGCCGCGGCCCGACGGCCGGGCGGGCGCGGGGTGTTCCTCGTCGGCGACGCCGGTGCGGGAAAGACCTCGTCGGCCGTGTGGCTGGGCCGCGGGGGCGGCCGCGTGGTCGCCACCGACCGCGCCCTCCTCGTCCCCGCACCGGACGGACCCCACGCCGTCGGCCTGCCCATGTCCACCCGGCTCGGGGCGGGCGCCGTCTCCGCGCTCGGCATCCTGGACGCCCTGCGCGGCCACGCGCCCGTGCGGGCCATCAACCCGTTCCGCGCGGACGCGGCCCCCGCACCCGAGCGGCCCGCGCCCGGCGCGGACAAGGTCTGGCTCAGCAACAGCGAGGTGCACGACCTGCTGGGCGCCCCGTTCACCCCGGTCACCCGCCCCGACGTCCTCGTCGTCCTGGAACGCGCCGCCTGCCCGGAACCGGCCTTCACCCGGCTGGACGCCGCCGACGCCGTCACCGCCCTCGCCCCCTACCTGCTGTACCCCGACCCCGACTACCGGAGCCGGTGGCTGGCCGCCGACCCGGCACCCGGGCCGACAGCGCCCGCGCGATCCGACCTGGCCGCACTCGTCGGCACCCGCCCGGTCTTCCGGCTGCGGTGGGACCCGGCGCGGCACTGCGACGGACGCCTGCACGACCTGGTCGCGGCGATGGACGCCTCGGGCACCGCGACGGTCGGCGCATGAGCGCCTGGCGGCCGGACCCGGGTCCCACCGTGCCCGAGGTCGTCGGCACGGCGTACGGCCTGGAACCCCGGTCCGTCGAGCTGCTGGTGCGCGAGAGCCCCAACCAGGTCTGGCGCTTCACCGCGGCGGACGGCCCCTACACCCTCAAACGCCTCGGCAGACCAGGTCAGGAGAGCTGGCTGGCCTTCCAGGACGCGGCCGTGCTCCGGGCCGCGGCACACGGCGTGCCGGTCGAACCGCTGCTGCGCACCGCGGACGGCCGTCCCACCGCCGCCGCGCACGGCGCGCTGTGGCAGTTGCGCCGCTACGTGGCCGGACGCCCCGCCGCCGACGGGGACGCCGCGGACCTGCGCGCCGCCGCCGAGGTGATCGCCGCCGTCCACGCGGTGCCGCTCGACGGACTGCCGGAAGCCGGCGGGAACCCGATCCAGGACATGGAGTTCTGGCTCGGCGCCGACGCGGAGGCCCTCGACCGGCTCGGTGCCCTGGTCCGCGACCTCGTCGGCGCCGCCCTCTGGGAGGAGACCGCCGACGCCTACCGCGGCGCCCACCGGCGCGCCCGCGCCGAACTCGACCTCGCCTCCTACCAGGCGCTGCCCACCACCCTGACCCACGGCGAACTCGCCGGTTCCAACCTCGTCTTCGACGACGACGGCACCCTCGTCTCCCTCCTCGACTGGGACGGCGTCGACGTCCGGCCCCGCGTCTACGACCTGGCCCGCGGCCTGCTGTTCCTCGCGCGGGCGGGCCGGGGCAGCTTCCGGGTCCACCACCGCCTCGGGACCGACCTGCTGCTCGGCGCCGCGGGCGGACGACCCCTCACCCGGGCCGAACTACGCGCCGTCGTCCCGGTCCTGGAGCTGTACTTCGTCCCCACCCCGCGCTACGTGCGCCAGCTCGCGGCGACCGACCTCGCGGCCCTGCGGTGGTACCTGGGCTGGGCGGCGGACGGGGCGAGGACCGTCCGCGAGAGCGTCCGGGAAGTCGTCGGAGCGCTCGCGGCCGGCGCCGGGCGGGCGCCGCTCCTGGAGCGGCCGTGAGCGGGGTCGCGGCGCCGGACACCGGGGCGCGGTGCGTCCACGACCTCCTCGCGGACACCGCGCGCACCCGTCCGGGACGCCCCGCCGTGCGCGACCACGAGGGCGCCTGGACGTACGCCGAACTGGCCGACCAGGCACGGCGCGCCGCCGCCTGGCTCGACGGCCTCGGCGCCGGGCACGGCGAGCGGCTGCTGTGCGCGCTGCCCGGCGGACGGCACTTCGCCGCGCTGCTGTTCGGCGCGCTCTCCCGCGGTGTCGTCGTCGTCCCGGTCGCCGAGGACGCCTCCGCCTACCAACTGCGCCACCTGCTCGACGACGCGCGGCCCGCCGCGGTCGTCGCCGCCCCGGAGAGGGTCGCCCGGATCGCCCCGCTGACCGACGTCCCGGTCACCGCCCCGGACTGGGCCGGGACCCCGCCCGCCACCGACCTGCCCGAGGTGCCCCCCGACCACCCGGCGATGCTCCTCTACACCTCAGGCACCACCGCCCGCCCCAAGGGCATCGTCTGCCCGCACCGCGCCGTCGTCTGGGCCGCGCGCGCGATCGCCGCACGCGTCGGCTACGGACCGGCCGACATCGTCCACTGCCGGGTGCCGGTCTCCTTCGACTACGGCCTCTACCAGCTCTTCCTCACCGTGCTCGCCGGAGCCGAGGTGGTGTACCCGCCGGGCCGGGCCTCCGCCCGCGAACTGGTCGAGATCCGGCGCAGCGGCGCCACCGTCGTCCCCGTCGTCCCCACCCTCGGGCTGCTCCTGGCGCAGCTCGCCGACCGCGACCGCCGCCCGACGGCGGTACGGCTGCTGACCAACACCGGGGCCGCCCTCGTCGGACCCGACGCCGCCCGGGTCCGCGCCGCGTTCCCCGGAGCCGCGCTGATCTGCATGTACGGCATGAGCGAGTGCAAGCGCATCACGGTCGCCGAACCGGACGAGGACCTGACCCACCCCGGGACGGTCGGCCGCCCGCTGCCCGGCACCCGGCTGTTCCTGCTCGGCCCCGACGGCGAGCCGGTCCCGCCCGGCGCCACCGGCGAGATCGTCGTCGCCGGACCCCATGTGATGGACGGCTACTGGGGCGACGAGGCCGCGGCCCGCCAGCGCGAACGCTTCGTCCCCGCGCCGGACGGAGCCGGACGGGCCCTGCGCACCGGCGACTTCGGGCGGCTCGACGCCCAGGGACGGCTGTACTTCCAGGGACGGCGCGACGACCTGTTCAAGCGCCGGGGCCTGCGGCTGAGCTGCCAGGAGGTCGAGAGCGCCGCCCTCGACGTCCCCGGCGTCGCACAGGCCGCCTGCCTGCCGCCGGAACCGCCCGGCGAACGGCTCACCCTCTGGATCACGGGCACCGCCGAGCCGGACACGGTCGTCGAGGGCGTCACCGCGCGCCTCGGCCCGGCCGGACGCCCCGACCGGTGCCTGACCCTGAGCCGTCTGCCGCTCACCCCGAACGGGAAGGTCGACCGGGCGGCACTGCAAGAGAGAGGCGGAAGGTGACCGACCACCAGTTTCTGAGAGAACTCGCCGCCCGGTACGGCACACCGCTGTACGCCTACGACCTCGCGGCCGTCCGCCGGGCCGCGACCGCGCTGCGCGACGACGTCCCGTCCGGCGCGCGCGTCTACTACTCGCTCAAGGCCAACCCCCATCCGCGCGTCGTGGAGGCGCTGCGCGCCGAGGGCTGCGAGGCCGAGGTGAGCTCGGTCGGCGAACTGCACGCCGCCCGTGCCGCAGGACACGCCCCGGACCGCGTCCTCTACACCGGACCCGGCAAGTCCACCGGAGCGCTGCGCGCCGCGCTGGCCGCCGGGGTGCGCACCTTCTCCGTCGAGTCGCCGACCGACCGGGCCCGGCTCGACACCCTCGCCCGGGAGGCGGACACGGTCTGCTCCTACCTGGTCCGCCTCAACGGCCCGGCGGGCAGCGAGAGCGGCTCGCTGCGGATGACGGGCGCCGCCTCGCCCTTCGGGGTCGACGTCGCCGACGGCGCGGCGATCCGCTCGCTGCTGACGCCCGCCGAGCACACCCGCCCGATCGGCACCCACACCTACTTCGCCACCAACGTCGCCGACGAGAAGGGGCTGCTCGCCGAGTTCGAGCAGGCGGTGCGGACGTCGGCGGCCGTCTGCCGGGAGAGCGGCTTCGTCCCGGATCTGCTCGACCTCGGGGGAGGCTTCGCCGCGCCCCAGGCGGTACCCGGCGAGGCGGGCCGCCATCCCGGTCTCGCCGAGGCCGTGCGCGGCGCGGTCGCGGCCCACTTCCCCGGCGCCGGGGACGCCGTGCGGCTCGCCTTCGAGTCCGGGCGCTACCTGGTCGCCGCCGCCGGGACCCTGGTGACCGAGGTCCTCGACGTGAAGGAGACCCGCGGGCGGACCTTCGCGGTCCTCGACGCGGGCGTGCACACCCTCGGCGGCCTCTCCGGCCTGGGACGGCTGCGGGCACCCGACGCCCGCCCCTACCGCCTCGCGCCCGCCGCCGGTGGGCCGCTCCCCACGGAACCGTCGCCGGTCTCCCTGGTCGGCCCGCTGTGCACGCCCCTCGACGTGCTGAACCGGTCCGCCGACATCGGGGACGCCAGGACCGGCGACCTGCTGGCCGTGCCGAACGTCGGCGCGTACGGCCTGACCGCGAGCCTGGTCGGCTTCCTGAGCCATCCGCTGCCCGTGGAGGTCGTGCACGAGGCGGGCACGGTGACCTCGGTCCGCCGCCTCGGCCTGACGGAGACGCGTCCATGACCCAGAGAGAAGAGGAACCGGTGCCGGAGAGCGACGTGGCGGACGTGGTGGCCGTGCTCAGCGCGCACGCGGCCGATGTGGACGCGCGCGGCCGCTTCCCGGCCGAGGGCTTCGCGGAGCTGCGCCGCCGCGGCTACCTCGGCCTCCTCGTCCCCGCGGAGTACGGGGGCATGGGCGCGGGCCTGGCCGAACTGACCTCGCTGGCCCAGCGGTTCGCGGGCGGCTGCCTCTCCACGGCGATGAACTGGGCCATGCACTGCCAGCAGACCGACCTCGTCGTCCGGCACGCCACACCCGAACTGCGGGCCTCACTGCTGCCGCGGATCGCGGACGGGGAGGTCTACCTCGCCTCGGTCACCACGGAGGCGGGCAAGGGCGGCCACCTGCTCACCGCGCGGGACGCCCTGCGCACCGGGGACGGCCTCGCCGTCGAGCGCGAGGCACCGGTGGTCACCGGCGGACTGCACGCGGACGGATTCCTCATCACCCTGCGCGACGGCCCCGACGCGGCGGCCCACGAGGTGACCCTGCTCTACGCCGGACGGGAGGACCTGAAGGTCGAACAGACCGGCGCCTGGCGGACGATGGGCATGCGCGGCACGGACAGCGTGGGGCTCCGTCTCACCGGGCGGGTGGCACCGGAGTGCGTGATCGGGGAGCGGGGCAGGTTCCGGGAGGCGGCGGCCGACAGCATGGTCCCCGTCGGACACCTGGCGTGGAGCGCCTGCTGGCTGGGCGCCGCCCGCGCGGCCCTCGCGGGGCTCGTCCGCTGGATCACCGCGCGCGGACGGCGGCCGGGGGCCCGGACGCCGCCTCGCCGCTCGTCCAGGAGCGGATCGCCCGGATACGCCTCGACCTGGAACTGGTCAGCGCGTACCTGGGCAAGGTCACCGAGGAGGTGAGCCGGATCCGCGCCCGCGGAGGCCGACTCGACGTGCCGTCCGTCCAGATCCATCTGAACACCCTCAAACTCGCCGCGTCCGAGCTGACGTTCAGGGCGGCGGACCGGATGGTGCAGCTCGCCGGGCTCGCCACCGGCTACGGCGCCGAGTCGCCGCTGCCCCTCGAACGCACCTTCCGCGACCTGCGCTCCGCCGCCCTCAACTACTCCAACGACCGCCTGTGGACCGCCAACGGCACGCTCTCCTGGGCGGACCGCGCGGTCACCCTGCTGTAGGGGAGGGCAGAACGTGACACGCCCGGGGACCGGAGAACGGACGGCACGGAAGACGCGCCGACGTCGCGGCGGCGCGGGGCCGGCGGGGAGGCGCGGTGGATGCTCCGGTGCGGCGGGGGTGGCGGGGCCGGGTGGACGTTCCGGTGCCGCCGGGACGCTGCGGCCCGGCCGACGTCGCTGTGCCGCGGGGCTGGTGGGGACGGGCGGTGGCCTCAGCGGCGCCGCCGGTTCGGTGCGGCCGGGTGGACCTTCCGGCGTCCCCGGGAGGGTGCGGAGGTCCGGCGGACACTGCCGTGCCGCCGGGACGGTGAGCACGTCAGGCGGACGGCCCGGCGCCGCCGGGACGCACCGTGGACGCTACGACGCCACCGCGGCCGTGAAGTCGCACGGCGCGGGCGTCCGCAGCCGTTCGCGGATGTCCCCGCTCCACACGAGCCGCTGTCCGGGCCCCGCGCCCGCGCTCGCCAGCCACTCGGGCCGCGCGTGGCCGGACAGCCCCAGCTCCGCCACGATCCCGCTGCCGAAGAGCGTGTCGGTGTGGCCGCAGATCCAGGCGATCGGGTCGGCCAGTCCGAGCCGGGCGACGGCGGCGGCGATCTCGGCGCGCGTCCCCGGGGGCTGGAGCGTCCAGTGGCGGACGACGTCCACGAACTGGGCCAGCGACACGTCCTTGCGGCGCGCGGTGCGCACGATCCAGCTCTCCCGGAAGACGTGCAGGCAGAGGAAGAGGAAGGTGTCCACGGGCGACAGCGTGGGCAGCGTGACCTCGTCGGTGACCCGGGCCGGCACCACGCCCGCCATCACCCCGTCCATCGGGACCTGCCACGGCCCGCCGTGCCAGGTGAGGCTGTTGGCGACGTCCACCGCGACGTCCGGCACGCCCAGGTCACCGGTCAGACGGTGGAAGTGCGGCCAGTGGTCGGGGGACATCTGGTACATCCGGGCGTCGCCGCGGGAGAGGGGCCGCAGCTCCTTGGTCCCCGGGTCGAAGTCGGTGCCCGCGGTGAAACCGGCGTCCAGCAGGGCGGCCCGCACGGGCTCGCGGTCACCGGGCGCGATCATCAGGTCGACGTCGTTGAAGTTCCGGATGCCGGGCACCGCGTACAGGCTGTTCTGGAGCACCACGCCCTTGGTGAAGGCACAGGTGAGCCCCGCCTCGGCCAGCGTCCCGGCGAGCCGCGCCGCCTCGGTGGTGAGGAAGTGGGCGCGGTACTCGTTGTGGCGCAGGGCGGCCATCACCGGCGCCCGCAGCCGCGCGGGCAGATCGCGCCGCAGTCCGTGGCGGTTGAGGAGATCGGCGAGCGCGGCCAGCAGCCCGTGCCGCATCGCCTGTTCCACGAGCCGTCCGTGGTCGAAATCAGGACGCCTGATGAGTTCCGCGCGTTCGTCCGGTGGCGCGTCGATCCCCTGATGGGTGGCGATCAGTTCGACAAAGCTCCACACGTCGTCCCCGGGGCGCCCGGTGATGGACGGATCCTTTTCCGCAGTCACGTGTCTCCCTCAGTTGCCCGGTCTTTCGGTGCACCCTGCCCCACGGCACCGTGAGAAGGATTACTGACTTCGCCGGTCGTGGACCGTGCCGCGACAGCCCCCTATTCCCGCGCGCCCAGCTTTCTTTCTCCCCCGGACGGCGGGAGAGTCACGCGGAAAAGACGCGGGCGAGATGGGACGGCCGTTCCCGCAGCACGCCGAATCGGAACGCGAAAGAACGCCAAAAGATGTGGCCCGCACGGAAGGAATACCGCGGTGGCGGGAAGGCGCCCGCGCGCAACCGCCGACCGCTCCGCCTCCACGGGACCGGACGCGCCGAAAGCGGAGCGGGCGACGGGCGCGAGCCGCCGCGGGCCGCGCGTGGGACACCGTGCCGACAGCGAACACACGGTCCTGACCTGCGAATTGGGCGTCCTAGCCGTCGATCTTCGTCTCCAGCAGCTGCACGATCGTGTCGATGGTGGCGAAGTGTTCCAGGCTGATCTCGTCGTCGGCGAAGACGATGTCGAAGTCGTCCTCCAGCGAGAGAGTCAACTGAATGCTGGTCAGGGAATCGAGGCCGCGGTCGGCCAGGAGGTCGCCTCCCGGGAAATCGGCGGGCTTGCCCAGAGCGGAGCCCACCTGCTGGCGAACCTTGTCGTCTATGTCGCTTCTGCTCATGAAGTCCTCGCGATGGTTTCTTATTCGACCTCTGCTGTCACGCGCTCACACCTCATGCATACCCAGGCAGTCGAGGATACGTACACGCTAACTGGGTTGCAATGCCTGGAAGTTGGCACCACCAAGCATGTATGATGCCCGAATCCACCGATCCGAATCATCCGGGGCGGACGCATGAATGGGGCATTTTGTGCCGATGGCGCACCGCGGGCCGCGCGTGCATTCGACGCGCGAATGTCGGCCGATTGTCGCCGTTTCTCCGGCGTTTTCCCCGCGCCCGCCGAATGTGCCGGGCGACGGCCCGGAGTTCTCCCCGCCGGGTGAGGATCCGGCGCCGCACCGACCGGATCCGGACCCAGCAGGGAGGCACGCCATCAGCACCGACTTCCCGGACCTCACGGGACCGGCGACGGAGGACCCCGCTCCGGCGGCGCCGCGCCAGAGCGGCGTTCCGCGCTACGCCGCCTTCGACCTCGACGGCACCCTGCTCGACGCCGAGGGACGCATCCCGCGCGCGACGGTGGCCGGAATCGCGCGCCTGCGCGGCCGGGGACTGCTGCCCGTCCTCGTCACGGGACGCTCGCTGCCCTCCTTCCGCCGCTGGCGGGACGCCGACCGCGTGCTCGACCTCTGCCACCCCGAAGTGCTTCTGGAGGAGGGGGACCTCGTGTACGACCGCGGACAGGACCGGCACCGGGCGGTGGCCGCGTTGCCGGCCGACGCCGTCGCCCGGGTGCGGCGCGCGTGCGCGGACGTCGTCGCGTCCTGCGACGGCCGTCTGCTCGCCTCGACCCGCCGGGCGGCCGTCGCGTACGCGGTGGCCCACGGCGTCCCACGCGACGCGATAGGCATCGGGCCGCCGACCGGTCCGAGCACCCGGCTGATGGTCTTCGGCGAGAAGCCACCGGAACCGCCCGGCACGGAAGGGCGCGCGCTCCGCGGCTTCGGCGCGACCCTGCTCACCGCGGCCGGACGGGGCAAGGCCGTCGGCCTGGCCGCCCTGCTCACGGACCGGTTCGGCGAACGGGACGGCCTCTCCCGGGTGGTCGCCTTCGGGGACGGGGACAACGACGCGGGTCTCCTCGCGGGCGCCCGCCTCGGCATCGCGGTCCAGGGCTCATCGCCCGCGGCCCGTGCCGCCGCGGACCTCTGCCTCGACCGGCCCCTGGAGGAGTACCTCGCGACGACGGACCTGGCGGGTCCCGACCCGACCGACCGCTCATGAGCGGGCACCCGCGTCCGGACCCGCCCCCGGAGCACACACCGCGCGCCACGCCCGCGCCGGACCGGACGGCCCGTGCGGACGCCACGGACGAGCCGGTGGTCGGCCCAGGCACCTGCGACACCGCGCCCCTCACAGACGCCGCGCCCGCCACGGACGCCGCGCCCGCCACGGACAGCGCGGGCGCCTCGGCCCCGGGCGCCGACCGTGCACCGCGGGAGGCCGAGCCGGGCGACCGGACGGCCCGGCGGTTCCGTTCACCGAAGGTCAGACAAGGAGTGGTCGCCGCGAACACCGACGGGAAGACCCACCCAGGGCCCACCAGGAGACTGGCCGGTGCCGCCCGACTCGCCGCCGAGCGGACGCGGTTGCTGCGGATGGCGCTCGGCGCCCGCCCGATCAGCCTCACCGCGGCCCTCGTCGCCAGTCACACCCTGACCATGCTCTGGCCGACCGTCAACGCGCTCGCCACCGGCTGGCTGGCCGCCGAGGCGGCGGCCGTCCTCGGCCACGGCGCCTCGCTCGCCTCCGTCGGCTGGCCCCTGGCCGTGCTCGGCGCGCTCCTGCTCGCCGACGAGGTCTCGGTCGCCTTCCGGGACAGCATCCAGCGGCTGGTGGCCGGACGCCTGGACGGCGAGACCCTGCGCGAGACGCGCCGCCTCGTCCTGCGGGCCGCCGACGCCACCCTCCCGCTGACCGAGGCCGACGACATCAGCCGCGCCTCGGACATCGGCCCCACCGCGCGCCGTTCACCCGGAGCGGCAGCCGTCGGCCAGCTCACCCTGACCTTCCGGCTCCTGTCCGCCGTCGTCGCCACCGCCCTGCTGGCACGGTTCTTCCCGGTGACCGCCGTGCTGCTGCTGGCCGCCTCGCTCACCGCCCGCGCCGTCGTGCGACGGCAGTGGATGGGCCTGGCCGCCGTCAGCAACGCGCGCGAGGCCGAGGCACGCCGCACGCGGTACTGGTCGGAGATCAGCGCGGGCCGCGCGGCCGGGAAGGAGGTCCGCCTCTTCGCCCTGGGCGGCTTCGTGGTCCGCCGCAGGACCCGCGAGGCACTGGCCTGGGCGAGCGACGTCTGGCTGACCCGCCGCACGGTCCTGTCCCGGCAGTGGATCACCATTCTGCTCGCGCTCTCCTCGGCCGCCCTCGGCATGGGCGTCCCCGGACTCGCGGCGCTGCACGGCGAGTTGAGCACCGGGGAGTTGGTGACCTGCCTGGTCGCCGTCACCGTCGTCTTCCGCATCAGCTCGATGGGCATGGAGGCCTACGACATCACGCACGGCCTGGAGGCGGTGCGTGCCCTCGACGCCCTGCGGGCCGCGGCTGCCGTCGGCGACACCGCACAGAGCGCCGCCGAGGGGAAGGCCCGGCCGGGACCCGCCCCGGCCGACATCCGCTTCGAGGGGGTGCGCTTTCGGTACCCGGGCGCGCGACAGCCCGTCCTCGACGGCATCGACCTGCGCATCCGCGCCGGTGAGACGCTGGCGATCGTCGGCGACAGCGGAGCGGGCAAGACCACGCTCATCAAACTTCTCACCGGCCTGTACACCCCGACGTCCGGCCGCGTCACCGTCGACGGCGCCGACCTGGCCGGGTTCGACGCCGAGGCATGGCGGCGCCGGATCGGCGTGGTCTTCCAGGAGTTCAACCGCTATCCGCTGAGCCTCGCCGACAACGTCGCGCTCGGCGCGCCCGAGCACCGCCAGGACCTCGACGGCGTCGACCGCGCCCTGCGCCGCGCCGACGCCGCCGACCTGGCCGACAGCCTCCCGGCGGGGCGGGCCACCCGGCTCTCCTCGGAGTTCCGCGACGGCGTCGACCTCTCCGGGGGCCAGTGGCAGCGACTGGCCATCGCCCGCGCCCTGTTCGCCATCGACCACGGCCGCGACCTCCTCGTCCTCGACGAACCCACGGCCCACCTGGACGTCACCTCGGAGGCCGAGTTCCACGACCGCATCACCGCGGCGGCCCGCGGCACCACCGTCGTGCTCATCTCCCACCGGCTGTCCACGATCCGCCGCGCCGACCGCATCGTGCGGATCGCGGACGGCCGGGTCGTGGAGGAGGGCGGGCACGACGCCCTGATGGCGGCCGACGGCGGCTACGCACGGCTGTTCCGCCTCCAGGCCGCCCGGTTCGGCGCGGACCGCGCCACCCTCCCCGCGCAGGGCCGCGGCGCGACCACCGGCCAGGACCGCGATCCCGCGAGGTCGACGCCGTGAGGCGCGGCCGGGGCGGCGGTCCGCCGGGGGCACGGACCGTGCGCGGGGCACCGGCGCCGGGAGCCGACCACCGGCAACCGCCCGTGCCCGGGGCGTCCGACCGGCCGACGAGCCCAACGGGCCGCGCAGTTGTGTGCCCACCCGTCTCCGGTGGGCGGTGTCCCGACACCCCGGCGTCCCGCCCCGGACCCGGCCGCCGTGCCACGACGTGACGTCCGGCCGGGGGAGCGGCGGGACCGCCCGGCCACGGGCACCCGCCCCCTCCGCGCCCGCCCCCTCCACGCCCGCGCCCGCGCCCGTGCACAGCGCACCGCACCGCATCCGCGTCGACCCGACCCGGCAGACGGGTTCTCACGATTGGCTGGGCCCCACCGATGACCGAACCACGGACCACCCGCACGGCGCCGCTCGCCGGACGCGTCTTCGTCCTGGGCCACCTCGTCCGCCTGACCTGGCGCACCGACCGCACGATGACGCTCCTGCTGACGGCGCTGATGCTCAGCCAGACGGTGGCGGTCGCCCTGACCGGCCTGAGCCAGCGCTGGCTGGTGGACTCGGTCGGCCTCGACACCCTCTCAGGACTCGTGGGCGCGGTCGCCGCCGGCGCCGTCGGCTACGCCCTCACCGCGGCCTGCGGACGCGTCCAGGCGAACATCCTCGTCGACCTCTCCGACCGGGTGGACGTCAAGATCAGCGAGGAGGTGCTGACGTCCGTCGCCACCATCCCCTCCCTCGACCACCTGGAGACCCCCGGCCTCCTCAACCGCCTCAGCGTGCTGCGCCGCGGCACCCCCGCGCTCTCCGCCTCCGCCTGGCGGCTGGCCGACGCCGCCGCCACCGTCACCAGCGTGGTGATCTCCGTCTGGCTGCTCATGGACGTCTCCGTCCTCATGGGCCTGCTCGCCCTGCTGACCCTGCCGCCGCTGTGGACCGGGCACCGCGCGCAGGCCGTGCTCCGGGCGGCCAGGGACGCGGGCGCCGAGCACCAGCGTCTGGAACGCGGCCTGCACCACCTGTGCGTGGACTCCGCGACCAGCCAGGAGGCGCGGATCACCGGCGCGGGTGCCGTCCTCGACGAGGAGGCCGACCGCGCGTGGACGGCGTCGGTCCGCACCCTCTACCGCGCCGACCTGGTGGCCTCCTGCTGGCGGCTGGCCGGATGGGCCTGCTTCACCGTCAGCTACCTGGGCGCGCTCGCCCTCGTCCTGCACCTGGCGCTCCAGGGCTCCGCCACCCTCGGCGACCTGATGCTCGCCCTCACCCTGGGGAGCAGGCTGCGCTCCCAGGTCCGCATCACCGTCGACAGCCTCGGCAAGGTCTCCGAGGCGTGCCAGGCCCTCAGCCACTACCTCTGGCTGCGCGCGTACGCGCGGGAGGCGCGGCGCTCCGGCGCGAGCGCCCCGCGCACCCTGACCGGCGGGATCCGCCTGGACGCGGTGTCCTTCACCTACCCCGGTGCCGCCACGCCCGCCCTGACCGGCATCGACCTGGACCTGCGGCCGGGCACCACCGTGGCGCTCGTGGGCGACAACGGCGCGGGCAAGTCGACGCTGGTGAACCTGCTCATCGGGATGCACGAGCCGACCGGGGGCACCATGACCGTCGACGGCGTCCCCGTCACCGCGATCGCACCGGAGTCGTGGCGCGACCGCTGTACGGGAGCGTTCCAGGACTTCGTCGCCTTCGAGCTGACCGCCCGCGAGAGCGTCGCCGTCGGCGCCCCGGGCGACACCTGCGCGCCCCCGGAGGCGGTGGACGACGCGCTGCGCCGCGCGGGCGCCGACCGCTTCGTCGCCGCCCTCCCGGACGCCGGGGACACCCAGCTCGGCCGGGTCCACGGCGGCGTCGAACTCTCCCGGGGCCAGTGGCAGCGCGTCGCCCTCGCCCGCGCCTTCGTCCGCCGCGACGCGGCCCTGATGGTGCTCGACGAACCCACCGCCGCCCTCGACCCCCAGGCCGAGCACGACCTGTACGAGCGGTTCACCCAGGAGACCGGCGGACGCGAGTCCGGCGTCACCGTGCTGGTCACCCACCGCTTCTCCACCGTGTACATGGCCGACCACATCGTGGTCCTCGAGAAGGGCCGCGTCTCCGAACAGGGCACCCACGACGCCCTCATGGACCGGCGGGGCCGCTACTGGAAACTCTTCACCACCCAGGCACGCGGCTACACGCTCCCGGAGGCGGACCGGAAGGAGGAACCCTGACGTGAACGCCGCACACCGGTCGTCGACCCGGTACCTCGCCTTCGACGACGCCGGCCGGGGCACCCACGGACTGACCTGGGGACAGCAGCGCTTCCGGCGGATGATGCTCGAACTCCCCGAGGGACGGCACGTCTACGTGCCGCTGCACCTCGCCCTGCCCGCGCCCCTGCGCCCCGGGGTCGAGGAGACCCTGCGCAGCCTGCGCACGGTGGTGACCCGTCACGACACGCTGCGCACCACCTTCGGCGCGGACGCGGAGGGCGTCCCCCTGGCGACCGTCGCCGGGAGCGGGCGCCTGCCCGTCGAGGTCGCGCCGGTCCCGCAGGACGGTGCGGCCGGGGTCCACCGCCACCTCTACGGGGAGATGCGCGAGGAACTCTTCACCCTGGACGCGCGGCCGCTGCGGATCGCGCTGTTCACCGAGGGCGACACGGTCCGTCGCGTCGCCGTGCTCTTCAGCCCGATCGCCCTGGACGACTGGGGGCTCAGCCTGTTCAAGGAGGAGCTGCTCGCCCTGCTGTGGGGCAGGGAGGGCGCGCTGACGCCCGATCCGTGGCAACTGGCCCAGCAGCACGCCTGGGAGCGGAGCCCCGAGGGCCGACGCCGGTCCGAGCGCGCGATGGAGTACTGGAGCCGCTCGCTGACGCTGCCCGCGCCGCCGCTGTTCACGGACGGCCACGCCGACACCGCCGTGCCGCCCGGCGGCCACCCCTTCCACGAGACCGTCTTCGAGTCGCCCGCCGCGCACCGGGCGGCGCGCGAGGCGGCCGCCCGCCGCCGCGTCTCCGTCCACGCGGTCCTGACGGCCGCCGTCCTCACCGCGCTCACGGCCCGGCACGGGGTGACCCGGCACCACTTCGGCGTCTACGTCCACAACCGCTTCGCACGCGCCACCCGGGGCATGGTCGGCCCGCTCTCCCAGTCCGTCACGGTCGGCGTCGACACGGACGACGGGAGCTTCGGAGCCGTGCTGGACGCGACCGCCCGAGCCCTGCTGCCCGCCTACCGCAACGCGGCGTACGCCCCGGAGGCATTGGACGCGCTGCGGCAGCGGTTGCGGAGCGAAGGGACCGAGCCCGCCGCCCCACGCCTGTTCCTCAACCTCACCAACAGCAGAGCGCTGTCGGCCGACCCCGATCCCGGGATCGGGGAGCCGATGGCGGAGGTGACGCACTCCCGCTTCCGCCGGATCGCGCGACCGGTGCCGGGCACCACGGACCTGTACCTCGGCATCCGCCCCTACCGGAACCACATCGGCTTCTTCGCCCGGGGCGACGGCCGCGCCGTGAGCCGTCCCGCGACCGAGGCCCTGCTGCGCGGGGCGGAGTCGGTGCTCGTGGCCGAGGCGGAGGGACGGCACCTCACCCCGGCCGACCTGCGCGCGATCACGAACTCCTGACGCGCGACGGCCCCCAGGTGCCACATCCTGTGCCCGGCAGGGCTCCGTCGGCTCAGCCGGCGGTCTTGTCCCGGCCCGGCACGCAGAGCCCCGCCACGACCCGCAGCGGCCACGGTCCCAGCAGGTCGTCCGGGGTGGGGCCGGTGTACCCCAGTCGATCGAGCCGCCGTACCACCGCGGGTGCCATCACCGCGGTGCCGCCCTGGCGGACGTAGCAGGAGTCCAGGTCGACCGGAGCGCCGCGGAGCGCCAGCGACACGGCCGCCGCGAACGCCCGGTCACGGGCCTCGGCGCCGGGCCGGTCGGATCCGGACCCCGCCTCCGCCGGGGTCCCGGTACCCGCGGGCTCGCCTTCTTCGGCCGGGGGAGAGGCGTCGGCGTCCGGAAGCGCGTCGCACCACACGTACGCGTGCGGGCACATCACGTCCAGTTCCTCACGCGCCACGGCCAGCACGTGCGCCTCCACCTCCGCCCGGATCGACGGGTCCGCGACGAGACGCGCGACGAGAGCGGGCTCCCCGGAAGGACGCTCCACGAGGCCCACCGACGCGGCCCCGACCCCCGCGACCGAGCGGATGACGCGGGCCAGCTTGGCCGTGTCCACCCAACTGTGGTCGACGTGCACCCATTCCTCGCCGTAGGAGGCGACCGGGAACCCGAAGCGCTCGACGACCTCCGCGACGGTGGCGTCCGCCAGGTGCGGTTCCTCGCTCAGGGCGATCAGGAACCGCTCCATCCCGACGAGCATCCTCTCGATCTCGTCCTGCTCGATCACCGACCTGTGCGCGACGAGATCCAGGACCACCTCCCCGTCCGCCGCGAAGCTCTTGAGACAGAGGTCGGTGTACTCGTCGCGCCACAGACACTCGAGGTTCTTCAGCAGACGGGGGCGGATCTCCGGCGTCCCCTCCGGGACGTTCGGGTTCGCCAGCCTGGTGGCGAACTGGTCGCTGCAGTTGAGGATCGTCCCCAGCCGGACGGTACGGCCGCGCTCGGACTCCACCTCCGCCTTCAGGTCGCGGAACGCCAGATAGGAGTACTGCGCGTGCCGTGCTCCCACGAAGATCCGCTTCTTGGTGGCGGCCATCAGCTCGTGCACGGTCGCCCCGGGCAGCGGGTCGACCGACACCAGGGCTTCCTGGAAGAAACAGCCGACGGAGTCCCTGACCTCGCGGAAGCGGTTGGACAGGTTCATCTTGACGACGGTCCGGGGATTGCCGGACAGCGCGGCGACGGCCATGGTGAACGCGGCGGATATCTGCGCGGGCACGCTGAAGTCGGTGCCCTCGCGCATCCTCCGGAAGGCGGCGAAGAGCTGCGACGACTGGAGGGAGACCCGGCGGTAGTGGCTCTCGATGCCGTTGGCCGGGTCGACGACCGAGACGGTTCGGAAGCGGGGGAACTGCACGCCGGGAGCCGACTCCAGAACACCGCGGCAGTACCGGAGGGCCTTGAGCTGCGCCGAGTCACGTGTCCCCGACCGCTGCTGTCGCGCCACGGTGGCCGGCTGCGTCGCCGTGGCCCCCGCGGGCTCGGGTGCCGTCGGCGGTTGTCCGTCGGGGAGGCCCAGGTACCGCTTGAGGTCCGCGCGCAGCAGGGGCAGGCTGGCCGCGTCCGCGGAGATGTGGTTCAGCAGCAGCACGAGCGTGGCCACGCGTTCCCCGTTCAGCGTGCAGCCGACGCGCACGGGCAGCTCCGTGGCCTGGTCCATGGGCGACAGGAACAGATCGTGGAAGACGGCCTCGACGTCCTCGGGCTCGTTCCCGCGCCGACGCAGCGGCACCGGATCGTCGAACCGGTCGACCACCAACTGGTAGGGCGTGCCGGTCGGATCCGTCGGATAGAGGGTGCGCAGCGCCTCGTGCCGGGTCATCAGGCGCCGGACGGCGTCCAGGACCACGTCCTCCGCGAGTCCCGGATCCGGCAGCGGCACCGTCAACTGGATCTTGGCACTGTCGACGACGGGCAGCGGCAGATGGTACGCGTACCAGTACATCTCCTGGGACCACATCAGCGGCGCTCTGGCGCCCTCCCGCGGCGGGGCCACGACATCGTTGTCCGGTGTCAGGAGATCTTCGCGCTGGACCATGATGCTCCTCCGTGGATTCGTGCGGCGGCAGGCGGCAGGCGGCAGGGCAGGTAGCGGGTACCAGGCGGCAGGCGGTCCGTGGGCTCCGATGACGCGTCGCGCCCGGCCCCCTGCGCCGACCGGGCCGGTTCAGCGACCGCGCAGGTCGGCCATGACGCGGGAGATGTTGCGGAGTTCCTCCTCGTCGAGCGCACCGCCGAGGATGACGGTGCCGACGCCGAGCGCGAGGTAGCGCTCCAGGTAGTCGGCCACCTCGCGGTGCGCGCCGACCAGCAGCGGGGTGGAGCCCTTCCCCGACCGGTAGGCGCCGGTCCAGTACACCTCGTCATGGACGCCGTCGGGCCCGGCGAGACGGGCCAGCCGACGGCTCCAGTCGGACTCCGAGCGCCGCTTCATCGCGACCTGCAGTTCGGCGCGGCGGTCGGACGGGTAGCGGGCGCGCGCCGCCGACCACGCCTCGTCCCCGGTCTCCCGCGCCACGATGCCGACGCGGATGCCGATCCCCGGCCGCGGTCCCGGTCCGTCGAGGAACGTCGAGGAGAACCGCTCCACGGGTTCCGGGTGGGTGATGGCGACGTCGCCCACGGCCGCCGCGGCCCTCCGGCTGGAGGGGGAGGAGCCCGCCACGAAGACACGCGGCGTCAGGTCGGGGGCGAGCCGGGCGTGGGCGCGCAGATTCCGGTACCGGTAGTACCGGCCCTCATGGGTCAGGGGCTGGTCCGCCGAGAGCAGGCTCCGCAGGATGCCCGCGTACTCGATCGCGCGCTCGTAGCGCCCGTCGTGGTCCAGCGGTTCGCCGACCTGGTCGAGTTCCTCCCGGGCCGCGCCGGTTATCAGGTTCACGTCGACGCGCCGTCCGTGCAGGCGCACCAGACTGTGGATCGTCTTGGCCGCGGTGAACGGCGGGGTCGCGTAGGGCTGGAGCGCGACGATGGGGGTGAGGGAGCGCGAGGTGTGCAGGATCGTACCGGCCGTGATCCAGGGGTCGAAGGTCGTGTGGTTGTAGAAGATGAGCAGCCCGTCCAGCCCGTTGCCCTCCGCCAGGTCGGCGTTCCGGGTGACGAGTTTCAGGGGGTCGTGGTCGTCGGACCTGGGGGAGATGGCGGTCCCGAAGACCTCGAAGTCGAACCGTCCCACTGACACCCCTTCGCGCGATGTGCGGTCCGCCACCGCGCGCGGCAGTGGATCGCCCCGCACGGCGCCTCGCTGAACTCATCGGCCTCCCGCGCGGAATGCGCCGCGTCAGGGGCCGACTTCCGTACTTCTCCGCTTCGCACTTCCACCGCCGTCCGCCGGGAACGCGTGCCGGACTCCGTGACGTGTCCGTCTTCCGCGCCCGCGGGCTCGGCGGCGACCGGGCCGCACGGCACGGGCCTGAACCGGTGACGAGCGCTCAGGAGTGCCTTTTCACCCCTGCGGCAGCGCCTGACTGTACATGCCACCGAGAGTGCGGACCAGACCGCGAAAGTCTTGATCCGGAGTGCGGGCGACCGCCGTTCCCCGGCGGAAAGGGTGGTGAACTGGCCATAAACGCGGCTCGGCAGTTGATGTATACACGGACTTCCGGCGTGATTTCCTCCTCGCGGAGAAGAGGCGGGGTGTACGGCGGTGGACACGGCGAGGCCGGGCGGGTAGACAAGCAGGCGCAGGATCCCGGAGAGTGCGGGAATCCCCGGAAACCGCCCGGCAGCCCTCTCGCTGTGCCGACAGCCGCGCCCGCCGCGCCTAACAAAAACCTCTAAATCGGGCAGGTTTCCCTCTGTGTGCATGCGTCGTCGAGCATCGCGAAAGGGTGCGCTTCCGATGATGATCAAGACCGAATACGCCCGCCTGTACATGGACTCCCAGCTGAACCACAGTTCTGGATACTTCGGCGAAGACGACGCCTCCCTCGACGGCGCCCAGCTGTCCAAGAACCTGGAAGTCCTGCGCAAGTGCCGCATTCGACCGTCGGACCGCGTCCTCGACATAGGCTGCGGATGGGGAGCGGCCGCGCGGCTCGCCGCCGAGGAGTACCGGGGCCGCGTCATCGGTCTCACCCTCAGCCCTGAGCAGCACGCCCACGCCTGCCGGAGCCAGGAGGGGGTCCCCGAGGACCGGCGGATCGACTTCCGCCTCCAGTCCTGGGAGGACTTCACCGAACCGGTGGACAGGATCATCTGCGTCAACGCGTTCGAGACGTTCAAGGACAAGGAGTCCTTTCTGCCGCACTGCCGCCGCCTGCTGCCGGACGACGGCGTCATGGTGATGCTCACGGTCACGGCGGACCGCCCGATGTTCCGCGTCATATCCAGGGACCGGATCGTCGAGAGGGGGGAGCGTGCCGGGTTCGACGTCGAGGTGTCCGCCTCGCTGGCGCCGGACTACGCCAGAACGCTCGACCATTTCGTGGCGAACCTCGAACGCAACAGGGAGGCGGCCGTCGCCATCGCGGGAGTGACGGAGTACGAGAAGCAGGTCACCCATTACCGGGAGTGCGCGGGCTTCCTCAGGAACGGCCTGAACGACATGTTTGAATTCACCTTCACCAGCAGATGACCGACCGCGGGGCGCCGGGCGTTCCGCTCTCTCCGCCGCCCCCGAGGGCATCGGTCGCCGTCGCCGACGGGTGGCGAACGGTCGATCCTCCGTGCCCTTCCGGCCATTTCCGTCGACGCTTTCGCGCGCGGACACCGAATCGACCCGTCATTCCGGGAACGGACGGATCCCGGGGCGCGATCGCGTGAAGTCGCGGGACGGCGGTTCGATTGCGCGCGGGGCCGGATGGGAAGGATGTCGCCGTGCCGAGCCGCCCCGTCCGGAGGAAATCCGCGGAGGGTCCCGGAACCGGGAGGGACCGCCGCCCGGAGAAACGGTGCCGCAAAACGGCCGTACGGAAGCGGCCCCTCGACCGGTACGCCCGCCGCGCCGGGGCGGTAACGCCGGTCGCCCGCTCACGCCGCCTCCCCGCGGAGGCCGGCACACCCCGCCTTTCCCGGACAGGACCGCCGGGATTTTGATCGCTCCCCACCAGAAGGGACGGCTCGTCGTGGTGCAGAACGTCACCGAGGAGAACCTGCAGGCGCACGTGGACCGGTTCACCGCCCAGGGCTTCACCGTCATGCGCGGTGTGTTCACCGCCGACGAGGTCGCGCGGATGCGCGCGGCCAGTGAGCGCGTCGTCAGCAAGGTCCGCGCCGACCCCATGTCGTTCGACGCGCCGACGGTGCCCCGCTTCACCGACCGGACGGAAGGCGCCCTGGACACCTGGGGAGTGGACAACATGTTCGCCCCCCGCCTCTACGAGGCCGACCTCGGCGCCATATTCGGCCACGAGAGGTTCATGGAGTTCAGCCATGCCGTGCTCGGCCCGAATCTGCGCTTCTGGGCGGCGCACCTGCTCTGGTCACCGGAGCGCACGAGCTACGAACTCGGCTGGCACAAGGACCAGCACGACAACGAGCAGTACGACCCCACCGGCAGGTCCCTCCACGTGCAGTTCAACGTCTGCCTCACCGAGGACACCTCCTTCCGCGCCGTCCCCGGGTCCCACCGGCGGCCGCTGACCGACGCGGAGCGCGCCGCGGTCACCACCGACAGCTCCCGCCCCCTGGACGGCGAGGTCCGCGTCGAGTGCGAGGCGGGCGACGTCATCTACATGAACCACCACATGGTGCACCGGGGCTCGTGCGAGCCGAGCCGGTTCCGCCGGACGCTCCACATGAACGTGCAGTCCATGGAGGAGCAGACCGGCGGCCAGACCTCCTACTCCTACATGCGCGAACCCGGGTACCTGGAGAGCGTCGACCCGGCGCTCGCCGCCCTGATGCGCAAGGCGATCGAGTGGGACGACGCGCACCCCGTGGACCGCGCCGAGGCCCGCCGCCGGATGCGGATCTCGCACGACCTGCGCCGCTCCACGGCCGGAGCGGCCGGAACAGGGAAGTGACCGCACCCGCGGGCGGGCCCGCCGGAACCCGGGACGCGCACGGGCCGCCGCCGGGCAGGCCGGGCCGCGCGCGGTCGGCACCCCCCGACGCCCCCGCCCGCCCTCCGCGCTGACCGC
>NZ_FMCI01000102.1 GCF_900091845.1 Streptomyces sp. SolWspMP-5a-2
CGCACGGCGCTGCCGCTGACGGCCGTCGCGGCGGTGGCCGCGCTGCTCGCCGCCCGCTGCCCGGCCGCCTCCCGGGTGACGGTGCCGGTGGAGGCGGCCGGTGCGGCGGCGGGGGTGCTCGCGATCGGCCTGGCCGTGCCCGACCAGGCGACGCTCTCCCTGGTGCTTGGCCTGTGCGGGGTGACCGTCGCCGGGTCGGCGGCCCGCGCCGGACGTCACCTGCTCGGTCTCCCGGCGACCGTGCTGTTCGTGCTGGCCGCGTGGGTGCGGCTGGCGGTGTGGGGGGTGGCGGCCCCGGAGGCGTACACCCTGCCGGTGTCGCTGCCCGCGCTGCTGGTCGGCGCGGTGCGCAGGGGCCGCGATCCGCGGCTGTCGTCCTGGACGGCGTACGGTCCCGGGCTCGGCGTCACCCTGCTGCCGAGCCTGGGGGCGGCCTGGGCCGACCCGCACCCGACGCGTCCGCTGCTGCTGGGGGCGGCGGCCCTGCTGCTGACGCTGCTGGGCGCCCGGCACCGGCTGCGGGCGCCCCTGCTGCTCGGCGGTGCGGTGCTGGTGCTGGTCTCGCTGCACGAACTCGCCCCGTACCTGGTGCAGTTGGCGGGAGGGCTGCCCCGCTGGGTGCCTCCCGCGCTGGCCGGACTGCTGCTGCTCGCCGTCGGCGCGACGTACGAGTCCCGCATCCGGGACGTCCGCCGGGTGCGGGAGGTCCTGGGACGGATGAGCTAGGCCGTGCCCGGAGGCGGCCCCGGGGACGGTGGCGTCCCCGGGACCGCCCTCCCCTCCCCTACGACGGCATCCTGTCGCCGAGCAGGGCGAGGTTCTCGATGGCGGCGAGGCCGTACAGGGCGGTGTCGTTGGTGGAGATCCAGCTCGCCTCGGCGCCCTCGACCAGGGCGGCGGGGCCGGTCAGCGGCTCCGTCCTCCAGGGCGCGGACTCCAGGTAGCCGTCGGAGGCGTAGAACTTGGACCACGCCCGGGTGGCGAGGGCCGCGTCGCCGGTCTTGACGGCGGCGTACGCGTCCAGGCGGGAGTGGCCCTGGAACAGCAGCAGAGTGCCGAAGTTGGAGCCGTAGCGGGCGGCCTGCTCGGTCTTGCTCGCGTTGAAGTAGCGGCAGTAGTCGAAGTAGGCGTCCTCGAAGGCGGGCATGTCGACGAGGTCGATGAGTTCGGCGCAGAGTTCGTTGAGGCCGAAGACGGCGGAGAGGTGGGACACCGACACCACCGGGCTGTCGGCGACGGCGAACTTCCCGGTGTCGAGGTCGTAGAGGCCGCTGCCCTGGACGAAGCCGTTGGGCTGGGCCGCGATGGTCTCCATGGTGGACAGGACGCGGGCCCTGGCCTTCTCCCACTTGGGGCCCTTGCGTTCCCACTCGGTGAGCCAGGCCGACACCAGGCCGCTCCAGTCGGTGCCGAAGCCGATCGAGAGGGCGTGCCGGTCGGGCGTGTAGGGCTCGGTGCGGATCTTGCGGATGGGGTCGAGGGCGAGGAACGTCTCGTCGGAGTCGACGTTGGCGTGCATGAGGTCGCCGACGCGTTCGTCGGCGGTGAGGAAGTAGTAGTAGCGCCGGTAGGTGGTGTTGGCGATGCGCTGCTGCTTGGCGCTGTCGGCGTAGTGCTGGACGCCGTGCCGGGTGCCGAGGCCCGCCCACTGCCCCAGGTGGTAGACGTCGACCTCACCGGTGTGCCGGGTCATCGCCTCGGCGAAGCGGAAGATGTCGGCGCGGCCGGAGCGCAGGTAGGCGAACCAGAGCCACAGGTCGGGCGAGAGTTCGGAGTTGTCCCAGGCGTAGCCGCCGATGTCGTACCGCCACTGGTGCCGGACGGTGTCGTAGGTGTGCATGATGTCGCCGTAGTCCCAGAAGCCGTACCAACGGCGCTGCTCCACCTGGTCCTTGTAGTAGGTGAAGAGGAAGTCGAGGTGGTCCTCGATCTTCGCCTTGGCGGGGGTGGAGCGGTCCGGTTCGGAGTACAGGCCCGGCCCGAAGACCTTCGCCTTGATGAGCTGCCGCGGCGGGGCTGCGAGTTGCGGCAACACCCGTACGGCCGCGACCTGTTCGGCGAGGCGTTCCGGGGTGGGCGTGGACTCGTTGGCCCAGAAGAGGAGTTCGGAGGTGCGGGCGATGCCGTAGGGGGTGCCGAAGCCGGGCTCGTAGTCCTCGTAGGTGATGTTGAGCCCTTCGAGCTGTTCGGCGTAGGTGTCCTGGCCCATGCCGTCGTGGTAGAAGCGCAGGTCCATGGGCTGCGCCTCGGGCGACCAGAGCCAGAGGGTGACCTGGGCGGTGTCGGTGTGGGCGGCGCGGATGTCGAGCTGGGCGGGGTGCTTCTCCCAGAAGTCCCGCAGCCCGAAGGAGAGTCCGCCGCTCACGCCGCCGACGTACCCGAAGCCGGAGGCCCGGCGGCCGCCGCCCGCGCCGATCCAGCCGTGGCCCCCGGTGGTGCGCTTGCGGAGGGTGAAGCCGTCGGCGGAGAGCTGGGAGAGGGTGTAGTCGCCCCATTCGGGGATGTACTGGAGCCGGGTGGTGACCCGCTGGTCCCAGGTGGCGGGGTCGGGGAGCGCGCGCCCGGCGTACTGCGCCTCCTGGACGGCGGAGCCGGGGTCGCGGCGCAGTCCGGTGATGCCCTTGACGGCTTCCCGCAGCAGGCCGGTGCCCTCGCCGCCGATGCGGATGTGCCGGTCGTAGGACGCGTCGCGCAGCGGGACGTCGAAGCGGACGCCGAGCCCGCGCACGAAGTCGCCCGCGGCCTTGCCGGGTTCCTGCTTCCCGTCGAAGGTGACGGTGTGCACCATGCGGAAGGAGTCGGCGCCCGCGTAGAAGTAGAGGCGGACGGAGAACGGCAGCCATCTCCGGCTCCCCTTGCGGTGCTTGCCGTCGATCCGGACCACGGCGCGGACCGGGCCGTCCTGTTCGACGGTGACTTCGTCGATGGCGCTCTCGAAGCGTTCGTACCTGACGGTGCCCTGGTCGCCGTCCTCGATCTCGGGCTGGCGCAGCAGCACCAGGCGGCCGTTCGCGGCGATCTCGGTGGCGCCGCGGGTCACCGACTTCACCAGGGTGGCGCCCGAGGTGCCGAGCCGGGCGGTGATGACCCCGGTCCTGACGGTGACGGCGCCGCCGCGTCGTTCGACGGTGACCTTCTTCGCGGGGGCGGCCGCCGTCCCGGCGCTGAGGCTGAGCTTGCCGGTGCCCGAACTGACGGCGTGCGCGGTCCACTTGAGGGAGCCGTCGGGCCAGTAGGCGATCGGCCAGGACTGCACGGGGACGGCGGCGCCGGTGGCGTCGGTGAGCGCGAAGGTCCGGTCGGCCGGGTGGACGCCCCGGGGCCAGGGGACGCCGACGGTGGAGCCGGGCGCGGCGCCGAGCCCGCCGTCCTCCAGCCAGTCCAGGGTGACGGGGTCGGCGGACGCGGGCCGGGCGTCCGGGGCGGCCTGCGCGTCCCTGGCGCCGAGGGCCCAGCTGAACTGGGCGGCGGCGCCGGCGACGGCCGCCGCTCTGAGGAGGGATCTGCGGGGGAACGAAGACATGAGGGGTCAGCCTTTCCTTCCGTGCGGGGGTCAGAACTGCCAGGTGCATGACATAGCGAGGCGGGCACGGGGTCCCGGCGCGGACGGCACCGGACCCCGGCCCGGCCCTCGGGGCGCGGTCACCGCGGGTCAGCGGGCGCGGTGGCGCTCCTCCACGGCGAGGGCCGCCGCCACCACGGCCCCCGTGACGGGGACCGCCAGCGGCGCGAGGAACACGGCCGTCAGCGCCACGACGGCCAGACCGCAGACGATCAGGAACGATCCCGCGGGGTCGAGGACGGTCCGGCGCCCGGCGTCCGCGAGGAGCCCGCGCCAGGAGGCACCGGGCGTCCACCGGGCCGCCGCGCGCAGCAGGGCCACCGCCGAGCCGATCAGCGCGAGGAGTCCGACGGCCCCGGCGAACCGCCCGCCGGGCAGCCCGGCGCGCGCGGCCACGACGTCGACCCACACCGCGGCGGCCACCGCCCACCCGGCGAGCCCCACGACCCAGCCGGTGCGCACGGCCGACCGGAAGTCGGCGGCGAACTCCCGCACGCTGCCGCCCTGGTGGGTGGTCCGGCGGCGCAGGTGCCGGGCGCCCGCGGCGAACGCGGCCGGGGCCGTGACGATCCCCAGGCAGCAGACGGCCACCCACACCCCGGTGAGCAGGCACTCGGCGAAGAGGGCGAACCGTTCGCCGAACCCGGGCTCCCGGCGGACCTTCCCGCGCGTTCCCTCCGTCACCACCGCCTCAGCCCTTCAGTCCCGAGGTGGCCATGCCGTCGATGAGGTAGCGCTGGAAGGCCATGAAGAAGGCGACGACCGGCACCAGCGCCACCAGCGACATCGCGATCATGCTGCCGTAGTCGGAGATGCCCTCCTGGTCGCGGAACATCATCAGGCCCAGCGAGACGGTGTACTTGGAGGGCGTGTTGAGGTAGATCAGCGGCCCCATGAAGTCGTTCCAGGCGTTGATGAAGGTGAAGATCGCGCTGGTGATGACGGCGGGCCTGCACAGCGGCAGCACCACCGACCAGTAGGTGCGCAGGTGCCCGCAGCCGTCGAGCCGCGCCGCCTCGTCCAGTTCGCGCGGCAGCCCGCGCATGAACTGCACCATCAGGAAGACGAAGAACGCCTCCGTCGCCAGGAACTTGCCCGCCACCAACGGCACGAGCGTGTCGACCAGTTCGAGCTTGCGGAACAGCACGTACTGCGGGATGAGCAGCACGTGGTACGGCAGCAGCAGGGTGCCGATCATCAGCGTGAACAGCAGGTTCCGCCCGGCGAACCCGATCTTGGCGAAGGCGTACGCGGTCAGCGAGCTGGAGACCACCACACCGACCACGGCGAGCAGCGCGTACATCAGGGAGTTGACGAAGAAGCTGCTCACGGAGATGCCGGAGATGCCGTCGGCGAGTCCGGAGAAGTTCGCCCAGACCGGCTTCGCGGGCAGCAGGTCGAGGCTGGCGACGATGTCCTTGCTCGGCTTGAACGAGGCGCCCAGCACCCAGATCACCGGGTACAGGACGACCGCGAGGACCAGGAGCGCGCCCGCGTGCCAGGCGAGGGAGCCCGCGCGGCGTCCGGTGCCGGGCGCGGCGGGGCGGGTGGCGGTGGTCACTTGGCGGCCTCCTCGTAGTGCACCCACTTCTTCTGCGACCAGAACAGCACCGCCGTGACCAGCGCCACCGCGACCACCAGCGTCCAGGCCATCGCGGAGGCGAAGCCCATCTGCGCCTCCTTGAAGCCCTTCTGGTAGAGGTAGCAGGTGTAGACGAGGGTGGCGTCGGCGGGCCCGCAGCTGGTGTTCGAGACGACGTACGCGGAGCCGAACACCTGGAACGCGTGGATCGACTCCAGCAGCACGTTGAAGAACAGGACCGGGGAGATCATCGGCAGGGTGATGTTCCAGAAGCGCCGCAGCGCGCCCGCGCCGTCCACCTCGGCGGCCTCGTACAGCTCGCGCGGGACCTGCTTGAGACCGGCCAGGAAGATCACCATGGGGGCGCCGAACTGCCAGACGCTGAGCGCCACCAGGGCGTAGAGGACGTAGTCGGGGTTGCCGATCCAGCCGCCCACGTCCACGCCGAGGACCCGCTGCGCGCGGTCCACGATCGCGTCGTCCGAGAACAGGGCCCGCCAGACGAACCCCACGGAGACGCTGGCACCGATGAGCGAGGGCAGGTAGAAGGCGGCCCGGTACAGGCCCTGCCCCCGCCTGCTCTGCGCGAGCAGCAGCGCCACCCCCAGCGCGAGCAGCAGCTTCAGCGGGGTGGCGACGACGACGTACTTGAGCGTCACCTCCACCGACCGCTGCCAGCGCGGGTCCTGGAACATCGTGGTGAAGTTGTCCAGCCCCACCCACCGCGGCGGGGTGAAGAGGTTGTAGCTGGTGAACGCGTAGTACAGCGACGCGATCATCGGCCCCGCGGTGAGCAGCAGGAACCCCGCGATCCACGGCGACATGAAGAGGTATCCGGCGAGGTTCTCGCGGCGCCGCCCGCGCCGCCCGGCGGCGGGAGCGGCAGGCCGCTTCCCCGCCGGGCGCGCGGGGGCTTCCTTGACGAGCGTCATGGCGGTAGGTCCCCTCAGCCCGCGAACGCGGCCTTGGCCTCGCCGAACAGCGTCTTCGCGGCGTCGGCCGGCTTGGTCCTGCCCTGGGCGACCTCACCGCCGATCCGCAGGAACGCGGCCTCGACGACGTCGGCGCCCGACGGGTGCGGGGTGATCTTCCCGAGGACGCCCTCGGCGGCGACCTTCTCCTCGTACGCCCTGACGCCCTTGTTGGTCTTGTCGGTGGGCGTGAAGGCGTCGTACTGCTCGGTGGTGGCGAGGATGCCGCGGTCGTAGCCCATGATCTCGCCGACCTCGGGGTCGTGGACCATGAAGTCGATGAACCGGGCGGCCTCCTCGGGGTGCTTGGAGCCGGAGAAGGCGCTGAGCATCAGCGAGCCGAGGTACTGGCCGGTGTGCTTGCCGTCGGTGGTGGGGATCGGCGCGAGCCCGTAGTCCGAGTCGCCCTCGCCCTCGTAACGGATGGAGAAGTTGTCCCAGGTGAACTCGCTCGCCGCGAGCCCGGCCGAGAGGCCCGACTTGGGCTTGACCTGCTCGATCTTCTTCGGGTCGGCGACCAGCCCGGCCTTGACGCGCTTGTAGCCGTCCTCCCACCACCGCGTCAGATCGGCCTCGGTGAAGCCGAGACCGGACTCGGTGAAGAACGCCTTGCCGTTCTGCCGCAGGTACAGGTCGTACAGGTACATGATGGCGAAGTAGCCGGTGTCCCCGGCGATCTTCACTCTGTCCTGGATCTTCTGCAGCGCCGCGAAGTAGTCGTCCCAGGTCCAGCCGAACTCCGGCGTCACGCCCGCCTTCTGGAACGCCTTCAGATCGACGACGAGGGACATGGTGTTGGCGCCGACCGGAATTCCGACCTGCTTGCCGTCGACCTGACCGTTCGCCAGAACTCCGTTGCGGAACGCGCCGAGGTTCAGATTCCCCGCGTCGGCCTGGCTCTTGAGGTCCATGAGGACCCCGCGCTTGTCGTACTTGCGCAGGAAGCCGACCGCGTTCTGGAAAACGTCCGGGGGATTGCCGCCGGAGGCCTGCGTCTGGAACTTCTCCCAGAAAGCCTCGTAATCCGTGAATTCCGGCTTGACCTTGATCTTCGGGTTCTTCTTCTCGAAGAGCGCGATCGTCTTCTTGATCGCTATCGCCCGGGGTTCCCCACCCCACCACGCGTAACGGATCGTCACCGTCCCGTCCGCGGACGCCCCTCCGTCGCCGCCGCACCCGGTCGTCGCGGCCAGCCCCAGGGCGGTCGCCGAAGCCCCGGCGGCCTTGAGGATCGTACGCCTCTCAACATTCCTGCTGGTACCCACGGTCGGGCCCTCCCCTGGCGTCGTTGCCACATGCATGAATCGTTTCAAGTAAGCGCTTGCTGGCACAAGTTACGGAGGGGGCAAGGGTGCGTCAATGATTCGGACAAGAATTTCTTTCCGCCCGCCCGGACGGCGCTCCGCCCCCGGAGCCGCTCCTCGTCCGGCAGGCGGGGCGACGCCGCAGGTGAGGGGCGCGCGGTCGACCCGCCGAACGGCTCGGTGCGGAACGGGCGGAAGTGACCCCAGGCCGAAAACCGTCCGGGACCGCTCAGTGAGCCCGCCCCGGCCGCGACGCCCGGCCCACCGACGGTCACGCGCGGTCCACGCCGCGGGACGGCAGGCGCGAAGGCCCCGGGAACGACGTCGGCCCCTCCGCGACGAGGCGGAGGGGCCGACGGTCCGGGTGGGCGATACTGGGTTCGAACCAGTGACCTCTTCGGTGTGAACGAAGCGCTCTCCCACTGAGCTAATCGCCCGGACGCAGGGAGAACATTACCCCATGTCAGGGGGTGCCTGTGACCGACCGGAGCCGCTCGGCGACCGCCCCGCGGGTCACTGACCCTCGATGTTCCAGGGCATCTCCAGGCCGAATTTCCACAGGTAGACGCCGATCAGCGCGGCGGCGATCACGCAGCCGATCGCGGTCAGCGTGATGTTGCGCCGCCTGACCCGGGGATCGAGCGCCTTCTGCGCCGCCTCGGTGACCTTCCGCTTGGTCCAGCGCAGCACGAGCTGGGCCCAGACGAACTCGGTCGCCCAGATCGCCATGCCCGCGAAGATCACCAGCCAGCCGGGGCCGGGCAGCGGCAGCATGATCACGCCCGTGACCACCACGGCGAGCCCGACCAGGAAGACCCCGACCTGCCAGCTCAGGTGGAGCGCCCTGCGCGCCCTGACGAACTCCGGCGCCCGCGACCCGAGCCCCGGCTCCCCGGCCGCGCCGCCGCTGTCGGCGCCCGTCCGGTCCGTCGCCACGGCCGTCTCGCCGGGCCGGTCACTCCCCGTATCCATACAGCCAAACTTTACCCGACGGAAACCAGTCACCGGAATGGGCGTACCACGCGAACCCATCCTCGGCCGGAAGAGTTACGTAAACACACGCAAAACACGCAGAGGGGTTTACAACGGCACCGTAGGTGGCATGTCGATTTCGCCGACGTGCGAATCCCCGAGCGCACACTGAGCGAAAGGCCCTGGCGCTTATGAACACCACGGTCAGCTGCGAGCTGCACCTGCGCCTCGTTGTGTCGAGCGAGTCCTCCCTGCCTGTCCCCGCAGGCCTGCGGTACGACACGGCCGACCCCTACGCCGTGCACGCCACCTTCCACACCGGAGCCGAGGAGACCGTCGAGTGGGTGTTCGCCCGCGACCTCCTCGCCGAAGGTCTCCATCGCCCCACGGGCACCGGCGACGTCCGTGTCTGGCCGTCGCGCAGCCACGGTCAGGGCGTCGTCTGCATCGCGCTCAGCTCCCCGGAGGGCGAAGCTCTCCTGGAGGCCCCGGCGCGTGCCCTGGAATCCTTCCTGAAGCGGACCGACGCTGCCGTGCCGCCCGGCACGGAGCACCGCCACTTCGACCTCGACCAGGAGCTGTCCCACATCCTGGCGGAGAGCTAGGCCGAGGTCGTACCAAGCCGCCCGGCGCCGTCGACTCGGGGTGACGGCTCGGGCTCGGACAATCGCACAGCACAGGCACCGGCGCCGCCGCCGCGACTCGTCGCGCGGCGGCGCCGGTGTGTGTCCGGCCCGGCATGACCGGCCGGGCAGAGGGCAGGGGTGTCACGGACGGTGAGCCGTGAGCGACTCCGGCCGGTCGCGCGCCGGAGGCTCCACTACCATCGGCCAGCATCGGCGGGCACGGGCCCGACACCCAGGCCAGGGAGCGACAACGTGCTGATCACCCACGACACCCGGTGCGCCCTCGACACCGTGGTCGATCTGGTGAACACCGCGCCGGAGGACGCCACGGCCCAGGACGGGCTGCCTGACCTCGCGGCTCTCACCGATTTCGTAGGAACGCACAGCATCAGCGACGTGGGGTCCATGGCGGAGTCCGACCTCGCGGGGGTGCGCGCCGTCCGCGGGCGGTTCGCCGCCGTCTTCGAGGCGCCGGACCCCAGGACTGCGGCCCGGCTGATCAACGAGCTGGTCGCCGCCGCGGGCACCACGCCCCGGCTCACCGACCACGACGGCTACGACTGGCACGTCCACTACTTCGCGCCCGGCGCCTCCGTCGCGGACCACCTGGCCGCCGACTGCGGGATGGCGCTGGCGTTCTTCGTGGTCGCCGGGGAGCAGGAGCGGCTGCGGCGGTGCGAGGCGCCGGACTGCCGCCGCGCCTTCGTCGACCTCTCGCGCAACCGCTCGCGGCGCTACTGCGACAGCAGGACCTGCGGGAACCGGCTGCACGTGGCCGCGTACCGGGCGCGGCGCAAGGAGGCCGCGGGCTGACCCGCCGGACACCGGGCCCCGGGAGGGGAGGGCGTGGGCCCCGACGGATGGCGTCGGGGACCACGGGTACGGCTCACAGCAGCAGCAGGTCGTGCAGGGCGGCCATGAGCAGCAGACTCCCGATCACCGCAAGGAAGATCATCAGCGGTGGTTGGGACAGGGCGAAGAGGCATCCGCGCGGCTTGTCCTTCGGCGGCGCGGCCTCGCTCGGTGTGGTGTCCAGCATCTCGTCGGCGATGATGGCCCAGGTCAGAGCCGCTTCGCGATCTCGCGCCCGGAATGAGCGGGTGATCGCCGAAACCCTCGACGTCCGTTTCGGGTCGTGATCGATTCCGCGCGGCCCGGGGCCGGAGTGTGTCGTTTCGCCCGCTGTGACCCCGGTCGGGTCAGATGCCGTGCTTCTTCAGGATCGCCTCGATGTCGCTGAAGTCGTCGCCGCTCGTCTGCGCGGGCGGGGCGGCGGCGGGCCGGGACGGCTGACGGCCGCCGGGGCCGAGGGAGGGCGCGGAGGCGGCCGGCGCGACCGGGTCGACGCGCTGCGCGTCCCTGGCCTCCCTGCGCTGCTTGCGGGTGGTGCCCCGGCGGCGCTCGACCGCGCGGGTGGCCGCGAAGAGCAGCCAGGCGCCGCCGAGCACGCCGAAGCCCGCCCAGGCCGTCGGGCTGAAGGCGGTGTGCGCCGCCCAGTCCACGAACCCGGTCATCACCAGGCCGAGCGGGATCAGGGAGTAGGCGGCGATCCTGGTGGCCGTGAGGAAACGCTTGCGGTACGCGGTGACCGCCGCGATGCCGAGCCCGGCCACGGACACGGCGGAACAGACTGTCTCGGCGATCATCCGGTCCTCCAGGCAGGCTCGGTCGAGCGGGCGCTTCGTCCCTTCCATCCTGCACCGACCGACCCCCGGCGGGCCACGGTCCGGCCCGAGATCAGGGAGATCTCCGGGTCGGCTCCTCCGCAGGTGCCGGTCGGCGGGCCCGCGGAGCCGACCGCAGGTTGGGCCGCGCCGGGGACGGCTGGGAGACTGGGCGCATGAGCGACTCCTCCCCCGTGTCTTCCCCCGCGTCCGCCCGCCCCGTCCTCGACGTGTGGTGCGAGCTCCAGTGCCCCGACTGCCGGACCGCCCTGGACGACGTGCGCGCGCTGCGGGCGCGCTACGGCGACCGGCTGGAGGTGCGGCTGCGGCACTTCCCGCTGGAGAAGCACAAGCACTCCTTCGCCGCCGCGCAGGCCGCCGAGGAGGCGCTGGAGCAGGGCAAGGGGTGGGAGTACGTCGAGGCCGTGCTCGGCCGGGTCGAGCGGCTGGACCGCGCGGGAGAGCCCTTCCTCGTCGAGGTGGCCGGTGAACTCGGCCTGGACGCCGAGGAGTTCGACACCGCGCTGATCGACGGACGGCACATCCTGATCGTCGACGCGGACCAGGCCGAGGGCAAGGCGATCGGCGTGACGGGCACCCCCACCTACGTCGTCGACGACCAGCGCCTGGACGGCGGCACCAGCCAGGAGGGGCTGCGGGAGCGCGTCGAGGAGATCGTGGACCGGCTGCTGGCGGACGGCGGCGCCTGAGCGCGGCGGCGGGCGCTCACAGCAGCGGCTTCTGGAGCCCGTGCAGGGTGGTCCCGTAGCCGAGGGACGTGTAGAGGCCCTCGGCCGGGCCGTTGCCCGCGAAGACGTTCAGGCCGAGGGTGTCCCGGCCCGCGGCGGCGGCCTGCCGCTCGGCGACGAGCATGAGGGTCCGGCCGTGGCCGCGCCCCCGGTGCGCCGGGTCGGACTCGACGTAGTAGACGAACGCCTCCTTCCCGCCGTCTTCGCCCGGCCTGGCCAGACAGAGCCAGAGCACGCCGACCGCGGCGCCCTCGTGCTCGACCACGCTGAACTCCATGTCCTGCGTGGCGAGCCCCTTCGGCAGCAGCGTCTCGTGGTCGTGGCGCGACTTCGCGCGGGCCGCCTCCTCGGGCACGCCCCGCGCCATCCACTCGCGCGCGTACGACTCCTCGCGGCCGGTGCGCCACCGGGTGTACTCGGCGGGCGTCATGGGCCGGGCGAGGCTCCCCGCGGGCAGGGCGGGCGGGGTGTCGGCGAGGCGCTTGCGCATGCCCCGGTTGCGCGGGCGGTAGGCGAGCGCCTCGGCGAGCCGCAGCGCGGAGACGGCCGACGCCGGGATGTTGGCCTCGATCACCCGGCAGCCCCAGCCGCGCGCCACCTCCTCGGCCGCGAGCGCGGCGACCGTGCCCCGGCCCCTGCGCCGGTCCTGCTCCTGGACGGTGAGGTCCAGGACGGCGGCCACCGACTCCCCGAGGGAGGACGAGGTGCCGAGGTGGAGGGTGCCGACGGGACGGCTGTTCACGCACACCTGGTAGTGGCGCGAGCGCGTTCCGTCGGCGGCGCGCTGGAGCGGCTCGGTCGGCCGCAGGGTCGTGGTCATCAGAGGAGTTCTACCCGTGCGGGACCGCGCAGTCAGCCCGTTTTCCGACCGTCACGGATCGAGGTCGGCGCCGGACCGCTCGTCGAAGACCCGCATCGCCTTGGCGGTCACCGGGCCAGGGGCGCCGGGCAGTTCACGGCCGTCGACCCGGTGCACGGCCTGGATGTCCCGCAGGCTCGAGGTGAGGAAGACCTCCTCGGCCCGCTCCAGCACGTCCAGCGGCAGGTCGGTCTCGCGGGCGCCGGTCCACTCGACGGCGAGCGCGCGGGTGATGCCCGCGAGGCAGCCGGAGGAGACCGGCGGGGTGTGGATCTCGCCGTCGAGGACGACGAAGACGTTGGAGCCGGTGCCCTCGCAGAGGCGGCCCGCGGTGTTGGCGAACAGGGCCTCGGACGCGCCCTGTTCACGGGCGCGGGCCAGCGCGACGACGTTCTCGGCGTACGAGGTCGTCTTGAGGCCGGCGAGCGCGCCGCGTTCGTTGCGGGTCCACGGCACGGTGATCACGGCGGTGGAGTCGGGGCGGCGGGTGCTCTCGGCGAGGGCGACCAGCAGGGTCGTGCCCTGCTCGCCCCGGTCCGAGCCGAGCGGTCCCGGACCGCCGGTGAAGGTGATCCGCAGGCGGCCCAGCGGGACCGGGTTCGCGTCGACGACGGCGGCGCAGGCCCGGCGCACCTCGTCGTGGTCGGGGCCGGGCAGGCCGAGGCCCCGCGCGGAGCGGGTCAGCCGGTCGAGGTGGCGGGTGAGCGCGAAGGGCCTGCCGTGCGCCACCTGGACCGTCTCGAACACGCCGTCGCCCACGGTCAGTCCGTGGTCGAGGGCGGAGACACGGGCGGCACCGGCGTCCCGGAGCCCGCCGTCGAGCCAGATCTTCATGTCGGGTCTCCCTCAGCACTCGCGTCGTACGTTCCCGACGCTACCGCGAGCAGCCGGGACGCCTTCAGCTCGGTCTCCCGCCACTCGCCCTCGGGGTCGGAGCCCCAGGTGATCCCGGCGCCGGTGCCGAACCGCAGGGTCGCCGGGCCGCTCGGGGTCCGCTCGATCCAGAACGTGCGGATGCCGACGGCGAGTTCGGCGGTGCCCCGGTCGGCGTCGACCCAGCCGAGGCCGCCGCAGTAGGGGCCGCGGGGCGCGGTCTCCAGGGCGTCGATCACCCGCAGGGCGCTGGACTTCGGGGCGCCGGTGACCGAGCCGGGCGGGAAGGCGGCGCCGAGCAGCTCGGGCCAGCCCGCCCCGGTCCGCAGCTCGCCCCTGACCGTGGACACCAGGTGCACCAGGCCGGGGTGCTTCTCGACGGCGCACAGGTCGGGCACGGTGACGCTGCCGGTGGCGCAGACCCGCCCGAGGTCGTTGCGGACCAGGTCCACGATCATGACGTTCTCGGCGTGGTCCTTCGCCAGCAGGTCGGCCTCGGTGCGCCCGGTCCCCTTGATCGGCCCGGACACGACGACGCGCCCGTCCCGGCGCAGGAACAGCTCGGGCGAGGCGGTGGCGGTATCCACCCCGTGCCCCGGCAGCCGGATCGTCCCGGCGTACGGCGCCGGGTTGCCGCGGGCCAGCAGCGCGGTGAGGGCGTCCACGTCGGCGCCGGGCGGCACCGGGGCGGAGAGCACCCGGCAGAGGTTGGCCTGGTAGACCTCGCCCGTCGCTATCCGCTCCCGGATCCGGCGCACCGCCGCCGTGTACGCGCCGCGGTCGAGGGACGACGTCCAGTCGCCCGCCCGGGGGCCGCGCCAGGCACCCGGCACCGGCGCGGGCACCGGCGTCTCGCGCACCTCGGCGAAGCGGGCGCAGGTCACCCGGCCCTCGAAGTCCAGGGCGACGGCCCAGAACCCGGTGGAATCCAGGGCCGCGGGGTCGTCGGTGACGTCGAGGAGCCCGGTGGCGAGGCGGTCGCCGAAGCGGGCGAGGGGCGGCAGATCGGGCAGGTCGGGCACGTGGGCGAGTCTATGGCGGGTGTCCGGCGGGCGGCCCGGTCGTGTCCCCGAGGAGACGCAGGCCACGCGGGTGACCGGGCGCACGCCAGCACGCTGCGCAAACGCGTTTTTGTCCTGGCCCCGGAATCCGCTAGAGTTCACCACGTCGCCGGGACGCGGGAGCAGACCGAAACGACAAGCGGACGTAGCTCAGTTGGTAGAGCGCAACCTTGCCAAGGTTGAGGTCGCGAGTTCGAGCCTCGTCGTCCGCTCGAAGGAAGAGGGGGATCCTCACGGGTCCCCGCACTCCTGGTGGAGTGGCCGAGAGGCGAGGCAACGGCCTGCAAAGCCGTCTACACGGGTTCAAATCCCGTCTCCACCTCCAAGGACGATTAGCTCAGCGGGAGAGCGCTTCCCTGACACGGAAGAGGTCACTGGTTCAATCCCAGTATCGTCCACTGGAGCCTCACGGCTCCGACCCGCGCGATTAGCTCAGCGGGAGAGCGCTTCCCTGACACGGAAGAGGTCACTGGTTCAATCCCAGTATCGCGCACGCGGCAGTACAGACGCAGTTCCCGGTCCCAGGCCGGGTCCCGAGGACGATTAGCTCAGCGGGAGAGCGCTTCCCTGACACGGAAGAGGTCACTGGTTCAATCCCAGTATCGTCCACACACCGAAGCCCCCGGCCCTGCGGCCGGGGGCTTCTTCGTGGTGCGGCTCAGCTGGAGAACAGCATGTGGCCGAAGCTCTTGTGCCGGTGGTGGCCGTGGTGGCCCCCGTAGTGGCCGCCGTGACCTCCCTGCGGGGCGCCCCAGACGGGAGCGGCCGAATAGCCCTGCTGCGGTCCGGGCGGCGGCGGGGCGGGCTGCGCCCACTGGGACTCGACCCGGGTCAGCGCCTCCAGCTCGCCGTAGTCCAGGAAGATGCCGCGGCAGCCGCCGCACTGCTCGATCTGGACGCCGTTCCTGTTGTACGTGTGCATCGGCGCGTGGCACTTCGGACAGTGCATGGTCGGCTCAACTCCTCGTCTGACGGTCCTGATTCACCTGACGTCGGAACAGACTCCGTCCCGGCCCTCCCGGTTGCACGTCACGCGCGGTGGGCGCAGGTCGGCTCCGGCGGCGCGGCGGCCATCCGGGCGCAGGCGTCGAGCACCGACAGCTCCACCTCGTCCGGCGCCCGGTTCTCCCCGGCCGCCTTGGCGAGGGCGCGGGCGGCGGTCTGGGCGGTGAGGGCGCGGGCCGGGACGTCCAGGGCGGGCCAGGGGTCGCCGTCGGCGGGGACCGCCGGGCCGCCGGCCGCGCGGTAGGCGGCGAGGAAGCGGGCCCACTCGCCGGGCGGGAGGAGGCCGCAGGCGTACCAGGCGGCGGGACGCGCGAGGTCCCAGGCCGGGACGCCGGTCCCCAGGTCGTCGACGTCGATGAGCAGCCACGCCCCGCCGGGCGCGGGGTGCCGGACGAGCTGCCCGAGGTGGAGGTCGCCGTGGCAGAGGGTGGCGCGGCCGGGCTGGGGTGCCTCGCCCCTGGCCCAGGCGGGCAGCGCGGCCCAGGCCCGCAGCACGTGCGGGACGGCGGGGTGGCGGGAGCGGGCGGCCAGGGCGGCGACGGCTCGGGCCGCCTT
>NZ_FMCI01000193.1 GCF_900091845.1 Streptomyces sp. SolWspMP-5a-2
AAACCCGCGGCCGGGGACGACCGCCGTCCGTGCGATCGGATGCTCCGTGCGCGGGAACGCCGTCCGGAAATCGCGGCACGCCGTGTGCGGGCGTGCCGTCCTGGAAGCGCGGGACGCCGTGCGCCGGCGTGCCGTCCTGGAGGTGCGGCACGCCGCGCGCGGGGGTCCCGTCCACGGGCCGGGGACCGAAGCCGGACCGGCGCGGGCCGCCGCCGGTCTCCGGGTGCCCCGGGCCGCCGCCGCGGTGACCGGTGCCGTCCGCGGGCCCCGGACCGCCGGGATGTGACGCGGGCTCAGCCGTCCGTGTCACGGGCCTGGTGGGCAGCGGTTCGACGGCTCGGCCCCGCGGACCGTCAGGGAGCCTGCCGGGCGCCGGACGTGGCGTGCCGTCAGGGCCTCTCGCGCCCTTGTCCCGGCCCGCCGCGGCGCCCGCGGTCTCCTCCTTGGCGGCGGCCTTCTCGGCGCCGCGTCGGCTGTGGCGTCCCACTCGCCCCTCAGCTCCCCGCGCTCTCGACGGCGTTCCCGTCACCGCCGTCAGTCTCGGACACGAGGACCGCGGTGCGCGAATCGGCGACCGGGACGGCCTCGTCCGCCGTGTCCGAAAGCAGCCCCCTGAAGGCGCGGGCCACCTCCTGCGGGTACTCCATCATCGCCACGTGCCCGGCGTCCGGGAGAGTCAGCAGCCGGGAGTCGCGGAAGGCGCGGGCGGCCTTGCGGGCCATGCGGTGGGCGACGAGCTGGTCCCGGCCGCCGTAGACGAGCAGGGTCGGCGCCAGGACGCGCTCGGCCTGCCGCCACAGGCTGTGCTGCCCGCCGAGCGTGTACGCGTTGACGATCCCGCGCGTGGAGCGCGTCATCGCGTCCCAGAAGTACGGCAGTTGGAGCCGTCGCTCCATCTCCTGCACCGCGTCGCGGAAGCCCTCGGGCGAGACCCGGCCGGGGTCGCCGTAGCAGAGGGCGGTGACCCCGCGCACGCGCTGCTCGGCCGTCCACTCGCGGGTGAACCGGGTGAAGAGGCGGGCCACTCCGGGCACCGCGACCAGCGCCGTGGGCACCGCGGAGCGCTGGACGCGCAGCTCCGGAAGCGCGGGCGAGACCAGGGTGAGGGTGCGCACCAGGTCGGGGCGGAGCGCGGCGACCCGGGTGGCGACCGCGCCGCCGAGCGAGTTGCCGAAGAGGTGGACGGGACCGCGCCCGGACGCGTCCAGGTGGCGCACGACCGCGCGCGCGTGCCCACCGACGGTGTAGTCGCCGTCGTCCGGCGGCGGGGAGTCGCCGAAGCCGGGCAGGTCGAGGGCCTCGCCGTCGACGGTGTCCTCCAGCTCCCGCATGAGGACCGACCAGTTCTGCGACGAACCCCCCAGACCGTGCACGTACAGGGCGGGCGGCAGCCCCGGGCGGACCGGGGGCCGGGCTCTGACCGTCAGGGTGAAGCCGGGCAGCTCGACCGACTTGAGCCGCTCCCCCTCGGCGACCCGGACGGGCGCCACCCTCGGGAGCACGTTGGCCACGGACGCCGACCCTGCCGGCAGCTCGGTCGAAGACATGCGGGCAATGTTACGAGACGATCACGCACTGGCTCATGTGTTCGCCGTCACAGATCGTGGGCTCATCGCATAGCGTCCGGACCCCGCGTCTCCTAGGCTCTGAAGGAGGGCACCCGCTTGCCGCCCCCGCGCTCCCGGGGCCGTCCAGAGGAAGGGAGCCCACCATGGCCGTCGACCCCAGCGACCCCGCCACCTTCGAGGACACCGACGCCCCCTCCGAGAGGGACGTCGAGGCACCCGAGCGCGACGCCGCCGAGCAGCACACCTCCGTCACGCCGGAGCGCGACGACCCCCTGGAGGAGGCGGACCGGGACCGGGCCGACGAGGCCGACCTCGCCGAACAGGCGCGGGTGGTCTCCCTCGACGAGGACGACTACCGCTGACGGGGGACGGCACGCGGCGGACCGCGTCCGGCACGCGCGCGCCGGACGGAGGCGACATGCTGCCCGCTCCACCCCGTTTCGAAACCTTCTACGCCGCTTTCGCCGCCGTCCGGTCCGTGAAATTCTGCGCGCGCACCGCGCACAGCACGGTTACCGAAAAGTACGATGGCCGGGCGACGCACACCGCACGCGGACGACACAGGGAGGCGGCGTGACAGCCATCGAGCAGACAGAGGCGGCACGCCCGCGCGGCACACGCCTGCCGCGCCGTGCCCGGCGCAACCAGCTGCTGGGCGCCGCCCAGGAGGTCTTCGTGGCCCAGGGCTACCACGCGGCGGCGATGGACGACATCGCCGAGCGCGCCGGGGTCAGCAAGCCCGTCCTCTACCAGCACTTCCCCGGCAAGCTCGACCTCTACCTGGCCCTCCTCGACCAGCACTGCGAGTCGCTGATCCAGGCGGTCCGCGCGGCGCTGGCGTCGACGACCGACAACAAGCAGCGGGTGCGGGCCACCATGGACGCGTACTTCGCCTACGTCGAGGACGACGGCGGCGCCTTCAGACTGGTGTTCGAGTCGGACCTGACGAACGAACCCGCCGTCCGCGCGCGGGTCGACAAGGTCACCACCGAGTGCGCCGAGGCGATCTGCGAGGTCATCGCGGAGGACACCGGGCTCTCCCGGGCCGAGTCGATGCTGCTCGCCTCCGGTCTCGGCGGTCTCGCCCAGGTGGTGGCCCGCTCCTGGCTGCACAGCGACCGCAGCGTCCCCCGCGACCAGGCGGTCCAGCTGCTCACCTCGCTGGCCTGGCGCGGCATCGCCGGATTCCCGCTGCACGGCACCGACCAGCAGCACTGACCGGAGCCGCCGGCGGCGGGCACGCGCGCGGTGTTCGCTCCTGGCGTTTCCGGCGCGGAGCCTGTACGTCCCCTCACCGGGCTAATGTGTGCGGGTACGGCGCGGCCAGGTCGCGCGCTTACCGACCGTCGGAGGGACATAGCCGTGGAGGTCAAGATCGGCGTGCAGCACGCGCCCCGCGAGATCGTTCTGGAGAGCGGTCAGAGTGCCGAGGAGGTCGAGCGGACCGTGGCCGACGCACTCGCCGGGAAGTCACAGCTGCTGACCCTCGTGGACGAGCACGGCCGCAAGGTCCTCGTTCCTGCCGAGCGTCTCGCCTATGTCGAGCTGGGCGAGGCCGCCCCGCGCAAGGTGGGCTTCGGCGCGCTGTAGGCACTCGCGTGAGAGGGGCCCGGCGACACGTTGTCGCCGGGCCCCTCTCACGCGTGCGCACCACCGGGCACCCCCCGCACGGCCCTCCACATCTGGCACACACCGCGCGCACAGGCGAGGATTGCATTCCGCAGGTCACGGGTATGACCGGCTACGACCGCGATACGACTGTGGCCGTGTGGGAGGCACCCCTTGTTGTTGTTGGACGCACTCGGCTCCGCCGCGCTCGGCCTCGTGCTGGCGGCAGTGGCGGTCCGCCGCCTGGCACACCGGCTGCCCGCCGTCTCCCTGGTGCTCGCCACCGGGGTCGCCGGAGCCCTCTTCGGCGCCTTCGTCACGCACAGCGCGCTGGGCCCCGGCGGTCCGTCCGTCGACCTGATCGGCGCGGCCGTCGTCTCGGCGGCCTCCCTGTCCCTGCTGCTGCGCCCGGCGGGCCGGCTGCGCCGCGGCTCCGCGCCCGCGCAGCCGATCGGCTAGGGCAGGCCGCGGAAGCGGCGCCGTCCGCCCGCGCGGCGGGACGCCAGTAGCCTCGCCCTAGGCCGCCAGCCCCAGCGCCGCCATCCGCTTGGTGTGCGCCTCGGTGATCCGCGAGAACATCCGGCCGACCTCGGCCAGGTCGAAGCCGTCCGCGACGCCCCCGACGAGCATCGTCGACAGCGCGTCCCGGTCGGCGACGACCCGCTGGGACTGCGACAGGGCCTCGCCCATCAGCCGCCGCGCCCACAGCGCGAGCCGCCCGCCGACCCGCGGCTCCGCGTCGATCGCGGCCCGCACCTTCTCGACGGCGAACTCCGCGTGCCCGGTGTCGTCGAGCACGGCGAGCACCAGCTCGCGGGAGTCGGTGTCGAGGCGGGCGGCGACCTCGCGGTAGAAGTCGCTGGCGATCGAGTCGCCGACGTACGCCTTGACCAGGCCCTCGAGCCAGTCCGACGGGGCGGTCTGCCGGTGGAAGCCGTCGAGGGCGGCGACGAACGGCTCCATCGCGCCCGTCGGCTCCTCGCCGATCTCCGTCAGCCGGTCGCGCAACCTCTCGAAGTGGTGGAACTCCGCCGACGCCATCTTCGCCAGCTCCGCCTTGTCCGCCAGCGTCGGCGCCAGCTTGGCGTCCTCCGCGAGCCGCTCGAACGCCGCCAGCTCCCCGTACGCGAGCGCCCCCAGCAGATCGACGACCGCGGCGCGGTACTGCGGGTCTGCGGCGGCGGTCGTCCAGTCCTGGGCGGCGACTCCGGTGTGGGCGACGGCTTCGCCGGAGGCGTTGTCAGGGGTGTCAGAGGTGGTCATGGAGCGCACAATAGCCCGCCTGCCGGGCGGCGGAAGTCCCTGGTCAGTCACTGTGACGACGACGACGTGACGGAATCGGCCAACGCATGTGCGCGATTCCGGGGTATGGTGGTAATGCGCCCTGCTGAGTACCTTCGGCTCCCGAAGCCGATGCGTCTCGACGGGCCGCACGTTTGAGGATGCCCGGTCGGTGGCCCGATCGGCTCCGACCCGACAGCCCTCCGTGGCCGTACGGCACCTCGCGTACGACGACCGGGGGGACACCCTCAGCGGTACGAGCGCTAGAGCGTTGGTAGTGGTCCCGTGTCTTTACGGCACGCCCGTAAGGCAGCCGACGTCCCCAGCACGGTCTGCGGAAGACCCCCGCGCTCGCCTCGCGCCGCGTACACAGAAGAGGCAAAACCCTGACTACGACGTTCAGAGATCTCGGAATCCTTCCCGAGACGGCCGAGGCCCTCGAAGCCGTCGGCATCATCACCCCCTTCCCCATCCAGGAGATGACGCTCCCGGTCGCCCTCTCGGGCAGTGACGTCATCGGCCAGGCCAAGACCGGCACCGGCAAGACGCTGGGCTTCGGCCTCCCGCTCCTCGAGCGCGTGACCGTCCCCGCCGACGTGGAGGCCGGACGCGCCCGCCCCGAGGAGCTCACCGACGCCCCGCAGGCCCTCGTCGTCGTCCCGACGCGCGAGCTGTGCCAGCAGGTCACCAACGACCTCCAGACCGCGGGCAAGGTCCGCAACGTCCGGGTGACGGCGATCTACGGCGGCCGGGCCTACGAGCCCCAGGTCGAGACGCTCCGCAAGGGTGTCGACGTCGTCGTCGGCACCCCGGGACGGCTGCTCGACCTCGCGGGCCAGAAGAAGCTCAACCTCAAGCACGTGCGCTCGCTCGTGCTCGACGAGGCCGACGAGATGCTCGACCTGGGCTTCCTGCCCGACGTCGAGAAGATCATCAACCTGCTCCCCGTCAAGCGGCAGACGATGCTGTTCTCGGCCACGATGCCGGGCGCGGTCATCAGCCTGGCCCGCCGGTACATGTCGCAGCCGACCCACATCAGCGCCACCACGCCGGACGACACCGGGGCGACGGTCGCGAACATCGCGCAGCACGTCTACCGCGCGCACTCGATGGACAAGCCGGAGATGGTCTCCCGCATCCTCCAGGCCGAGGGCCGCGGGCTGGCGATGATCTTCTGCCGGACCAAGCGCACCGCCGCCGACATCGCCGAGCAGCTCCAGCGCCGCGGTTTCGCGTCCGGCGCGGTCCACGGCGACCTCGGCCAGGGCGCCCGCGAGCAGGCGCTGCGCGCCTTCCGCAACGGCAAGGTGGACGTCCTCGTCTGCACCGACGTCGCCGCGCGCGGCATCGACGTCGAGGGCGTCACCCACGTCATCAACTACCAGTGCCCCGAGGAGGAGAAGACGTACCTGCACCGCATCGGCCGCACCGGCCGCGCGGGCAACTCGGGTACGGCGATCACCCTCGTCGACTGGGACGACATCCCCCGCTGGCAGCTCATCAACAAGGCACTCCAGCTGACCTTCAACGACCCGCCGGAGACGTACTCCACCTCCCCGCACCTCTTCGAGGAGCTGCGCATCCCCGAGGGGACCAAGGGCGTCCTGCCGCGCACCGAGCGCACCCGCGCCGGGCTCGCGGCGGAGGAGCTGGAGGACCTCGGCGAGACCGGCGGGCGCGGTCCGCGCGGTCGCGGCGGCCGGGGCGGCGAGTCCCGTCCCGCCGAGCAGGAGCGTCCGGCCCGCACCCCGCGCCGCCGTCGCCGCACCCGCGGCGGGGCCG
>NZ_FMCI01000258.1 GCF_900091845.1 Streptomyces sp. SolWspMP-5a-2
GGCGCAGCGCGCGCAGGGCGCCGCCCCGGCTCCGGGGACGGCGCGGCCCCTCGGGCGCCCCGGCCCGCGGGAAGCCGAAAGCACCCAGCACCACCAGGGCGGCGGCGCCCGTCGCGAGCGCGAAGACCGTCCCGTACGCCTCCCGCCGGGCCAGCGCGATGCCCAGCGGGGCGCCCAGCACTCCGGCGACGCCGACCACCGCGCCGTACAGCCCGAGGGCGCGCCCGCGACGGCCCGGCGGGAACAGCTCCGTCGTGAAGGTCACCCCGGCCACCACGAAGATCCCGAACCCCAGCCCCCGCACCGCCGTCAGCGCGGTGAGCGCGGGCAGCGGGGCGACGAGGGGCAGCGCGGGACAGGGCAGCCCGAGCAGCAGACCGCTCAGCGCGAGCGAACGGCGCCTGCCCAGCCGGGCGAACAGCCGGGGCGTCCACGGCTGGACCGCCAGGGTCGCCGCCATCAGCGCGGCGGTCAGCACCCCGGCGCCCGCCGGACCCGCCCCGGACCGCACCGCGTACGCCGGCATCGCCGACAGCAGCAGGTTGAACCCGGCGAAGCCGCCGAACGCGGCCAGCAGCGCGCCGCCGACCGCGCCCCGCCGCCCGGCGGACGGAGCGGGGACGCGGCCGGTCGGCGCGGACGGGTCGGCGGGCCTGGTCATCGCGGTGCGGCCGGGCCCGCGCCGCGGGTGCCGCTCAGTGCCGGCCCCAGCCGGGCACCGTCCCGTCGACGGTCACCTCGTACTGGTCGTAGCGGGACATCAGATCCAGCAACTCGTCCTCGGTGGGCCGGTTCCCGTCGGCGTACAGCTCCGCCAGGCCCCGGAAGTACTCCTCGCGGTCCTTGGCCGGGGTGAAGACGATCAGCATGGTGGCCTGGTCCTCGTACGGGTTGCGGAACCCGTGCGACATGTTCTCGGGCACGTTGACATAGGTACCCGGCCCGGCCGGGAAACTGCGGCCGTCGAGATGGAGTTCCACCGTCCCGTGCAGCACGTAGAACGCCTCAAGCTGCTCCTTGTGGATGTGCGGGGAGGCGCCGGGCGCGCCCGGATCCATCCGGTGCTCGAAGAGACCGAGGCGGTTGTCGGTCTCCTGGCCGACCGCCTTGAACGTGGTCCGGGTGGTGGTGCCGATCTGCACGGACTCGCCCTCGGCGGGCAGGACGATGCGGGGAAGCTGGGTCATCGTGCGGGCTCCTCAACGGGTGGTGGGTGCGGCGGCGGGCGTTCAGGCGGAGGCGTCCTCGGCGGCCGCGGCCGCCTCGAGCCAGGAGAGGTAGCGCTCCCCGGTGTCGGGGAAGACGGTGACGAAGGTGTGCCCGGCGTGCTCGGGGCGGGCCGCGAGGACCCGGCAGGCGTGCGCGGCGGCCCCCGAGGAGACGCCGACGAGGAGGCCCTCGGTGCGCGCCAGGAGCCTGCTGGTGTCGAAGGCGGCGGCGTCCGAGACGGTCACCACCTCGTCGATCAGGCCGGTGTCGGTGGTGTCGGCGACGAAACCGCCGTTGAGGCCCGGGATGCGGTGCAGCCCGCCCCAGCCCCCGCTGAGCACCGGCGAGCGTTCCGGCTCCACCGCGACGACCCGCAGTTCCGGGTGACGCTCCTTCAGATAGCGGGCCGTCCCGCTGAGCGTGCCGCCGGTGCCCACCCCGACCACCAGCACGTCGAGACGGCCGCCGGTGTCGGCCCAGATCTCGGGCCCGGTGGTGGCGTAGTGCGCGGCCACGTTGTCGTCGTTCTCGTGCTGGCGCGCGAACCAGGAACCGGGGCGCTCCCGGTGGATCTCCTCGGCCTTCTCGATGGCCGCGGTGTACCCCTCCTCGGCCGGGGTCAGCACCACCTCCGCCCCGAACGCCCGCAGCAACTGGACGCGTTCCTGGGTGGCGCTGTCCGGCAGCACGATGACGCAGGCGTAGCCGCGCGCGGCGCTCAGCGCGGCCAGCGAGATCCCGGTGTTGCCCGACGACGCCTCGACGACCGTGCCCCGGCCCCGGACCAGCAGGCCCCGGCGCTCGGCCGCCTCGATCATGTACAGGCCGGTGCGGTCCTTGACGCTGGAGAGCGGGTTGGCGCTCTCCAGCTTGGCGTACACGGTGGCCCCGGAGGTGCCCGCGTCGATGCGGACCAGCGGGGTGCCGCCGACCAGCTCCTCCAGCGACCCGGCCGGGCGCCGTCCCGCCCGCGGCGGCCCGCCTGCTGCGGAGGGTGGGGGCGTCGCGGTGTCCGGCGGTACGGAGGTGTCCGTGGTCATGGTCTGCTCCTCGATCGAGGTCGGGGGTCGGGGGTCGGGGGTCGGGGGTCGAGAGTTGGCGGTCGGGGACGACGGCGGGCGCGGTGGGTCGACGGTCGGCGCGGACGAGCGCCGGGCCTGGCGCGCGGACGAGCGGTGGGCCTGAGACGCGGACGAGCGGTGGGCGGTGCGCCGGGCGTGCGTGCGGGGCCCGTGCAGCGCGTCCGGGGCGTGCCGCTGCGGGGATCACCAGTTGGGGAAGGCGGCCGCGGCCTGCGCCGTGCGG
>NZ_FMCI01000198.1 GCF_900091845.1 Streptomyces sp. SolWspMP-5a-2
TCCGTGACCCGGGGCGGCGGACGCGTGGCCCGGGGCGGCGGACGCGGCGGTGTACCGGCCGGGGGCGCCGAGGTCCGTGTGGTGCCCGGCGCCGCGGCCGACACCGCGGTCGGCGCCGCCGGAGAGCGCAGCGGAGGCGACCGGGCTCATCGTCAGGAGCAGGCTCGACGGCACGATGACCTCGGCGGTCACCCCGCCGCCCGGGGTGCGGGAGAGCGCGACGTCGACGTCCCAGCGGCGGGCCAGGGTGCCGACCACGAAGAGGCCGAGCACCTTCGTCGGCACCAGGTCGAGGCGCTCGCGGCGGATCAGCCGGGCGTTCTCCTCGGCGAGCCGCTCGGCGCTCATCCCCAGGCCGTGGTCGGCGACGACGATGGACGCGCCGTCCTCGTTGCTGCGCACGGCGACCTCGACGGGGCTGCCGGCCGGGGAGAACGCCACGGCGTTCTCAAGGAGTTCGGCCACCATCAGGGTGAGGTCGCCGATGATGTCGGGCTCCACCATGGCCTCGGTGCGGGCCTGCAACTGCACCCGATGGAAGCCCTCGATCTGGCCGAGCGCGGCCCGCACGACGTTGGTCAGCTCGGTCGGGCCCGAGTCGAGGACCGTCTCGCGGATGCCGGCGAGCAGCATCAGGGAGTCGGCGTTGCGCCGCAGCCGGACGGCGATGTGGTCGATGGAGTAGAGGCGTTCGAGCAGCGCGGGGTCCGTCTCGCCGCGCTCCACGGCGTCGATCAGGGCGAGTTGACGGGTCGTCAGGTTGCTGACGCGGCGGCCGACGTTGCCGAACATCTCGGCCGTGTTGCGGCGGCTGAGGACCTGCCGCTCCAGCAGCGCGATGGCGGTGGTCTGCACCCGGTTGAAGACGGCGGCGAGTTCACCGATCTCGTCGTCCGCGGTGAACGGCATCTCGCGCAGCCGGGGCGGGCTGTCGTCACCGGTGTCGTCGTCGGCGACCCGGGCCAGCTCGCGCCCGGCCACCTCGGCGACCTCCTGGGCCGCGGCGGTCAGCGACATCACCGGGCGGACCACCGAGCGGCGCACCACCACGGAGAACGCGATCCACACCGCGAAGCCGATCAGGCCGACGCTCAGCAGCAGACCGGCGCGCAGGCTCGCGTCGCCGGACGCGGCGTCGGCGCGGTCGGCGATCTCGTCGATCAGCGCGTCCGTGATCTTCAGCCGGGTCTCGGACTGCTTGCGGTACTCCGGGTAGGAGGCGAGGGCCTCCGAGAGCGCCTTGCTGATCCGGGCCGGGCTCTGGGCCTGCAGACCGCTCGGGTCGAGCTGGAGTTCGGCGTAGTGCTGGATGATCGTGGCCTGCGCCGCGTTGTGCTCGATCTCGTTGAGCCGGTCGGTCTGCTCCTCGGTGGCGAACCGCGCGAACCGCTGCGACTGGTGCGTGAACAGCTCGTAGGAGCCGACCGCGTTGTTGAACTCGATCAGCGCGTTGGTGTCACCGGTGCGCGCGGAGAAGACGCTGGTCTCGAAGGAGCTGTGGGCGGCGGCGGCACGCAGCAGCGAGTCCAGCAGGTTGCCGGTGAAGGTGTCGGCGAGGGCCTTGTTGCGGTCCAGGCCGAGGCCGTCGATCAGGCCCTTGGCGGCGTTGGTGTACGCCGGGTCGATGTTGTCGGCGGGCAGATAGCCCTGCTCGACCGTCTCGCGCAGGCTGGTGAGGCCGTTGACCTCGCGCAGCGCCTGCGCCTCGGTGGCCGGGAGCCGGTCGCCGAAGGTGTCGCGCACCTTCTCGACCTGCTGGTCGACGGCGCTCTGTGCGGCCCGGTAGCCGGTCAGCGAGGGCTTCGCGCCGGCGCCGACGGCCTCGTGGCGCACGGAGAGCAGGATGGCCTGCTGGTGCTCGGCCTCCACCCGGTCGACGAGGGTGGCGACCTGGGCGCTGTCACGCACCGTGCGGGCCGCCTCCGAGGCGTCGCTCGACTGGCCTATCTGGTCGACGACCAGATAGGCGAGCAGGACGGCGACCACCGCGAGCGGGATGCCGACCAAGAGGTTGAGCTTGCGCCTGAACGGCCACCGGTCGGCGATGCCCCGCAGGCCGGCCTTGGGAGGCGGGGCCTGTCTGGGGGTCGCGTCCACCTCGTTCGTGGACACCGGGCCTCCTTCGTGGGGGATCTCGTCGCGCGCGACGATGCGCGTGACTGATTCTGATCGATACCTGATCGAGGAATGCGGTGCGGACAACACGGACGAGTCGCCCGCACACGGCTGTGGCCGATGCCAACTTCGGTGAGACTACCGTCTGGTGGAACGATCAAGGGTGTCGCCCTACGTCAAGAATCCGTTACAAAGAGCCTCCGCTTCCGCCCAGGTATGTTCGCGTTTCCTTCACAACAGGCTACGTATTGAGACCACTTGGTGACCGGAGGGCCCTTGACCGGGTGAGAACTGGCTGGATTGGATCAGTATGCAGAGCTTGCTTCCGCCCCATCCCCACAGTCCGGAACGGGAATCGTGACTTCCAACCTCCCTCGCAGCACGTCCCTCAAGAAGAACACCGCGGTCGCCGTCGCGCTGGCCGCGACGACGGCCCTGCTGGCGGGATGTTCCTCCTCCGACGACGGCAAGTCCGACCCGCTCAACGAGGGCTCGTCGGACGGCAAGACCGTGGTCGTCGGCTCCAACAACTTCGCCGAGAGCATCCTGATCGCCGACATCTACGGCGAGGCCCTCAAGGCCAAGGGTGTCAAGGTCACCTACAAGCCGAACATCGGCAGCCGCGAGACGACGTACGGGCTGCTCAAGAACGGTTCGATCACCGTGCTGCCCGAGTACAACGGCGCGCTCCTCGCCTACCTCGACGCCAAGGCGGCGCCCAAGACGGTCGAGGCCACCACCGCGGCCATCGAGGCGAAGCTGGACTCCAAGCTGACGCTGCTCGACCCGGCGTCCGCGCAGGACAAGGACTCCGTCACCGTCAACGCGGAGACCGCCGCCAAGTACAACCTGACCTCCGAGTCCACCGTCGCGGACCTCAAGAGCATCGCGAAGGACCTGGTCATCGGCGGTTCGCCGGAGTTCCAGACCCGCCAGCAGGGCCTGGTCGGCCTGAAGTCGGTCTACGGCATCGAGTTCAAGACCTTCAAGGCGCTCGACGCGGGCGGCCCGCTCACCCAGGCGGCGCTGAAGAAGAACACCGTGCAGGCCGCGGACATCTTCACCACCGACCCGGCGATCGAGAAGGAGAAGTTCGTCGTCCTCCAGGACTCGGAGAACCTCTTCGGCTTCGCCAACGTCCAGCCGCTGGTCTACAAGAGCGGGCTGCCGCAGAAGGCCGTCGACGCGCTCAACGCCGTCTCCGCCAAGCTCGACACCAAGACCCTGCTCAGCCTGGACACCCAGGTGCAGGCCGACAACAAGGACCCGCTCGACGTGGCCAAGACCTGGCTGAAGTCGGTCGGACTGGTCTGACGGGCCCGTTGGACGCGACCGACGGCATCGGCGGCGCCGACGCCACCGCCGACGGACCGACGCGGGTGCCCCCGGCACCACAGGGCACCCGCGTCGCCCGCGTCCCGCTCGACGGGACGACGCTCGACCTCGCCACCCTGGCCCGGTTGGCCGACGGCACCGCGATCCCCGAACCCGCGCCCGCCGCCCTCGAACGGGCCCACCGCTCCTACCGCACCGCCGAACGGCTCGCCGCCGCGGGACGCCTCTACGGCCGCGGCACCGGCGTCGGCGCCCACCGCTCCGTCGCGGTCGACCCCGCCGACGAGGCCGGGCACGGCCTGCGCCTGCTGCGCAGCCACGCGGGCGGCGCGGGCGCCCTGCTCCCCGCCCGCGAGACCCGCGCCCTGCTCGCCGTGCGCGCCAACCAGCTCCTCGCCGGAGGCTCCGGCATCCACCCCGCCTTCGTCACCGCCCTCACCGAGGCCCTGCGCCTGGGCGTGCGGCCCGCGGTCAACGAGTACGGCGGCGTCGGCACCGGTGACCTCACCGCGCTCGCCCAGACCGGCCTCACCCTGATCGGCGAACGCCCCTGGCTCGGCGAACCGGGCCACGCACTGCCCGCCCCGGTCACCCTGCGGCCCGGCGACGCGCTCGCCCTGCTCAGCAGCAACGCCCTCGCGCTCGGCCAGGCCGCGCTCGCCGCGCACACCCTGGACACCCTGCTGCGCGCCACCCACGTGGTCGCCGCGCTCTCCCTGGCCGCCGTCTCCGGCTCCCTGGAGGCGTACGCGGCCCCCGTGCACGCCCTGCGCCCCTACCCCGGCGCCGCCCACGCGGCGGCCGAGATACGGCGGCTGCTCGCCGGGTCGGTGTCCCAGGGCCGCCGCATCCAGGACCCGTACGGCTTCCGGGCCTTCCCGCAGGTGCACGGCTGCGCGCTCGACGCGTCCGGGGCGCTGCGCCGGATCGTCGAGGTGGAGATCAACTGCCCGTCGGAGAACCCCCTCATGGACCCGGAGGCGGGCACCGCCCACCACCACGGCGGCTTCTTCGCCGCGCCCCTCGGGCTCGCCCTCGACGGACTCAACCTCGCCGTCCTGCAGACCGCGCAGCTCTCCGCCGCCCGGCTGATCGCCCTCGGCCGCTCCGAACTCACCGGCCTGAACGCCTTCCTGACCGGGGGACCGGCGAGCAGCTCGGGCACGATGATCCTGGAGTACACCGCCCACTCCGCCCTCGCCGAGCTGCGCGCGAGCACCGCGCCCGCCTCGGCCGGGCACGCCGTCCTCTCGCACGGTCTGGAGGAGGCGGCCAGCTTCGCCGGGCAGGCGGCCCGGCAGGCGCTGCGGGCGGCCGACGCCTACGCCACCGTCCTCGCCTGCGAACTGGTCAGCGCCGCGCGGGCGTTGCGGATGCGGCCGGGGCCGGTCGAGCTGCCCGCGCTCACCGTCGTCGCCGCTGTGCTGCCGCACGGCACCGACGACCGCCCGCTCACGGCGGACGTGACCACCGCGAGCGGGCTGCTGCCGGTGCTGGCCGCGCTGTGAGCGGTCAGTAGCCGACCTGGAAGGTCGCGTCCTGCCGATCGGTGGCGGTGGAGACCGGGTCGATCCGCAGCACGTAGTCGGAGTGCCGGATGTACCGCGTCGGGTTGTTGTACGAACGGAACGACGTCCAGGCGGAGTCGGCGAGCCCGGCGGTGCGCTGGAAGGTGGCGTCGGCGGCGAAGACCGAGGTGCCGTCGTTGACGTCGAGCCGCAGCGCGTAGTCGTAGTGCCGCAGGTACCGGGTCGGGTGGTTGACCGACTGGAAGGAGACGCCGGTGCTGTCGGCCAGGCCCGGCACCAGCCGCCACTGCGAGTCCGGGTACGGGTCGAAGGCGTACGCGTCGATGCGGGCGGTGTAGTCGGAGTGCCGCACGTAACGGGCCGGGTAGTTGTAGGACTTGAGCCGGTTCCAGGCCGGGGTGCCCCACTTGGCGATCAGGTTGGTGTACTCGGCCGCGGTGATCGGGTGGATCGTGAGGTGCTTGGAGTTGAGCGGCTGGGTGTAGGTCCGCTGGTCGAGCGCGGTCCAGGTGCCGGAAGCCAGACTGCTGGTCTGCCAGGCGTAGAAGACCCCGTTCGGCGACCAGGTGTCGCCCCAGAGGTAGTGGACGGAGTTCGAGGTGAGCGACTTGACGAGCGTCGGCGCCTCCGTGCCGCCGTGCGCGACGGGAGTGCTGAACTCGGTGAAGCTGCCCGGGTCGAGCGAGCTGGAGCGGGCGCCGACCAGCGTCGAGTTCTTCTTGAAGTAGAGGTAGTTGACCCCGCCGACGCCCACCGCGAGGTCGCCGTCGATCACGTCGTAGCCCGGGTCGAAGAAGACCTGCGGGGCGCCCGCGGTGACGAAGTCGGTGGTGTAGTTCACCATGATCACGTTGTGGCCGCTGGAGTTGACGGCGGAGTAGATCACGCCGTACTGCTTGCGGCCCGCGTCCCAGTACGCCTCGGGTGCCCAGCTGTGGGTGTTCATGTCGTGCAGCCGCATCCGGCGGTAGCCCGTGAAGGTGCGCAGGTCGGCGGAGTCCCAGACGTGGACGTACTGGCTGACGTAGCTCCAGTCGGTGCCCTTGAGGTCGGTGGCGAGCACCACGAAGGTGCCGTCCTGTCTGCGCAGGATGAACGGGTCGCGCAGCCCGAGCGAGCCCGCAGTGGGGGTGGCGACCGGGGCGTTCTGGTTGAGCGGGGTCCACTGGAGCCCGTCGGTGCTGACGGCCAGGTGGAGCCCGTAGTCGGCGCCCAGCATGTCGGGGGACTCGGTGAAGTAGCCCATCACGTACGCCGAGTCGGCCGCGTGCGCGGTCCCGGCCCCGGCGGCGAGGACGCCGCTCGCGGCGAGCGGCACGGCGGCGGCCATGCCGAGCAGAGCGCGGCGGGACGGACGGGGGCCGGGCCGGGGGTCTGTCATCTGCGTCTCCTGGGGTGCGCGCGGCAAGGCGGACGGGCGTGGCGTGGGCGGAGGAGGAGGCGACCTCTCGAACTGTCGGTATCTCGAACAGAGTTCGGGTGGCCGGTCAGAACGTAGGAGTGCGACGCGTACACGTCAATCAGCGGAACGGTCTTGGCTGGTTCTGACCGCCCCGGACGGGCACCACCGCCAGGACCGGCGCCGTCCCCGGGCGTCGTCGCCGCGTCCTCTGCCGCACTGCCGGGGCGGCTCGTCGTGCCCGGTGGGTCAGGTGCCGTGGCGGGCCCGTCCCGCCCGGTGGTTCACGGGGCGGGGCGGGCCAGTCGTCCGGTGCCGTTGGACTGGAGCGCCTTGGTGATCAGCTGGTCGATCAGCGCGATCAGCACGTCACGGCAGGACTCGCGGTCCCGGGCGTCGCAGAGCATCACCTGGACGTGCTCGGGCAGCGCCAGCGCCTCGCGGACCTCGTCCGGCGGGTACGGGTGCGCGCCGTGGAAGCCGTTGACGCCCACCACGAACGGGATGCCCCGGCGCTCGAAGAAGTCGATGGCGGCGAAGCTGGACTCCGGGCGGCGCACGTCGATCAGGACGACCGCGCCCAGGGCGCCGACGGCCAGGTCGTTCCACATGAACCAGAACCGCTGCTGGCCCGGCGTCCCGAACAGGTACAGCACCAGCTCGCGGCTGACGGTGATCCGGCCGAAGTCCAGCGCCACCGTGGTGGCACGTTTCTCCTCGATGCCGTCCAGGTCGTCCACGCCGAGGCCCGCCGTCGTCAGCGCCTCCTCGGTGCGCAGCGGCGCGATCTCACTGACCGAGCCGACCATCGTGGTCTTGCCGACGCCGAACCCGCCGGCGATCAGGATCTTGACCGTGTCCGGCGCGGTCGGGGCGGCGATCTCAGAGCCGGCCAAGGCCGTCCCTCACTTTCTGCAACAGGTCCAGATCCGTGGTCCGGGAGACGGGGTGCGGGGGGCGGGCGGTGATCCGTCCGGCCTCCAGCAGATCGCAGAGCATGATCACGACCACGCTCACCGGCAGGTCGAGCAGCGCGGCCAGCTCCGCCACCGCGACCGGCTCGGCACACCGGCGCAGGATGCGCTGCTGCTCGGCCTGCGGTCGGGCGGACCACGCGGGCGGCGGGTCGATCGCGGTCACCGTCGTGATCAGGGTGAAGTCGGCACGGCTGGGCCGGGTCCGTCCGCCGGTCAGGGCGAAGGGCCGCACCAGGCGGCCCGCCGTGTCACCGCCGCTCACCTCACGCGCCGGGCTCGGCGCTGGGTCCGACGCCCGCCCGCGGCGCCGCGCTCAGGTGCTCGCCGATCTTCTTCACCAGCATGTTCATCTGGTAGGCCACCACGCCGACGTCCGCGCCCTGGCTGGTGAGCACCACCAGGTGCGCGCCGGGGCCCGCCGACGCCAGGATCAGGTAGCTGTGCGCCATCTCGATCAGCGCCTGGCGCACCGGACCGCCGCGGAAGTCCATGCTGACGCCCTTGCTCAGGCTCATGAGACCGGACGCGGTCGCCGCGAGCCGCTCGGCGTCGTCGCGCAGGAACCCGGTCGACTTGGAGACGACCAGCCCGTCCTCGGAGAGCACGACGGCGTGGTTCACCTCGGCGACCCGGTCCACGAGGCCGGTGAGCAACTGGTCGAGCTGGGTGTGCGTGGCGGGTATGGGGCGTGTCATGGCGGTGTCCTTCGTCAGCGATCGGCGGGCGGAGTCCAGGGCACGGGGGTGCCCGCGGGTGTCACCGGGGTGCCCGGCTCCGGGTCAATGTCCTCGTCGTCCTCGTCGCGGGCCTGGAAGGTGCCGCGCTGGAACCCGCCGAGCGAGGCCGCGGCCCGCTCCGCGGTGAACTCCTCGGCCCAGGAGCCCTGTTCGGCGGGGACGTCCTCGCGCAGTTCGGCGGCGAGGCTGGTCTGCGGCACCCGGCGCGGCAGCCGGGGCGCCGCTCCGGGTGCCGGTGGGGGCGGGG